>NZ_QMFZ01000006.1:0-278154 GCF_003294055.1 Burkholderia reimsis
CGTCACGCCCCCGCCGAAGGTCGTGCATGTTGCGCCGCCGAAGGCCGTCGTGGTCGCACCCGCGCCGCGCGTCGTCTACGTCGCGCCGCCGCCGCCGAAGGTCCTGTACCTCGCGCCGCCGCTGCCGCGTGCCGTGTACGTCGCCCCGCGCGCCGTGTATGTCGCCCACCCGCCGCGCGCCGTCGTCTGGGTGCCCGGCCACTGGGCCGGCCGCGTGTGGGTGCCGGCGCACTGGGCATGACCCGGCCCCGCTCCGGTCTGTTTCGTTTTCCATCCGTTTCATCAACCACCCGGCCGGCGCAGACCGTCGGCCACGCAAGGAGAAACCCCATGAAGTCCATCAAGAAGATGATTGCCGTCGTCGTTTTGTGTATCGTCTCAGCAGCAGCGTCGGCACAGCAGGTGCCGCCCGGCGCGGCGAACGGTGGTGCACGCGTCGAACGCGCACTGATGCAGTTGCAGGCCCGCTTCGCCAGCGCGAACACGACGCACGACGGCAGGCTCACCCGCGAGCAGGCCGCCGCGGGCATGCCGATGGTCGCGCAGCATTTCGACGAAATCGATACGCAGCACAACGGCTACGTCACGCTCGAGCAGTTGGCCGGTTTCATGCGCCAGCGCATGGCGGCCCGTTGAACCCGCACGACGATCCGGCCGCGCACGCACCGGGAGGCAAGCGATGGAACAGTCCTGCAGGATCGTCGTGCTCGACGACGAAGCCGAGCTGCGCAACATGCTGCAGCGCTTCCTGACCGGCCACGGCTTCCAGGTCCGCGCGGTCGCCGACGGCAAGCGGCTTGACCGCCTGCTGCAGCGCGAGCCGTACGACCTGCTGGTGCTCGACCTGATGATGGAGCCCGAGGACGGCCTGAGCGTATGCCGGCGCCTGCGCGCCGAAGGCCAGACGCTGCCGATCCTGATGCTCACCGCAAAAGGCGATGCCGCGGACAAGGTCGTCGGCCTCGAGACGGGCGCCGACGATTACCTGGCGAAGCCGTTTCTCCCCGACGAACTCGTGGCCCGCGTCCGCGCGCTGCTGCGGCGGCAGAAGATGGCGGCCGGCGAGCCGACGGTCACGTCGCAGCGCCTGCGTTTCGGCGCGTTCACGTTCGACGTCGGCCAGCAGACGCTGATGCGCGACGGCACGCCCGTCGAGATCCATTCGGCGCAGATGCTGCTGTTGCACGCGCTCGGCTCGTCGCCGAATCGCGCGGTGAGCCGCGAGAACCTGCTCGCCCGCGCGCGCGGCCGCGACCATGCCGCACTCGACCGCAGCGTCGACGTCCAGATCCTGCGGCTGCGCCAGATCGTCGAGGACGATCCCGCCAAGCCGCGCTTCATCAAGACCGTCTGGGGCATCGGCTACATGCTGGTGGCCGGCATCGAGCCGTGATGCGCATCCCGCTGCCGCGCTCGCTGCTCGCGCGCAACATCGCGCTGCTGGTGGCGCTCGTCGCGCTGTCGCTCGCCTGTTCGCTCACCGTGCTGCTGCACTACGTGCAACGCCCGCGCATCGAGCGGGCCTCGATCGTTTTCGCCGACTACGTGCAGCTGCTCGACCGCACGCTCGCCAGCCTGCCGCCCGATGCCGGCCGCACGGCCGTCGCGCAGTTCGGCGGCCAGGCCGCGCTGCCGCCGGCCGCACCGCCGCAAGCGCCGAACCTGGCGGCCTTCTTCCGCACCTGGCAGCGCGACGTGTTCATGCAGGCCCTGGAACGCCACCTGCCGCCGGACCTCCCGGCGCGCTGGCAATCCGGCGACGACGAGCGCCTGTGGATCCGACTGCACGCGGCCGGCTCGCCTGTCTGGGTGCCGCTGCCGATGGCCGCCGACGCGCAGGCGAGCGGCATCACGACGGCCCTCGTGCTGTCGGTCGGGCTGGCGCTGCTCGCGGCGCTGACCGGCTACCTGATCCAGCTCCACCTGAACCGGCCGCTCGACGCGCTGGCGCGGGCGGCGCAGCGCGTCAGCGCGGGCGAGCGCCCGCCGCCGCTGCCCACCGACGGCCCGACCGAAATCGCCGACGTGAGCCGCGCATTCAACCAGATGGCCGACGCACTGCAACAGGCGGAAGCGACCCGCTCGCTGATGCTGGCCGGCGTGTCGCACGACATCCGCACGCCGCTCACCAAGCTGCGCCTGGCGATCGCGATGGCGCTGCCGCGCGGCACGCACGACGCGCTCACCGCATCGGCCGAGCACTATCTCGACCAGATCGATACGATCCTGCAGCAATTCATGGACTACGCGGGCAGCGGCGAGCGCGAAACGCCGCAAACCGGCGACCTGAACGCGCTGATCGGCCAGCTCGTCGCGGATTTCGCGGGGCTCGGCCATGAATTCGAGTTCGACGAAGGCGAGGTGCCCATGTTCGCGTTTCGTCCGATCAGCGTAATGCGGCTGCTGATGAACCTGATGCAGAACGCGGTCGTCTATGGCCGCACGGGCCTCGGCGTGCGCACGTGGGCCGAAGGCGGGATTGCGTATGCGGTGGTCGGCGATCGCGGCAACGGCATCCGCGCGGCCGAACTCGAACGGCTCAAGGCACCGTTCAGCCGGGGCGCGAACGCACGCAGCCATGCGGGCGGCACGGGCCTGGGCCTCGCGATCGTCGAGCGGATCGCCCGCCTGCACGGCGGCTCGCTGACGTTCCGCGACCGCGACGGCGGCGGCCTGGAGGCCGTCGTCGCGCTGCCGCTCGATTCGTCCGGGCAGGCGCGGCGAGGGCTTTCGGGTTGAGTGGCGGCTCGATGGTTCTTCGGTTCTTCTGTCCGCCTTACTGCCTTACTGCCCTACTGCCTTACCGCCTTACCGCCTTACCGCCTTACCGCCTTACTCCCTTACTGCCTGACGATCCGACGATCCGGCGGCCCAGCGTGCCCGCGCGCGGCGGCACGTGACATGCGCCGACATAATTCCTGCGTGGCGCATCACGCCCGGCCTCCGCATACTTGCGCCTGCGTGTTGCGCAACGGCATGAAACCTCTCCCTCGCCAGCGATCACGCCCCGCTTCCGATCGTTCGCGTTCCTGAATGCCGCGACAGTATCGGCAACTTCATCCAGGCCTCGGAGATCGACATGCTCACTTCCCTTCACACCCTTGCCACCCACGCCAAACGTCTGACGAGCGTCGCGCTGATCGCCGGCGCGCTCGCGATGACCGGCTGCGCATCGACCTCAACCACCGCCATGACCGCCGCGCCGGCGGCCCGCACGCAGCCGCAGGTTCGTGCGGACGTCGTCTACGTGTCCGCGTTCGACGTGGACACGACCGACGTCAAGGTCGACGCCGGCATGATCGCCAAGCTCACGACCCTCGCGAGCGGTTCGTCCGCCGACGTGCAACGCCAGCAGAGCGCGCTGACGACACGCGAGCGGCTCGCCGACGCGCTCGTGCGCGAACTCCGGTCGCAAGGCATCCCCGCGCTGCGCGGCCCGGTGCCCGACGGCCGCGACGCGCTGGTGATCGAAGGCCGGTTCGAGTCGATCGACGCCGGCAACCGCCGCCGCCGCACCCTGATCGGGCTCGGAGCGGGCAAGAGCGAAGTGAAGGCATCGGTCACCGTGCTGTTCCGGCCGGCGTATGGCGCGCCGCAACCGCTCGGCACGTTCTCGTCCAGCGCGAACAGCGGCCACCTGCCCGGCATGGTGGAAACCGCCGGGGTCGGCGCGGCGGCCGGCCGCCTCGCGACGTCGGCAGCGGTCGGCGCCGGCCTGCATGGCGTGTCGGAAGCCAAGCACGACACGGTGGTGTCCGATACGGATCGACTCGCGCGCTCGATCGCGAAGCAGCTCGCCACGCAGAATGCGGCGAACGCGTGGCTGCCGACGGTGTCGGCGAGCTGACGCACCGCGCACCGCGCACCGCGCACCACACGCTGCACGCCGCACGCCGCACGCCGCCTGCCGGCCCGGCGGGCGCGCAGGCGGGCGGCCGGGCATAATGCGCGAGGCCGCTGCGGCGGCACGCGCCGCGACCGTGCCGGGCCACCCGACGGCCGGCGCCATTTCCCGTCCTGAACGAATTCCGAACCTCAACCCGTCAATGCCATGCAAGTACTCGTCGTAGGAACCGGCAAGCTGGCCAGCGAACTGCTCGGCGCGCACCGGCTCGACCCCGCAACCTGTCGCGTGATGGCGTGGTCGGACAGCACGCACCACGATGCGCAGCATAGCGACGCCCGGCATGGTGACGCCCGGCATACCGACGCCCGCTCGATCGTCGTGCACGCCGGTTCCGGCCGCGAGCTCCCTGATGTCATCGCGTTCTGCGAGGCCACCGCGGCGCCGCTCGTCGAGCTGTCCACCGGCTCCGTGCTCGAAGCCGGCTCGTACGCTTTCCCGATCGTGCTGTGTCCGAACACGAACATCCTGATGCTCAAGTTCATGAGCATGCTGGAGACCAGCGGCCACCTGTTTCACGACTGCCGGATCAGCCTGACGGAGTCGCACCAGGCCGGCAAGACGTCCGTCCCGGGCACGGCCGTCGGGATCGGCCAGTCGCTCGGCGTGCGGCCGGAAGACATCCGCTCCGTGCGCGACCCGGACGTGCAGCGCAGCGAATTCGCCGTCGCCGACGATCAGCTCGGCCGCCACGCGATTCACCGGATACGCATCGACGACGGTGCGTGCAGCCTGCAGTTCGAATCGCGCGTGGTGGGCGATACGCCCTACGCGGATGGCGTATCGCGCATCGTCGACGCCGTCCGGCAGCACGATCTCGAGCACCGCCGCTATTCGATCGTCGAGTTCATCCGCAACGGCTGGCTGTAGTCGCGGCGGTACGCGGCGGCAGGCATGCGCGCGTCTCGCACGTCGTTTCCACAACGAAAACAGGTTCGTCGCAAAATGCCGTGGATGTCGCCGATCGCTTCGCCGGCGGCATCCGGGCCAACGTCCCGCCCCCGGCAGCCGCGACGTGCAAACGTCGTTTCGTATCGGCCGGCAAGTTATCGGCCGAGGTTCATTCGCCGAGATGGGGCGCAAACCGCTGCCGACGCCGGCGCGTGAATCGCCACAGTCGACATCCCCCGAAAGGAGAGCATCCAATGACCCGCCCCGATTTCATCAAGCACTGGACCGAGCTCGAAGAACCGGAAGCGCATTGCTACCGCGGCGACACCGAGCCGATGGCGCTGGACGCACCGCTTTCCGCCGAACTCGGCATCACCCGTATCGGCATTCATCACGTGAGGCTCCTGCCGGGTCGGCGGACGTCATATCCGCATGCCGAAAGCACCGAGCAGGAGTTCGTGTACGTGCTCGAGGGCAAGCCCGATGTCTGGATCGACGGCGTGCTGCACCCCGTTGCAGAAGGTGATTCCGTCGCGTTTCCGGCGGGCACCGGCATCTGTCACACCTTCATCAACAACACGAAGGACGAGGTCAGGCTGATGGTGATCGGCGAACGCCCGCGCGACGACAACCGTATCCGCTACCCGAAGAACGAGGCGTACGAGCTTACCCGCGCGGACCGCTGGGTGGACTGGCCCGCCAGGCCGCTCGGGGACCACGACGGCATGCCGGACTGACGCTCGCGAAGATGCCCCCGACGGAACCTGCCGAGCCTGCTGCGTGAACGCGCGGCAGGCCGCCGGAGCCGCCTCGTTGCGCGGCGCGTTACCCGGCCAGCCATCACTCGCCGCCCAGCACCGCCCCGCTCTCGGGCAACGTCGCACCGCCGTCGACGACGATCGTCTGCCCCGTGATGTACGCGGCATCGGCCGACGCGAGAAACAGCATCGCGTTCGCGATATCTTCCGGTTCGCCCATCCGCGCAAGCGGAATGTCGCGCGCGATCTGCGCGGCGACCGACGCATCGCCAAGATTGCCTGCCGCCGGCGTGCGGATCATTCCCGGTTCGACACCATTCACCGTCACGTTGTGGCGTGCGAGCTCGAGCGCCGCCGCGCGAATGAAGCCGTTCACGCCGGCCTTCGACGCCGCGTAATGCGCGAGCCCCGGATACACGACGCGCGGCCCCGTCACCGACGACGTGACGAGCAGCCGCCCCGCCCCCGCGCGCCCGAAGGCCGGCAACGCGGCCTGCGCGAGCCAGAACAGCGCCGACAGGTTGACCGACAGCGTCCGGTCGAGCGTCGGCTCGTCGATCTGCGTGAACGGCGTCAGCGGAAAATACGCGGCATTGTGGACGACGACATCGAGCCGGCCGCCATCGCGCTCGACTGCCGCGACCAGCGCGACCAGTTGGTCGCGGCTGGCCGCATCCACCCGATAGGCGCGCACCTCGCCGCCCGTGCTCGCGAGCGCGTCGGCCTGCGCGGCGGCGGCCTCGCCGTTCAGGTCGGCGAGCGCGACGAACGCGCCGGATTCCGCGAAACGGCGCGCGATCGCCGCGCCGATCCCCTGCGCGCCGCCCGTGACGAGCACGACACGCCCGCTGAAATCCGCCCGCAGGCGGCCGCTGCCCGGCGCGGCATTCATCGCTGCGCCCCGCCGTCGAGCGGATGCACGGTGTCGTTCAGCACCTGCGCATGCGCGCCGATCGGGAAGTTCGACAGCGTGCCGAAATCGCCGCCCTGGTAGCCGAAGATCTTGCCGTCGGTCTTGCGCTGCGCGAGGTCGATCAGCACGACGCCGAGCGTCGGCACCACCTTTTCGCGCCACACGAACAGATACAGCTCCTCTGCAATCCTGAAGTAATGGCAGCGGTCGACATCGGCCAGGCCGCCTTCGACACCCTGCAGGCACTGCCACGCGTAGAAGTTCTCGTTCAGGTAGATGTGCTCGTAGCACTCGGTCGGGCTGTAGCGGTACAGCGTCCGCTTGCCGATCAGTTCGCGCGTGGGCCCGTGCAGCGGCCCCGGCTGCGTATGGCCGCCGAGCGTGCCGTGCCGGAAACCGGCCTCGACGCCCGTCAGCGGCAGCCCGCGCGCCACCCGCGTGAACGCGTCGATACGCGTGTCGGCTTCGGTCGGCAGCGCGCCGACAACCGACGTCCATACCCCGTTGTCGAGATCGATCACGAGACTGACCGACGTCGCGCGGGCTGACGAATCGATGTAGTCGACGAAGTACAGCCCGTTGCGCAACCGCGTCACGCGGCACGGCTCGCGGCCGCCCGTGTCGGTCGCCGCGTCGCGCCACTGCAGCGCGCCCGGCTCGAACATGTAGACCCGCCATGCCCCCGACGCGTCGCCGAGCGTCAGCGTATGCCCGGCGAGCGCATCGACGGATGCGAGGATGTTCGCTTCCGGCGCGAAGCCGTCCGCGAGCGCGCCAACCTGAATGAATACCGGATCCTGTCGTTCCACCTGCCGTCTCCCGCGCAGCTTCAGGCCCGGCGGACCGTGTACGCTGCTCATGTGCACATGGTGCGGGCTGCGCGCGATGCGCGGTATCGGCCAAAAGGATGAAGGGCGCGCGCCGCCGGAACGCGCTAAAGTGCACGAAATCCGCGCCGCGACCGGCGCGAGGAGCGCACATGCACCGCGTCACCCACTACCGACGGACCGGCGAAGGCATCGAGGCAATCAGCCTCGACTCCGACCGCGCGTTTCCGCGCCACGCGCACGACGAATTCGGGGTCGGCGTGATCGTCAGCGGCGCGCACCGGTCGTGGAGCGGCCGCGGGCAGGTCGACGCCGTGGCCGGCGACGCGATCATGGTCAACCCGGGCGAGATGCACGACGGTTCGCCGATCGAGGCCGGCACGGGCCGGCGCTGGCGGATGCTGTACCTCGCGCCCGCGCTGGTCGCGGGCGTCGCGGCGGAAGAAGGCCTCGGCGGCATCGAACTGGCGCATCCGGCGGTACGCGACGCGCGGCTCACGGCCGCCGTCGGCCGGCTGCATGCGCGCATCGTCGCGGGAGAATCCCCGCCGCTCGCCCGCGACGAGGCACTCGTGATGCTCGTCGCCGGGCTGCTCGCCCGGCACGCGAACCGCACGCTGCCGACGGCGGGCGTTGCACCGGCGATCCGCATCGCGCGGGAGCGGCTCGACGCGGCACCGGCCGCCCCCGTTTCGCTCGCCGAGCTGGCCGGCCTGAGCGGCGTGAGCCGCTTCCAGCTGCTGCGCGGGTTTGCCCGCGAACTAGGCATCACACCGCATGCCTACCTGATCCAGTCGCGTGCGCGGCTGGCACGCGCGCTGCTCGCCAGCGGCCTGCCGATCGCCGATGCCGCGGCCGAAGCCGGCTTTGCCGATCAGAGCCACCTGACGCGCGCGTTCGCGCGCCAGTTCGGGATCACGCCGGGGAGGTTTGCGCAGGTCGGTTGACGTCGGGCCCCCGCGCAACGCGATCGGTTGCAAGGCGATCGAAGGCGGGCCCCGATGTCGACGACGGCTGGCGCGGCTTGGGCTTGGGCTTGGGCTTGGGCTTGGGCTTGGGCTTGGGCTTGGGCTTGGGCGTCGGCTTGGGCGTCGGCTTCGGCTGCGGCTGCGGCTGCGGCTGCGGCTGCGGCTGCGGCTTCCGCTTCGGCTTCCGCTTCCGCTTCGGCAGCAGTCTGCGCAAACGCACGTGCGTAACGCCCCACGCACGGCCCTCGACGCACCCGCGCCCGCTGCAATTTCGTTCAAGACGCGCGATGCCGCCATACGCGACGATGCGGCGCATGAAGACACGACTGATCGGCTATCTCTATCTCGCCGCCGCGATGGCAGGCGTCGGCAGCACCGTCATCGCGAGCCGTCTCGCGGCAGGCGGCCTGCCGCCGTTCACGGCCACCGCGCTGCGCTTCCTGATCGCGACACCGCTGCTGTTCGCGCTGATGCGCGCGCAGCGAATGCGCTGGCCACGCATTTCCACCCGCGACGGCGTGCTGCTCGTCATCCAGGCTGCAGCGGGCGGTGTCGGTTATACGGTGCTGCTGATCAGCGGCACGAAGCTGTCGTCGCCGCTCGACGCAGGCGTGATGCTCGGCACGCTGCCCGCGATGTCGACGCTGATCGCGGCCGTCGTGCTGCGCGAGCGGCAGACGCCGCGCGACTGGGTGGCCGCCGCGCTCGCCACGGCCGGCGTGCTGTTCGTCACGTTCGCCCCCGGCCACGCGCTGCCGTCGCTCCAGACGCTTGCCGGCGATGCACTGGTGCTGGCCGCCGTTGCATGCGAAGCCGTATTCATCCTGCTCAACCGGCGCCTTGCCGCGCCGCTGCCGCCGCTCGCGCTGTCCACCGCAATGTCGGGCCTCGGCTTCGTGCTCGCGCTCGTGCCGGCTGTATTCGAATGGCACGCGGTCGCAGATGGCTGGACTCTCGGCGCGGTGTCGGCAATCGCCTACTACGCGCTGGTGCCGACCGTGCTCGGCTACTTGTGCTGGTACGCGGGTTCGGCGCGCACCAGCGGAACCGAGGCCGCGCTGTTCACGGCGGTCGCGCCGGTCTCGGCCGTGCTGTTCGCGGTCGCGCTGTTCGGTGAAACGTTGAACGTCACGCGGGTCGCCGGCATCGCGCTCGTCGTCGCGGGCATGCTCGTCGGCGCGACGCGGCGGCGCGAGCGGCTCGTCGACACGCACGATGCCCGGCCAACCAGCCCCGCGCCCACCCCCGCTCAAACCGCCGCCGACTGATTGCAGTCATCGCGGGATTGCGGCAACGGCGGCCACTTCCTCCCGTCACATCGTCGCGGCCCGCGCCCCCGGCCACTGTAGGAATGTGTCCGTGCGCCGCAAATCCATTGCGCACCACCCCGCAAGATGCAATATTCGCGTGGCCGGCCCCTTTGACAACCATCGAACAACAATCCGACACGCAATGAACAGGAAGGAAGCCAAAACAAGAATCGCGGTGCTGCTCTCCGCGGGAACGAGGAAGGCCGACGCACTGGCCGAACTGTCCGGGCAGGGGCTCAAGGATCGCGTGCTCGCGCACCTGATCGCATCGCGCCCCGACCCCGAGCGCTGCCGCAAGAACAAGGTGCACGTCCGGATCCTGGTCGCGCTCGGTATCGCCCAGCTCGCGATCAGCCTCGTGCTCGCGTATTACTTCTTCGCAAGCGGCGCCGGCACCGGCCTCGTGGCCGTGTTCCTGGCGTTGACCGTGCCGCTGTCGCTGCTGTTCATCTGGGGCTTCGCGACTCATCGCGTCGGCGCCTATCACGCGTTCATCCTGCTGTCGCTGCTGCAGTTGCCGAAAACCATCGCCGAACTCGGACGCGATCCGTCGACCGCGCTGCCGAGTCTCGTGATCACCGCGTTGCTGGTGGGCTACGTCTGGTACGTGCGCAACCGGATGTTCCCCGACTACGGCTGGTTCACGCCGCGCAAGGTCGAAGGCCGCTACGCGTTCGTCGAACACGCGTGACGCCGCCGGCGTCGGCGCCGGTCGAAAAAAAAGCGCCGGGCCGCCCCGCAATTGCGGGACGGCCGGCGCTTTCTGCATTCCGAAACCAGTCGGCTTACTTGGCCTTTTCAGCCGTATCGCTGATCGCCTGGCCACCCTTCGAAATATCCTGGCCCACACCGGCGACCGTGTTGCAACCGGCGAGCGCGGCGGTCACTACCAGCAGCATTGCAGCAATCGTACGCGTCATTCTCATTCTCCTTCGAATCAACAAGCCCGACGGGCGAATCGTATGCGGCCCCGTGCCCGGCAAGACGCCGGGCACGGGGCCTGACCTGATTATACGGAGACGGCCGCGACGCGCCACTACGAACCCGCCGCATGTCACATGGGCCACACAGCCGGTCCGCGCAGATTTTCCTTGACTTCAACGCGCCAGGAACTAATATACGCACCGCGTATATTTTCCGTCAGGAGCCGCCGATGACCGTCCCCCAGCAAGCCTTCCTCCGCGACGCGATGCGCCGCCTCAACATGACCCGCGAAGCGTTCGCCAATCGCATCGGCGTCAGCCGGCGCGCGCTGGACACCTGGCTGTTGCCCGACGATTCGCAGGAATCGCGCGGGATGCCCGAGATCGTCGAGCGCTTCGTGTCGGAAATCGTCGAGCGCTCGGCACCGGAAGGCGGCAGCTATACGCAAAGCGTAGATAATCAAGGACTCGCCAAGCAGTTCTTTTTCGAAGGCAAGCCGCAACTGCTGTCGGTCGACCAGTTCTCGCGGGAATCGGTCGAGGCGCTGTTTCGCGTGGCCGACGTGATGCAGCCGATCGCACGCCGCCACAAGATTTCGCGCGTCCTGGAAGGCGCCGTGCTCGGCAACCTGTTCTTCGAAGCCAGCACGCGCACGCGCGTGTCGTTCGGCGCCGCCTTCTGCCGGCTCGGCGGCTCGGTGTGCGACACGACGGGCTTCACGTTCTCGTCGATGGCCAAGGGTGAATCGATCTACGACACGAGCCGCGTGATGGCCGGCTACGTCGATGCGCTCGTGATCCGCCACCCGGAGAAAGGCTCGGTGGCCGAGTTCGCGCGCGCGACCAACCTGCCCGTGATCAACGGCGGCGACGGCCCCGGCGAGCACCCGAGCCAGGCGCTGCTCGATCTCTATACGATCCAGCGCGAGTTCTCGCGGCTCGGCAAGATCGTCGACGGCGCGCACATCGCGCTGGTCGGCGACCTCAAGTACGGGCGCACCGTGCACTCGCTCGTCAAGCTGCTCGCGCTGTACCGCGGGCTGAAGTTCACGCTCGTGTCGCCGCCGACGCTCGAGATGCCGGCCTACATCGTCGACCAGATCGCGACGAACGGCCACGTGATCGAGCAGACCACCGACCTCGCGGCCGGGCTGCGCGGCGCGGACGTCGTCTACGCGACGCGGATCCAGAAGGAGCGCTTCACCGACGAGTCGTTCGAAGGCTACACGCCGGATTTCCAGATCAACCAGGCGCTCGTCGACACGGTGTGCAAGCCCGACACGCTGATCATGCACCCGCTGCCGCGCGACAGCCGGCCCGGCGCGAACGACCTGTCGGTCGACCTGAACCGCGACCCGCGCCTCGCGATCTTCCGTCAGACCGACAACGGCATTCCGGTGCGGATGGCGATCTTCGCGGTGCTGCTCGGCGTCGAGAACCTCGTCCAGCATTCGATGCGCGACGCGACGTGGCGCCCGCCGGCATACCTCGGGCCGGAGGACGCGGTGTTTCACGGCGTCGATTGAACCGCATCCGGGGTCTCGCGCCCGCCATCGTTTCAGGCTGGAAAGCGCGCTCGCCTGAAGCAGAACGCGCCGCATCGCACGGCGCGTTTTTCAATTGCGGGGCAGCCTGCGCGGCCGGCAGCCGTGGGCTCGCTAGCGCGCCCACGGGTCGATTACGCGAATTCCCATTGCCTCGAACGGCGTGACATCGCGCGTGGCGACGATCAGGCCGTTCGCTTCGGCCGTGCCGGCGATAAAACCATCGGATGGTGCAATTGCGACACCTGCGGCACGAGCGCGTGCGCGAAGGCTCGCATACGCTTTGCTCGCAGCATCGTCGAATGGCAGGATTCGTCCTCGAAACAATGGCAGCACGCGCTGCTCGATGCTCTGATGCAGCCACTCTCGCCGGCGTCCTTCCGGCAATACAGCCACGCCCAATCGTATTTCCGCGAGACTGATCGCAGCCAGAAACAAGGTTTCGACATTCTGGGCATCGAGCCACTCGATCACGGCCGCGTTCGGCTCGCGTCGTAGCGGTTCGGAAATGACATTCGTATCAACAAGGATCATTCGAAGCTCATCGGATCGGCAGGCGTCTTGTCGCGCTGGGCGTCGAAATCGAATCCGCCGGCCTCCTGCCCGATTGCCGCCAGCATCGTTCCCAGCTTGAGCCGCCCGCCCGGAAGAACGGCCTGTTCGAGAATGTCGCGCACCTCGGCTTCGGTACTGCGCCCATGTTGGGCCGCGCGAATGCGAAGTGCTCGATGCACTTCATCGGACAGATTTCGGACGGTGATCACCGGCATGGTGCGCCTCATCAAGATTGCTTTCAATGCAGTCATATTAGCATTTTGCAGTCATACCAAGTGAATCGCGACACTGCGACTCTAACCGGCCCGACAAGCCCTTCCTATCTGGTCATTCGGCCAATCTTCCCTCCGCAATGACCCCGTCACATTCGTCAACAATTCCCTAACAAACGAGAACAAGAACGCTTCTCATTCACGATGAAATTACATAGAATGCCGCCTGAAAACAAATCGTAATAATTCCCGACGGCGTGCACATTTCCGCAGCGCACCGCCCCGGGGACACACCGCGAGGTCGAAGCGCACCATGAAGTCACGTCCCGACGAGCTGAAGCTCGGTAAATTCACCACCTTGTGCAGCGTGCTCGCCGCCGGCCCGGCATTCGCGGCGGACGGTACGCCGCCACCCGCCCCGGCCGGTACCGAAGGCCATCTCGCGCCGATCGAGGTACAGGGCAAGGCCGAGCACAGCTACAAGGCCGATTTCTCCGCTTCCGTGAAATTCACCGCGCCGCTCGTCGACACGCCGAAATCCGTCACCGTGATCCCGCAGGAGCTGATCCAGAACAGCGGCGCGTCGACGCTGACGGAAGCGCTGCGCACCGTGCCCGGCATCACGTTCGGCGCCGGCGAAGGCGGCAACCCGCTCGGCGACCGTCCGTTCATCCGCGGCTACGACACGCAGGGCAGCATGTTCGTCGACGGCATGCGCGACACGGGTGCCACGACGCGCGAGATCTTCAATACCGAACGCATCGAGATCACCAAGGGCTCCGACGGCGCGTACGGCGGCCGCGGCGGCGCGGGCGGCAGCATCAACCTGATCACGAAGGCCCCGCACCTCGGCACCACCGCCGCCGCGAGCGCGGGCCTCGGCACCGACCGCTATCGCCGCTTCACGGCCGACGGCAACTGGCAATTCGCCGATCACGCCGCATTCCGCCTGAACCTGATGAGCCACAACAACGACGTCGCCGGCCGCGACGCCGTCAACAACGAACGCTGGGGCGTCGCGCCGTCGATCGCGTTCGGCCTCGGCACGCCGACGCGCGTAACCGCGAGCTACTACCACCTGTCGACCGACGACATGCCCGACGGCGGCATCCCGTATTTCTATACGGCGTCGAACAAACCCGCGAACGTCGGCACGATCTATCCGGCCCCCGTCGACCGCCACAACTTCTACGGGCTGATCGACCGCGACTTCCGCAAGACCACGTCGGACATCAGCACGATCAAGATCGAGCACGACATCACGTCGGCGCTGACGATTCGCAACACCACGCGTTACACGGAATCGACGCAGGACTACATCTGGACCCAGCCGGACGACAGCCAGGGCAACGTGGTGAACGGCAAGGTCTGGCGCCGCAACAACAACCGCGACAGTTCGATCAACAGCCTGGCGAACCTGACCGAGCTGTTCGGCGAGTTCCGCACCGGCCCGTTCAAGCACAGCTTCACGACCGGCATCGAGCTGACGCGCGAATGGGGCAAGCGCGACAGCTACAACGTCGCGACCGACACCGGCAAGATCTGCCAGAAAGGCATCGGCGCCGCATCGGGCTACAACTGCACGAGCCTGTGGTCGCCGAACCCGAACGACCCGTGGGCCGGTTCGATCACACGCAACAACGACTACGCGCATGCACGCACCACGACGAAGTCGATCTACGGCTTCGACACGATCGAGATCACGCCGCGCTGGCAGGTCAACGCCGGCGTGCGCGTCGACGACTACTCGACCCGCTTCACCGACACCAAGGCCAACGGCGGTAAAACCTATACGCGCGACGACACGCTCGTGAACTGGCAGGCCGGCCTCGTGTTCAAACCCGCGCAGAACGGCAGCATCTACGCGTCGTATGCGACGTCGTCGACGCCGGCCGGCATGCTGCTCGGCGAAGGCAGCGAGACGCAGTCGCTCACGCCGGGCCGCGGCGGCGTCGGCCCGAACGCCGATCAGATGGCGCCCGAGAAGAACCGCAGCATCGAGCTCGGCACCAAGTGGAACGTGCTGAACGACAAGCTGTCACTCACCGCCGCGCTGTTCCAGATCGACACGACCAACGCGCGCGTGACGCTGCCGAACAACCAGTACGCGATGGTCGGCAACAAGCGTGTGCAGGGTCTCGAACTCGGCGTCGCAGGGCAGATCACGAAGCAGTGGCAGGTGTTCGGCGGCTACACGTACATGAAGAGCGCGCTGCGCGACAACGGCAAGGACGCGGCGAACGACGGCAACCGCTTCCCGAACACGCCGAAGCACAGTCTCACGATGTGGTCGAACTACGACGTGACGCCGAAGTTCACGGTCGGCGGCGGCGCGTTCTACATGTCGGAAGTGTTCGGCGATCCCGCGAACCTGCGAGCAGTGCCGTCGTACTGGCGCTTCGACGCGATGGCGCAGTACCGCATCAACAAGAAGCTCGACCTGCAACTGAACGTGAACAACCTGTTCAACCGCTCCTACTTCGACCAGGCGTACCCGGCGCACTACGCGTCGATCGCCCCGGGCCGCTCGGCGTTCGTCACGCTGAACGCGCGCTACTGATCGATGGAGGCTATATCGCTGAAGGCGCTCGCGTCGGTGTCGCCGCGCGAGTTCGCCGATATCCTGGCCGGGCCGCCCGAGCGCGCCGCCGCGTGGATCGCGGCGGCGGCCGACAACGGCATCGTCGATGCGCAGGCCGTCTACGGGCAGTACCTGCTCGACGGGCATGGCGTCGCGCGCGACCCGGCGGCCGCGTTCAACTGGTTCCGGCACGCGGCGCGGGCCGGCCACGCGATGGCGATGAACATGCTCGGCCGCTGCTACGAGTTCGGCTGGGGCACGGCCGCGTGCGCGCCGGTCGCCGTGTACTGGTACCGGCTCGCCGCTCATGCGGGGCTCGACTGGGGCATGTACAACTACGCGACGGCGCTCGCGCTCGGCAATGGCGTCGACGAGAACCGCGCCGACGCGCTCGACTGGTTCCGCCGCGCGGCCGCGCTCGGCCATGCGAAATCGATCAACCTGATCGGCGGTTTCTACGAGGACGGCTGGGTCGTACCGGCCGACCCCGACGCCGCGTTCGACCACTATCGCCGCGCCGCCGTCGCCGGCGACTTCCGCGGCCAGTTCAACTATGCGCGGCTGCTCGCCGAGCGCGGGCGCGTCGACGAAGCGCTCGGCTGGCTCGCGCGCGTGCCGGCCACCGCTACCCCCGCGTTCGTCGCGAAGATGCGCGCGTATCTCGCGTCGTCGCCGATCGACGCATTTCGTGCGGCGGCGCTGCAGTTGCAACCCCAACCGCAGCCGCACGTTATGGAATCCGCAACATGATGCTTCATATCCCCGGCGTGTTGACCAAGGCGCAGGTCGCGCAATGCCGCGACCACCTCGATGCGGCCGAATGGGTCGACGGTAACGCGACGTCCGGCGCGCAGTCGGCGCTCGCGAAACGCAACCGCCAATTGCCGGAAGGCTCGCCCGCCGCGCGTGCGGTGGGCGACGCGATCCAGGACGCGCTCGCGCGCCACCCGCTGTTCTTTTCGGCGGCGCTGCCGCTCAAGGTGTTTCCGCCGCTGTTCAATCGCTACGAAGGCGGCGAGACGTTCGGCACGCATGTCGACAACGCGATCCGGCTGCTGCGCGGCACGGATTTCCGCGTGCGCAGCGACCTGTCGGCGACGCTGTTTCTCGAGGAACCCGATGCGTACGACGGCGGCGAGCTGTGTGTCGAGGATACGTACGGCACCCATCGCGCGAAGCTGCCGGCAGGCGATCTCGTGCTGTATCCGGCGTCGAGCCTGCATCAGGTGACGCCCGTCACGCGCGGCGAGCGCGTCGCGTCGTTCTTCTGGATCCAGAGCATGGTGCGCGACGACGGCGACCGCACGCTGCTGTTCCAGCTCGATATGCAGATTCAGGCGCTTTCCGCGGATAAAGGCGCGAAGGATCCGATGGTCATTGCGTTGACGGGGATTTATCACAACCTGTTGAGGAAGTGGGCGGATGCGTAACGCGAACGGTTAACGCTGCCCCCCCGGCGCTTGCGCTGCGTCGGACTCCATGACTAAAATGACTATCGTCAAATGACCATGCTCATATCATGATGCCGCACGCTCCCGTATCGAAATCCGAATTCAAGGCTCGCGCACTCGAATACTTCCGGCTCGTCGAGGCGTCGGGCGAAAGCCTGATCGTCACCGATCACGGCAAGCCGACGCTCGAGATCCGGCCGTATCACGCACGCGAAGCTCAGCCGTTGGACATATTGCGCGGTTCGGTCATGCGCTATGACAATCCTCTCGATCCGATTGCGGAAGATGATTGGGAGGCGTCGCGGTGATCGTGCTGGATACACATGCATTGGTATGGTGGGTGGCGGGCGACCCGTCGCTCAGCAGGAAGGCGAGAAGCGCGATCGATCGCGCCCGGAGCGAAGGCGCGCTCGCCGCGTCCGCGATCTCCGCGTGGGAGATCGCGATGCTGGTGCGCAACGACCGCCTCGCACTGACGATGGAGGTCGAAGCATGGCTCGCCACCGTCGCGCAGATCGACGGGATGCGCTTCGTGCCCGTCGACGCCGACATCGCCGCGAAATCCACCAACCTCCCCGGCACGTTCCACAAGGATCCGGCCGATCGCATGATCGTCGCGACCGCTCGACGGCTCGGCGTGCCGCTCGTCACGCGCGACGAAAAAATCCGCGCTTACGCGCACGTCAAGACGCTCTGGTGAGCGTCGCCTGCCCGCGGTCCAAACCGCCGCGCATCCTTTGCCGGACTCTGGCATATTGGCGAATCGTCTGACCAAAACGGCCTCGGCCGGCCTGCCTCGGCGCCGGCTCATGGCCCGCAACCGTCATCGCGTCATCGCGCCATTTCGTCCGCTATCGTGATATCGCTCTCCGATCCGGTTGTCCGCTCGATCGCCCTGCTGGAGTCGCACGAAGGGTTTGTCGATCTCGCCGGTTTTCATGACCGCATCGCCGTCGATCCCGGCCGCGACGACGCCGCACACTCGAGCCGGCATTTCCTGAAAGTGCGTCACGGTGTGGCGCAACGGCTGATCGCCGCCGCGCACGCGCTGCCCGACGGCCTGCGCCTGTACGTCAAGGAAGGCTATCGTCCGCTGGCGCTGCAACGCCGCTACTTCACCCGGCATCTCGCGCACCTGCGCCGGACGCTGAACCCGCTGCCGGACGAAGACACATTGGTCGCGCTGACGAGCCACTACGTCGCGCCGCCGGAAGTCGCCGCCCATCCGACGGGCGCGGCCGTCGACCTGACACTGATCTCGACGGACGGCGTCGAGCTCGACATGGGCTGCGTGCTCGACGCAACCGACCAGGAATCGTCCGGCGCGTGTTATACGCACAACCCGTTCATCAGCCGGGCTGCCGCCCGCCACCGCCAGGTGCTGATCGCCGCGCTGACGGGCGCCGGCTTCACCAATTACCCGTCGGAATGGTGGCATTGGTCATTCGGCGACCGCTATTGGGCCGTCATGCACAACCAGTCGCACGCAATTTACGGTCCCGTCGAGGAAAGCATGCTCGACGAAGCCGCGCGCTGACGTTCTTTCCGACGAAACGAACCCGCCCCGGTAACATCCTCACTTGTCGATCCCTGCCCGCTCCCGCACAATCGCAGCACCTGCATCACTCTCCCCCGCGCCGATGTCCTATGCGTCACTCGCCACCGGCGTCCTCCTCGCGGGCGGCCTCGGTCAACGCTTCGACCCGAGCGGCCTGCACAGCAAGCTGCTCGCGCTGCTTCCCGACGGCACGCCGGTTGCGGTCGCGGCCGCCCGCCGTCTCGCGGCGGCCACGGCCGACGTGATCGCCGTCGTGCGTCCCGGTGCCGAAAAACTCGCGATGCTGCTGAACGAGGCCGGCTGCCATGTCGTCTACGCGCCCGATGCGGTGCGCGGCATGGGCGCGAGCCTCGCGGCCGGCGTGCGCGCGACACCCGACGCGAACGGCTGGCTCGTCGCGCTCGGCGACATGCCGTGGATCGCGGCGTCCACCTACGAAAGCGTCACACGCGCACTCGACGCCGACGACGCGTCGATCGTCGCACCCGCGCATCGCGGCGCGCGCGGCCATCCGGTCGGGTTCGCCGCGCACCACTTCGATGCGCTCGCCGCCCTCGACGGCGACACCGGCGCCCGCGCGCTGTTCGCCAGTGCACCGGTCAGGCTGCTCGACGTCGACGATCCGGGCATCGTGCGCGACGTCGATACGCCCGCGGATCTGCGCTGACGCCGATCCCGCCCCGCACGCGGAGCGGCGCATGGCCCGCCCCGGCGCAACAGGCGTCGGCACGAAAACCACGCCCGCGCGGATTGCCCCGACGACCGGCGCCCCACCGCGACAATCCCGCTGCAAATGCACGCCCGATTGCCTATAACGGAGACGAGGCGCCCCCGCCGCGCCACCGCCGTCACGCACTGCGCGAGTTCTCCATGACCGATCACACGACCCCGACGCCCGAGCCACCGGCCGACCCGAACCGCGACCCGGAAGACGACCCGCTGTCGTCGCCGCCCGGCCATCACGACAACCCGCAGCAACCGGACGGACCGCCGAGCAAGGACCCGGTCTAGCCGCCGCGCGGCCGCGCCGGGCATTCGCCGTGCATTCGCCACGGGTTCCGGTCATGCGGCGCCCGCGCATGACGTTGCCTAACGCGCGGTATACCCGCCGTCGATCGGCAGCGATACGCCGCTGACCATCGATGCCGCATCGCTCAGCAGGAACAGGATCGGCTCGACGACCTCGTCCGGCTCCGCGAATCGCCCGAGCGGGATCGCGGCCAGCATCGGCGCACGCTTTTCCGGATCGCTCCAGGCGAACTGCGCCATCGGCGTGAGGGTGACCGTCGGGTTCACACTGTTCACACGAATGCCGTGCGGCCCGAGTTCGATGCACAGCACGCGCGTGATCGCGTCCATCGCCGCCTTCGACGCGCAATAACCCAGATGCGCGGGCAGGCCGACGAGCGCGGCCTGGCTCGATACGTTGACGATGCTGCCCCGCGCCCGCGCTGCGCCACGTCCGTCGCGCGCGATCATCTTCCGCGCGACGGCCCGTGCGACGAGCGCCGCGCCGCGCGCGTTGACCGCCATCACGCGATCGAAATGCGCGGCGCTCACGTCGAGCGCCGATTCGAGCGACGCGATCCCCGCGCAATTCACGAGGCCGTCGAACGCGTCGTGCGCGGCGAGCGCCGCGTCGATCGCGTGCTCGTCGCCACCGACATCGACGCGCAACGTCTCGCACGCAGCCTCGCCGGCCAGCGCGTCGAGCGCGGCCATGTCGCGCCCCGCCGCGACGACCCGCGCGCCCGCCCGCGCCAGCGCGACCGCGCACGCGCGCCCGATCCCGCTCGACGCCCCCGTGACGAGCACCCGCGAACCGCCGAAATCGAATCGACTTTTCATGATGGCGTGTGCAACCCGTGCATGATCGGTGCGAGCGCCGGATACAGCGCCGTATAGAGCGCAAAGCGCGCCGCATAGGCTGCCGCGCGTCCGGCATCGGGCCGCGCGCGCTCGACGAGCGTGACCCATCCGCCTTGCGCATCCTCGTGCGACACGAGCCCCACCCCAACTCCCGCGAGCAGGGCCGCCCCCATCGCGGCTTCGACGTCCTGCTCGATCGTCCACACCGGGAAGCCCGTCACGTCCGCGATGATCTGCATCCACAGCGCCGAATGCGCGGCCCCGCCCACGACGATCAGCCGGTCGTCGAGCGCGGCCGCGCCGCGTCGGCCGGCCTCGATGTTGTGCCGCAACGCGAACGCGACACCTTCGAGCACCGCGCGATACAGGTGCGCGCGCGTGTGCGCGAGACTCAGCCCGACGAATGCGCCGCTCGCCTTCGCGTCCCACACCGGGCTGCGTTCGCCCATCAGGTACGGCAGGAACAGCACGCCATCGGCGCCCGGCGGCACGCTTTCGGCCGCCTCCTCGAGCAACACGTGCGGATCGCCGTGCGGCAGCAGGCGTGCCGCATCGATCTCCGCATGACAGAACTGGTCGCGAAACCACGCGACCGACGCGCCTGCCGTGATCGCGCCGCCGAACACGTACAGGTCGCGCTGCCCGTCGAACACGTGCGGCATGCTGACGAGCCCGTGCCGCGCATCGACGTGCCGGCTCACGTAACCCCAGCACATGCTGGTGCCGATCATCGCGACATGCTGCCCCGCGCGTGTCGCGCCGGCCGCGAAGGTCGCGACGGCCGCATCGACGCCGCCCGCGACGACGGGCGTGCCGGCCGGCAGCCCGAGCGGCTCCGTCCATTGCGACAGCAGGCCGCCGACGACGTCCGTCGATTCGACGAGCCGCTCGGGCATCATCGTCGCCGGGATGCCGAGCATGTCGAGCGCATCGTCGGACCATTCGCGGCGCGCGACGTCGTACACGCCGCCGATGTTGCCGGCCGAGCTGTGATCGACCGCGACCTCGCCGGTCAGCAGGTAGATCACGTAGGCGTTCGGCGGCAGGAAGTAGCGCACGTTCGCCCACACGTCCGGCCGCTGGTCGCGCAGCCACAGCATCTTCGTGAAGCCGTAATAGCTGTCGACGCCGTTGCCCGTGATCACGCGCAGCCGCTCGACGTTCACGTTCGCATTGATCCAGTCGACTTCAGCGGTCGCGCGCCGGTCCATCCAGATCAGGCACGGATGGACCGGCCGCATGTCGCTGTCGACCGGAACGCCCGAGCCGCCGTACAGGCTGCCCACGCACACCGCGCGGATCGCGTCGGCCGGCACACCCTGCGCGCGCGCATCGCTCACGCAGCCGGCGATGCATTCGAGCACGGCGTCGAACCACACCTGCGGCCATTGCTCGGCCCACAGCGGGCGCGGCGTATCGGGCTGGTAGCCGGCCGAGCGCCGCGCGACGATCGTGCCGTGCCGATCGACGAGCAGTGCCTTGGTGCTCTGCGTGCCGATGTCCACGCCTATGACGTATTCCATGATGTCTCCGGTGAGGCGCACGCCGGCCGTCAGCGGGCCGGCTTCAGCAGCACCTTGATCGATTCGGGCGATTTCGCGACGCGGATCGCGTCGTCCCACTCCTCGAGCGCGAAATCGTGCGTGACGATGCCTTTCGACGTGACGAGCCCGCGCGCGAGCAGGTCGATCGCGATCGGGTAGCAGTATGGCCCCAGGTGCGCGCCGCGCACGTCGAGCTCCTTGCGGTCGCCGATGATCGACCAGTCGACGGTCGCATCCTCGCCGAACACGCTGAATTCGACGAAGCGGCCGAGCTTGCGGATCAGGTCGAGCCCCTGGCTCACGCCGACCGGCGCGCCGGTCGTCTCGATGTAGACGTCGCAGCCGTAGCCGTCGGTGAGCGACCTGACGATCGCGCGCGCATCGTCGCGCGCCGGGTTGATCGTCACGTCGGCGCCGTACTGCCGCGCGAGTTCGAGCCGCTCGTCGATCAGGTCGATCACGACGAGTTTCTTCGGCGTCTTCAGGTGCGCGACCTGCGTCATCATCAGCCCGAGCGGGCCCGCTCCGGCGATCACGACCACATCGTCGAGCTGCAGGTCGCCGCGGTTCACCGTATGGATCGCGCACGACAGCGGCTCGATGATCGCGGCGTCTTCGAGCGACACGCCGAGCGGGATCTTGTGGACGATCGCGGTGGGCGGAATGCGCATGTATTCGGCCATTCCGCCGTCGGCCACCTCGCGCTGGAAGCCGAAGATGTTGTGCACTTCGCACATCCAGTACTGGCCCGACCGGCAATAACGACACTTGCCGCACGGCACGATCTGCTCGGCGATCACGCGGTCGCCCAACGCCACGCCGAAGTGCTCGGCCGCGCCGTCGCCGAGCGCTTCGACGTGGCCGAAAAATTCGTGACCGGGAATCACGGGCGCCTTGACCCACGGGTTCGGGCCGCCCCAGAACATCTTCGCGCCCGTATAGCACTTGCAGTCGCTTGCGCAGATGCCGCACGCGGCGATGCGGATCACGAGTTCGTTCGTGCCGGGGCGCGGCTTCGCGACCTGTTCGACGCGGTAGTCCTCGGGGCCGTGGCAGACGACCGCGGCCATCCGCGGCTGGACTTCGGGTGTCGTCATGAGTTGTCTCTTTCGTTGATGATTCGGATATCTGATCGATCGCACGTTACCGCGACCGTTCGCGGCTGATGTAGATCGCGAGCAGGATGATTCCGCCCTTGATCACGTTCTGCACATACGGGTTCACGCCGATCATGTTCAGCCCGTTGTTGAGCACGCCGAGCAGCAGCGCGCCGACCAGCGTGCCGAGGATCGCGCCGCGCCCGCCCGAGATCGACGTGCCGCCCATCACGACGGCCGCGATCGCGTCGAGCTCGAAGCCCACGCCCGCGTTCGGCTGCCCGCTCATCAGCCGCCCGGTCAGCACGATCGCGGCGAGCGCCGACGTGAGCCCGGCGAGCGTGTAGACGATCAGCTTCACGCGCGCCACGCGCACGCCGGTGAGCCGCGTCGCCTGCTCGTTGCCGCCGATCGCATACACGTAGCGGCCGAACGGCATCCGGTCGAGCAGCAGCCACGCGATTGCATAGACCACCAGCATGATCAGTACCGGCGCCTGGATGCCGAACACCTTGCCGCTGCCGAAGAACGCGACCCAGTCGGGCAGCCCGTCGATCGGATAGCCGCCCGTGTAGATCAGTGCCAGGCCGCGCGCGATGCCCATCGTCGCGAGCGTGACGATGATCGGCGGCATGCCCGCGAACGCGACGAACAGGCCGTTCAGGAAGCCGAACCCAAGGCCGACCGCGATGCCGATCGCGAGCGCGGCCACCGCGTTCACGCCGGCCACCATCAGCCCGGCCGCGAGCGTGCCCGACAGCGCCATCACCGAGCCGACCGACAGGTCGATCCCGCCGGTCAGGATCACGCAGGTCATGCCCACCGCAATGATCGCGTTGATCGACACCTGGCGCAGCACGTTCTCCAGGTTCGCGGCGGACAGGAAGCTCGGGCTCGCGATCATCATCGCGATGCATACGACGATCAGGCCGACGAGCGGATAGAACAGCGTCGAGCGTCGCAACTGCGCCCACATCGCGCGCGGCGGCGGCGCGTCGCCGTTTCCGGCGGCAGCCGCGAGGGTCGGGGAAGACGTGGAAGAAGAATCAGGCAGGTTCATGGGTCGCTCCTCGCGTGCCGGCCGTGGCATAGGTCATGACCGTGTCGGGATCGATCTCGTCGCCTTCGAGCGTCGCCTCGATGCGCCCCTGCCGGAACACGGCGACGCGATCGCACATGCCGACGATCTCCGGCAGCTCGGACGAGATCATGATGATGGCGTAGCCGCGCGCGGTGAGTTCGCGCATCAGCCCGTAGATTTCGGCTTTCGCACCGACGTCGATGCCGCGCGTCGGCTCGTCGAAGATCAGCACCGACGTGTGATGGTTGAGCCAGCGCGCGATCACGACCTTCTGCTGGTTGCCACCGGACAGCGTCGCGACCTCGGTATGGATCGACGGCGCCTTCACGCCGACGCGCCGCATCACGTCGTGCGTCGCGCGCGCCTCGCCGCGGCGGTCGATCAGCCAGCGCATCGACCGGTACTTGCCGAGGTTGTTCAGCGAGATGTTGTCGCGAATCGAGAACGACGTGACGAGCCCTTCCGTCTTGCGGCTTTCCGGCAGGATGCCGATGCCCGCGCGCAACGCGTCGGCCGGATCGGCGAGCGTCGCCGCCGTGCCGCGCACGCGCACGTCCTTGCGGTGCGCACGCGTCGCGCCGATCACCGCGAGCGCGGTTTCGGTACGGCCCGAGCCGACCAGCCCGGCGAAGCCGAGAATCTCGCCCGCATGCAGCGCGAAGCGGTTCACGGGGCCGTCGCGCTCGATCTGCAGCGCATCGACCTCCAGTACCCGCGGCGCATCCGCCGCGCGCGCCGGCTTCGGCGGAAAACTGCTCTCGATCCGCCGCCCGACCATCATCCGCACCAGCTGCTCGACGTCGGTGCTCGCGACGTCGGTCGTCGCAACGTACTGGCCGTCGCGCAGCACCGTGATGCGGTCGCACACCGCGAAGATTTCCTCGAGATGATGCGAGATGAAGATCATCGCGACGCCCTGCCGCTTCAGCTCGCGCATGATCGCGAACAGGTGCCCGGCCTCGGCCGGCGTGAGCGTGGCGGTCGGTTCGTCGAGGATCAGGATGCGCGCGTCGAGCGACAGCGCCTTGCCGATCTCGACGAACTGCTGCTGCGCGACCGACAGCGCACGGATCGGCGCATCGAGATCGATCGCGACGCCGAGCCGCGCGAAGATGCCGGCCGCCGCGCGACGCATCCGCTTGCGGTCGCGGGCGCCCCAGCGGTTGCGCAGCTCGCGGCCGAGGAACAGGTTGTCGACGGCATCGAGATGCGGGATCAGGCTGAATTCCTGGAACACGATGCCGACACCCGCCGCGACCGCGTCGCGATAGTCCGCGAAACGACGCAGCGCGCCGTCGATCTCGATCGTGCCGGTATCGGGCCGATGAATGCCGCACAGGATCTTCATCAGCGTCGACTTGCCCGCGCCGTTCTCGCCGAGCAGCGCATGGATCTCGCCGCGCGCGATCTCGAGATGAATGCCGGACAGCGCCTTCACGCCCGGAAAGCTTTTCGCGATGTCGCTGAGCCGGAGTATCGTGTCCATCGGTTTCTCCGTACGAAGGGCGCCGGCCGTGCCGCCGCCCTTCGGGTCGCATTGCACGTCGTTCACCAGCTGAAGCCCTTTGCATTGCCGCGGTCGACCACCTTCACGTCGACCGGGATCGCCTTCGGCACCGTCGCGCCCCACTTGCGCGCAATCGCGATGCCGAGCGCGATACGCACCTGGTCGGCCGGGAACTGCGCGGTCGTCTCGATGAACTTCGAATTCGGCTTCTGGATCGCGGCGATCGCCTCGGGCGCGCCGTCGACGCTCGTCAGCTTGATGTCCTTGCCCGAGCTCTCGATCGCGGCGAGCGCGCCCATCGCGCCGCCGTCGTTCACGCTGAAGACGCCCTTCAGCTTCGGGTGCGCGGAGATCAGGTTCTCGGTCACCGACAGCGCGGTCGCGCGCTCCTGCTTGCCGTTCTGCGTGTCGACCAGCTTCACGTTCGGGTATTTCGCGAGCCCCGCCTTGCAGCCGCGCACGCGTTCGAGAATCGGCACGACCGGAATGCCGTCGAGGATCGCCACCTCGCCGCTGCCGCCGATCGCTTTCGCGAGGTAGTCGCACGACATCACGCCCGCGTCGTAGTTCTTCGAGCCGACGAACGAATCGACCGGGCCGTTCGCGTTCGCATCGACGGCCACGACCACCGCGCCGGCCTTCTTCGCCTGCGTGATCGCCGACTGGATGCCGGTCGAATCGGTCGGGTTCACGAGCAGGATGTCGATCTTCTTCTGCAGCATGTCCTCGACGTCGCTCACCTGCTTGCTGACGTCGTGATGCGCGTCGGTGACGACGACCTGCGCACCGATCGACGCGGCCGCGTCGTTCAGCGCCTTCTGCATCGTCACGAAATACGGGTTGTTGAGCTCCTGGAACGTCATGCCGATCCGCAGCGGTGCGGCCTGCACGGCGGCGGCGGGCAGCCAGGCCGCGGCGGCGAGCGCGGCAACCGCCGCCAGGCGGGCGGCGCGACGGGGGGATGAGGCGGGCGATGCAGGCGTCATGACGGTGTCTCCGGTTGTATAAGGCTTTTTCGTGGGTGAGCAAGCCCCTCGCGACGCGGGCGGCGCGATCGGCTGGGTGAAACGGCGTGGAAAACTCGGGCGGGCGGCGGCCCGGCGATCATCCGGGCTGCGGGGCGAGTTCGGGCGCGCCGGGCGTCACGACGCGCGGCGGCAGCGGATTACCGGTGGGCGCCGCGTGCAGCGCCAGTTCACGGCTGCGCGCGTTCAGGCGCTGCAGTGCGCGGAATTCGGACGGCGCCATCCCCTTCACCGCGCGGAACTGGCGGTTGAAGTTCGACACGTTGTTGAAGCCGGCCTGGAAGCAGATATCGGTGATGTTCGCGTCGTCGGCGAGCAGCAGCTGGCACGCGGATTCGATCCGCAGGCGATTCACGTACTGGACGAACGGCATGCCCGTCTGTCGATGAAACGCGCGCGAGAACGCGCTGACGCTCTGCCCGGTCAGTTGCGCGAGATCGGATTCGCGCAGCTCGGACGCGAGGTTCTTGCCGATGTACGACAGCGCATGGCTGAGCCGCGTCGGCGTGACATCGGCCTGGTCGTACGCGGGGCTCGCGAGCAGCGTGCGTTCGGCCGCCCCGCACAGCCGTTCGAGGATCGTCATGAACAGCGCGATGCGGCGCATGCCGCGCGCGGCCAGCAGTTCGTCGAACAGCGGCGCGATCGCGGCGCTGGTCGCCGCGTCGAAGCCGACCCCGCGCCGCGCATCGTCGAGCAACGCCTGCGCGTCGCGGCATTCGGGAAACGCGTCCATGCAGCGGCGCACGAATACCGGATCAAACTGGATCACGAGATTGCGGCGTTCGACGGTCTCGCCTTCGGCCATGTCGCTGACCCAGTTGTGCGGCAGGTTCGGGCCGAGCAGCACGAGATGGCCGGGGCCGAACGAGCCGATGTGGTCGCCGACGAAATACTTGCCGCGCGTCGCGACGATCAGGTGCAGTTCGAATTCGGGATGGAAGTGCCAGCGGATCGTGCGATACGGATAACCGTGCGACCAGACCTTGAACGACTCGTCGCGTCGCACTTCGACCACTTCCAGATCGGGGTGCATCATGTGGGCGTCTCCATTCCCGTGTCTCGCCGGCCGGTTCGTTTTGCGCGTGCGCCGCGTATTTCACGCGGCGACGCGACCGGTCGCATGGGAAGCAATGTAGGTCGATCGAGCGCGCGGCTCCACCAACTTTACGCCTGATTTTCGATACTTTTTTGCCCATTCCGGCCGCAAATGGCGCCGGATGGCAAATTTGTGCAGTGCGGAACGGCCGGGCGGCCGCCCGCCCGGCGCTTACGCGGCCGCGTGCTCGCGCGCGGTACGCGCTTCGTACGCCTTCAGGTGGTTGTACGCGATCCGCAGCAGCGACAGCGCATCGGCCGCCTGCGGGTCGCGGCGCGCGAGCAGGTCGCCGATCACGTGATCGGCTTCGACGCGCGCATGGTTTTCGACGTCGCGCAGCATCGACGCGGTCAGCGGCGACGGCGTCAGCACCATCCGCTGCATCCGCTCGATGGCGGCCGGATCGGGCCGGTGGCCGTTGTGCTCGGCAATCGCACTGCATTCGCCGAGCATCGTCTCGAGCAGGCGGCGGCCGTCCGGCGCGGCGAGAATGTCGCCGACCGACGCGCGGAACAGCGACGTGCTCGCGGCGAGCGTCGCGAGGAACACCCATTTTTCCCACATCCGCGCGGCCACGTCGTCACTGAGCGTCGCATCGAAACCCGCGCCGCCGAGCACCTCGGCCACCGCGCGCACGCGCGGCGATTCGCCGCCCGCGAGTTCGCCGAACGTGACCCCGTGCGTGTCGTTGAGGTGCACGATGCGCTGCTCGCGATCGAGCGTCGCCGCGATCACGCACAGCCCGCCGAGCACCTGCGCGGCGCCGAACCGCTCGCGCAGCACGTCGAGATGGCGCATCCCGTTGAGCATGGGCAGGATCAGCGTCTGCGGGCCGACGAACGGCGCGAACGACTGAATCGCGTCGTCGAGGCTGTACGCCTTGCAGCTCAGCAGCACGAGGTCGAACGGCGCGACGCCGGCACCCGCGTCGCCCGCGCGCACGGTCTGCACGTTCGCGAGCGTCAGGTCGCCGCGCGGGCTGCGGATCAGCAGCCCGTCGCGCGCCAGCGCGGCCGCGCGGCCGTCGCGCACCAGGAACGTCACGTCGCGCCCCGCCGCGGCCAGCCGGCCGCCGAAATATCCGCCGACCGCGCCGGCCCCCACCACCAGAATCCGCATCGTTACCTCCTTTCGGTTTCATTCGCCGCCGCGCCGCGCGCGGCGCGTATTCAATCGCCCCGACAGTATAGCGACGCCCGTTATGCATATGCATAGATACCCTTGCTGGTGTCGAAGGCATCGGCAAGGGCGCCTCATAGGGATAACCCGCCTACGGCGACGCACGTCGGGCGCCGTCAAGACACTTATCCCGTCACGCCGCCCCGGCGAGCTTCCACGACTGACCGACCACACACCATGCGCAACCTTTCCCTGAATCAGAAACTCGCCTCGATGATCGTCATCCTCTGGCTCGGCCTGCTCGTGATCGCGGGGCTCGGCGCCTGGCAGACGCGCGCATCGATGATCGCGGACCGCCGCGACCAGCTCGCGTCGCTGGTCGCGCAGGCCGCGAGCGTGACCGACCATTACTACAAGCTGTCGCAGCAGAACGCGCTGCCGGAAGCCGACGCGAAGCAGAAGGCGCTCGAGGCGATCGCCGCGATGCGTTCCAGCGCCGACGGCTACATCTCCGTCAACGACTCGAAGCCCGTGATCGTGATGCATCCGATCAAGGCCGACCTCAACGGCAAGGACGTGTCGAATTTCACCGACCCGAACGGCAAGCACCTGTTCGTCGAGATCGTGAAGGCCGGCAACCTCGAAGGCGGCAAGGGCTTCGTCGAGTATCTGTGGCCGAAGCCGGGCGCCGACAAGCCGCAGGAGAAAACCAGCGCCGTGCAGCGCTTCGCGCCCTGGGACTGGTACATCGTGACCGGCATGTACATGAACGACGTGCGCACCGCCGTGCTCGAAAGCGTCGGCCGCTGGCTCGCGATGACGACCGTGCTCGGCGGGATCGCGACCGCCGTGATGGTGCTGGTGCTGAAAAGCGTGCGCGCGAACCTCGGCGGCGAGCTGGAAGTGGCACTCGACGCCGCGCAGCGTATCGCGCAGGGCGACCTGACCGCGCACGTCGCCGTGAAGCACGACGATCGCGGCAGCCTGCTGCACGCGCTGCACACGATGCAAGGCGGGCTGATCGACATGGTGTCGCGCGTGCGGATGGGTACCGAGAACATCAACGTCGGCGCAAGCGAGATCGCGTCGGGCAACACGGACCTGTCGCAGCGCACCGAGGAACAGGCGGCCGCGCTCGTGCAGACCGCGTCGAGCATGGACCAGATGACCGCGAACGTGAAGCAGAACGCGGACAGCGCCGCCCAGGCCGCGTCGCTCGCCGGCCAGGCCGCGCAGGTCGCGACGCGCGGCAGCGCGGTGGTCGACGACGTCGTGCGCACGATGAACGAGATCACCGACCGCTCGCACAAGATCGGCGACATCATCGGCGTGATCGACGGGATCGCGTTCCAGACCAACATCCTCGCGCTGAATGCGGCCGTCGAAGCCGCGCGCGCGGGCGAACAGGGCCGCGGCTTCGCGGTGGTCGCGGCCGAAGTGCGCTCGCTCGCGCAACGCTCGGCGACGGCGGCGAAGGAAATCAAGTCGCTGATCGTGTCGTCGAACGAGACCGTCGAGCAAGGCGCGGCGCTCGTCACGCACGCGGGCGAGACGATGGCCGAGATCGTGCAGTCGGTGCGGCGCGTGAACGAGATCCTCGACGAGATCAGCCATGCGTCGCGCGAACAGAGCGCCGGGATCGAGCAGGTCAATCGCGCGGTGGGCGAGATGGACCAGGTCACGCAGCAGAACGCCGCGCTCGTCGAAGAAGCGGCGGCCGCCGCGCATTCGCTGCGCGATCAGGCCGAGGCGCTGCGGGACGCCGTGACGCGGTTTGCGCTGCCGGCCTGATGGCGGCCGCCCGGCGCACGCTTGCTCACGCGGCGTCGCCGGGCCGTGACGCGGCGGGGCCGATGCCGAGCCCCAGCCCCGCCGCCCGCTGGACCAGCTCGACGTCGTTGTTCGCGCCGAGCTTCTTCATCGCACTGATCTTCTGCGCGCTGACCGTCTGCTTGCCCTTGCTCAGACGCTGCGCGATCGTCTTGATCGGCACCCCCGACAGATACAGGCGAATGACCTCGATCTCGCGCGCCGACAGCTTCACGGGCGCATTGCCGCGCTCGCCGGCCGCCTCGATCGCGCGCCTGACGAGCGGCGACAGGTAGCGCCCGCCGCTGTAGGCCGAATGAATGGCCGTGACGATATGGCCGACCTCGTCGAACTTGCTGACGACGCTCACGCCGTCGATCGCGAGGATCGACCCGACGATCAGCGGATTCTCGTTCGCGACCAGCACGACGACCCCGACGTTCGGACGCGTGCGCCGCAGCCAGTCGAGCAGCCCGAGGCCGTCCATCTGCACGTCCCCGCGGATCGCATAGTCGACCAGCACGACATCGCAATCGACGCCGCCGAGCGACGCGGCCAGCTCGGCCACATTCCTGCACACCGCGACGAGCTCGATCGCGCAGGCGCTGCCTGCCACCTGCTCGATGCCGGCCAGCGTCAACGGCCAGTCGTACGCGAAGACGATGCGAACGTTGAATTTCCTCATGCGTGGTTCCCGGTGGTTCATCGGCCGCGCGACGCGCAACGCGCAACGCGCACGGCCGGTTTGGCGTTGATCGGACGTTCAGGCTATTTTTAGCCTGAACGACGATTCTATGAAGCCGCACGCGGACGGGATATCGGACGGTAACGGGATTGGTCGTCAGGGACGTAATACGAGTTTGAATTTGCGCCGGTTCTCGCGACCGTCCCGGAGCGGCCGGCACCTGGAAACATCGGCCGGATGGCCGGCGTGGCGGGCCACACGGTCCATCCGGCCGGCCAGCAGGTAAAATCGACGCCTTTGCATGCCGCGCCGGGCCGCCGGCGGCGAGCGACGCGCCGATGCCGGCCGCGCGCCACCGCCCTGCGCCCGCGCCCGTACTCCGGTGGCCCCGCCCCGCTTTCCTCATGACCGAATCCGACCTGCAATCCGACGACACCTCCATCCACGAAGACGGCCTCTGGCGCGACAACGGCTGGACGGCCCGCATCATCAAGAACGAAGACGACGACGGCTGGGCCGTCGAAATGATCAAGGACGGCGAGTCCGAGCCCGCGCTCGTCGGGCCGTGGACCATGGGCCGCGACAAGAAGAACCCGAAGCCGATGGACGCGAACGCGTTCCGCACGCTCGTGAAGACCGCGACCGAGGTGCTGATGCGCCACGAGCAGCAGCGGCGCGCGATGCTGCACAAGGAAGTGACGGTTCAGGGCGAGGACGGCCAGGATGTGTCGGTGACGCTCGACATCGTGCCGGACGAATTCGAGCCGTACGCGCAGCTCAAGGCATTCGATCCGTATGGCGAGCTGCTGGCCGAAGCCAAGGTGTCGGCCGGTTTCAAGCTCAACAAGGCCAGTGCCGAGCGCTGGGTCGCCTCGGGCTTCGAGCGGCCGGCCGCCTGATCGCGCGGCACGCCGCGCCGCGCGATCAGGCGCCGGCGCCCTGCCGCGCGCGCTGCAGCCGGCGCGCCGCCAGCTTGCGCCGCACGAGCTGCTCGAACTGCCGCGTCGCGACCTGCGGATCGCGCGCGGCCAGCCCGAGCGCGTTGCGCGCGAGCTGGATCGGCGTCAGCACGAGGCCCCACGGCAGCCCCCACCAGCCGAACGCGGCCGACGCCAGCAACGCGACCGCCTGCTTCCTGCGGCCGCAACGCCGGCAGCACACGTGGTGCCGTGTCGCCCAGCGCGTGACGAACAGCAGCGACACGACGCGATGCGACGCATGGACATCGACCGGCCGGTCGTCGCGACGGCAGATCGGGCACGGCCCGTAACGCCAGTCGTGCACATACTCCCAGACCTTCGCGTCGGGCACCCGCTCCGCCTCGACGACGATCGGATGCGCGCGGGCGCACGCCGGACGGCAATAGCGGCGGCCGTCGATCGACCGCCCGCCGACCAGGAACGTCCTGCCGCAGTGACTGCACTCTGCCACGGTAACCTCGGATAAGCGTGATGCGCCGCATGCCGGCCGCGCGCGCATCGTCGCGCCGGCGGTCCGGACGGGCCGTTTCATGTCTTAACGGCCGACGTCGCGGGGTCTTGAGCGGCGGCGCGCCGCGGCGTGTCAGCCGTGCAGCCCGTGCGCGGTCATCAGCCGATACAGCGTCGCGCGCGAGATGCCCAGCTCGGCCGCCACGTCGGCATGCTGGTGGCGGTGGCGCATCAGCGTTTCCTCGATCGCGCGCCGCTCGGCCCGCCGGCGCGTTTCGGCGAGCGTCGGCGGCTGCCGCGACGTGTACTGGTGCAGCTCGAGATCGGCGGCCGAGATCATCGGGCCGTTCGTCATCACGACCGCGAGCCGGATCCGGTTGATCAGCTCGCGCACGTTGCCCGGCCACGGATAGTTGTGGATCGCTTCGACCGCGCTCGGCATGAAGCCGCGAATCCGTTGCGCATTGTCGCCGCGATAGCGCCGCAGCACATGGTCGGCGAGCAGCATGATGTCGCGGCCGCGCACGCGCAGCGGCGGTTCGTCGATGCGCAGCACGCACAGGCGGTAGTACAGGTCGGCACGGAACCGCCCCGCCTGCATCGCGGCCTCGAGATCGACGTGGGTCGCCGACACGATCCGCACGTCCACCGGAATCGACGCGTGCCCGCCGAGGCGCTCGATCGTGCCTTCCTGCAGGAAGCGCAGCAGGCTCGCCTGGCTCTCGAACGGCATGTCGCCGATTTCATCGAGAAACAGCGTACCGCCGTGCGCGGCCTCGATACGGCCGATCTTGCGCTGGTGCGCGCCCGTGAACGCGCCGCGCTCGTGGCCGAACAGTTCGGCCTGCAGCAGCGTCGACGGAATGGCCGCGCAGTTCACGGCGACGAACGGCGCGTCGGCGCGCGACGACTGCTGGTGAATCGCCGCCGCCGTCAGCTCCTTGCCGGTGCCGGACTCGCCGGCGATGAAGACGGTCGCCTCCGTATTCGCGACCTTGCGGATCGTCGCGAACAGCCGGCGCATCGCGTCGCACGAGCCGATCATCGTGCCGCCGGGGGGCGCCGCATCGGCGTCCGGGCCGCCGTCCGCGAGCCTCAGCATCCCGTATGCATGGCCGACCAGATAGCCGATCGTCGTGTATGCAGTCGCGTTGCGCACGTAATCGAAACAGCAGTGGCGAATCAGGCGCGCGATGGAAATATCCCGCAGCCGCTCGTCGTCGGCGAACGCGAGCCAGCCGACGCGCGGGTCGCGCAGCAGCGCCTCGAACGACGTGACGTCGGGCGACGCGAAGCTGCCGAAATCGACGATGCCCGCATGCAGACGGTTCGCCCTGACGAGATTCAGTGCGTCCGCAACGGTTTTCGCGCGCCACACGTCCCAGCCGCGCGACGCGAGACAGTCGACGAGCGCGGCGTCGTGCTGCTGCGACAGGTAGACGAGCGGCCGCGACGGCACGACATGGTTGCGCCGCACGGCAATGAACGGCGCCGTCCCCGCATCGCGTTCGAGATCCTGCGGGCCCGACACCCTGATCTGGCAGCAATAGTTCACGATGGCCTCGTGGCTTGGGTTGGTTGTCGAAACGGCCGTCGCCGGATCGCGTGGAGCGGGGCACCGTGGTCCCGCGGCGCGGCGCCGGGCCGTCCTCGGATTGACGTTCGTTATCGGCAGAAAACGACGCGCTGCGTGTAGATCTGCGGCTCGACGACCGGCTTCGCGGAGCCGTTGAGGTCGTCACGATAGGCCCGGTAGGTCTTGCCGTTCACCGTCACTTCCGTCGCACGGGCCGTCTCGATCGAGTTGAGCCCGTTGCGCTGCCAGCCGCTCACCTGGTCCGCCGCCGTCACGCTCGCATCGCCCGCGATCTTCTGCGTGATCGCGCTGCCGTCGCTCCATGGCTGCGTCTGCATGTCCTCGGCATGCTGCATCGCGCCGACCGTCTTGCCGGTCGGCGTCGGCCCCCTCTGCGCCTCGAACGGCGCGCCTCGGCCATACACCGGCGATTGCCACGACGGCGCGTGACCCTCCTCCGGCATCATGTAGATCATCTGCGGATCGCCGATCATCATCATCGGCGCGCACGCCGTGTTGTCGGCGCGACCGAGCGTCGTCAGCGCCTGCGCGACGCTCGTGGCGTTTGCCGCGGTCTGCTCGCCCAGGATCACGAAGACCGCCGGGTTCTGAAATACCGCCTGTGCTGCGGCTTGTGCGCTGTACAACAACAGAGCGACCAAAAAGATCCTCATGATTGAGGCCTCCTTGCATCCTCGTCAGGCAAAAAGAGGTGTTGACCTCGGGGATGGGACCAACACCCGTCAAACAGGAAACGACCGTCGGGCCTCGGGTCCGGACGGCTCCCGTGCGCCGCCATTCCGGCGCACGGGAGCCGGACCCGCGTGCTTACGACGACGTGCTCGTCGAGATGACGGCCGGAGCCGGCACGACCGGTACAGCCGGGGCGGCCTGCTGGTCGACCGGAGCCGCCGGCAATCCTTGCGCCGGATCGGACAACGCCGGCATCTCGGCGGGCTGCGCGGCTGCCTGGTCCGGCACCTTCGCGTCGGCTGCCGGCATGTCGGCAGGCGCTGCGGCCGCGGCGGCTGCAGGCTGCACGGGTTCCGGTGCGGGCGCTTCCGCGGCGACCGGAGCCGGTTCGGCGGCCTTCGCATCGGCTGCCGGCGCGGGCATCGCGGCCTCGGCTGCGGGCGCCGCGACGACGGCAGCGGCCGGCGTCGTATCCGCAGCCGGCGCGGCAGCGGCCTGCGCTGCGTTGTCGGTCGCGGCCGGCATCGGCTCCGGTGCCTTGTCGGCGACGGGCTGCACAGGCTCGGGGGCCTTGTCGGCGATTGCCGGTGCGGGTTCAGGCGCCTTGTCGGCAACCGCCGGTGCGGGCTCCGGTGCCTTGTCGGCGACCGCCGGTGCGGGCTCCGGTGCCTTGTCGGCAACCGCCGGTGCGGGCTCCGGTGCCTTGTCGGCGACGGGCTGCACGGGTTCGGCGGCCTTCGTGTCGGCGACCGGCGCGGCAGGCACCGGCGATGCCTTGTCCGCAACGGCCGGCGCGGCGAGCACGGCGGCAGCCGGCACGGCGGCGATCGCGGCTGCCGGTACGACCGAGGCTGCGGGCGCGGCCGCGACAGCCGGCGCGGCAGCCACCGCAGGCGCTGCAGCGACGGCCGGTGCCGCGGCTGCAACGGCGGGTTTGGCAACGGCAGGGGCAACGGCGGGGGCCGCGGCAGCAACAGCCGGCGCCGCCACTGCCGGCGCGGCAGCAGCAACGGCCGGCGCGGCGGCAACCGGCGCGATCGACGGCACGGGCACGGGTACCGGCACCGACACGGGCGCCGCCTGCACCGAGGTCGTCGCCACCGGGCGGGCCTGCGCCGGTGCCGGCGCGGCAGCGCCCAGCGGCGGCAAGCCCATGCGGTCACGCACGATCGGATCGCGATACTTCACGTCGTCGGCGACCGTCGCTTCCACGCTCGGCGCCACGTTCGAACGTGCGAGCGGCGTCGTCGTGCCCGGGCACAGATGCCCGGTCGCTTCCACCGCACGCCGGTTCGCGTCGCTCTGGCAGAGCAGCGCGAGCGCCACGTCGGTCAGGCCCATCGCACGGAATTCACGCGCATCGAGACGCCGCACGCAGGCCTGGTCGACCAGCGTCGTGCCGCCCGTCGCGCCGAACCCCGGGAACGACACGCCGACGCTCACCGATCCCATGCAGGTATCGGACAGCGTGGTCGTGAGGCCCGGCGCCTGGATCGCGGGGTTCGTCTTGATCGTCTGCGTGCCGGAGTAGTTGACGTTTTCCGACGACTGGGTGTTGTACGGGTTGGTGCCGGGCGCGCCGGACGACTGCAGCGACTGCGGCGTCACGTTCGTGCCGCCGCTCGTGCTGGACGGCATCGTCACGTTCACGTTCACGCTCGAATTGCCGCTGCTGCGAACCCCGCTGGAGCTGGTGGCGTTGCCGCCGCGCGAGCTCGTGGTGTTCGTGTTCATGCTCGAGCCGCCGCCCTGGCTGACTGCCGTCGACGACGTCGACGACTGCGCGCTCGAAGTCGAATCGGCGGTTTGCGCTTGGGCGCCGATCGTGGTCATCGCGAACATCGCAGCGCATGCCACCTTGATCCTGTTGCTGTTCATTTCACTCTCCGGACGAGGTTTTACCTCCCACCCAGGCAACCGTACTAATTCCCCTGATTCCCTTCAGCTTTGCCTGCTTCCCCGAACTGCTTCCAGCCGTTGCCCAGCTGGGACCACGAGCCGGCCGACATGCCCTGCCACTGCTGGGCGTCTGGTCCGCCGATGGCACTGCCCGAAGAAAGCGTTTGTTGTTCTGACGGTTTGGTTGTCTGGTCAGGGTTGTTTGACGTCTGCAAATTCGATTGCACGTCGTTGGCAATACGGTCAGCGCCATACGCCGTCAGAGACGCGAGCATCAGAGCGGCGGCAATCAGTTTCTGCTTCATGCCAACTCCTTACGTGACAACAATGTGGGCAAAAGAGACCAGCGTCGCTGGGAAACTGGTCCCCCCCACACCTGACTAATGACTGCTTCCGGTCGCACTTGAACTGGCGTTGCTTCCGCCCGATGCGGACGGCGAGCCGGCCGAACCGGTACTCCACACGGTCGACGAGTTGTAGTGATTCGAACCCGTGATCGCGCCTGACCCAGCACTGCCGGTCAGCCCAGCGGCACCCGCGTTGGCATTGCCCTGGTCGTTCGCGCTGCTGGCCGTGTAGTGGTTTGCACCCAGCACGATCGTGGCACTCACCCCTCCCGACAGCGCATTCGCGTTCTCGTTCGTTTTGCTGTTTCCACCGTACGAGCCTGCGGCACCGATACCGCCGCCTGCCGCGAACGCGCCCCCGTTCGTGCCCGAACCGCTGGCTGTCGAGGTCGTGTTGTGGAAGGCGGATGCCGTGCCGGCGGAACCAGCGGGTGTCACCGTACTGCCCGCGTTCGCGCCCGCCGTCGAAGTCGAATTGCTGGTATAGCTGCCAGAGCCGACCAGAACCGAACCGGAAACACCCGCCGCAACGGACTGTGTCTGGTTGGTCGTGGAGGAACCCGCTGCCAATGCAGCCGACGATATGACGGTGAGCGCTGTCGCGAAAATGACTTTGGCTTTCATAGCAATTCCTTGCTGTGAGTAAGTTCGGCGGTGGCGGAGCCGGGTCTACCCCCATCGAGCGGAACCCGGCATCCGTACCGCCAGCCAATGACGAACGCTACGCGTCGCGGCTTAGTGGTGAACCGTCCAGCCGATCGAGCCGGCGTTCGCGCCGCTGGTGCCGCCTGCTTGTGCGCCGCCGAAGCCGAAACCGCTAACCGACGACGATTGCGTGTGGTTCGTGTACGAGACCGAACCGCTGCCAGGGCCACCTGCAAGTGCGCCGGCTGCACCGAGTGCAGAGCCGGAATCGGTCGCGGTGAAATGGCCGAAGCCGGCAACGCCTGCCATCGTCGAGCCGCCGCTCGACGAGCTGCTGCTCGACACCGTGCCGCTACCTGCGAACGCTGCACCCGAAACCGCCAGAACTGCTGCTGCAATCAGAAGCTTCTTCATGGTCGACTCCAAAACGGCGTGGACGGAGTGAGTCAGGAAGATCGCACGCCATCAACCTTCCTGACTTGAGCAATCCTCGAAATTAAGGATCACTATCGAATTAAGAAATCATGCTGCCTTTTCAATTTCTGTTTTTTGCGAATTTGGCCAGACGAAGCTTAGTCTCGTGTTTTTTGGTTATCCAAATTTTTTTGGTAGGTGTTTTCTATTATTTTTATGAACATTGGATTTATTAAAAAACACAATCAGCCTGACAAGCCGGAAAGATGCAGACACATTTCCGGCCTGCGATATTCGATACCCCGCCGGTCGGCGTGCCGGTACGCGGCACTCCATGCCGGTATCGAAAATTCGCGAATACATTAACCACCGCAAATGCAGCGACGTTGAAAAATACACCTTTTATTCAGGCGACAACGGGCCTGCATTGCAGCCACGTGGCATGCCGTCTCCCTGAGCTGTCGACGAAAGGTCTTCCGGATAATCCGGCCGACGGGCGTTCGATCTAATCCGGCCGGCGCCGGCATGGGCCAGGCGCGATCGAAGCGGCCCTGCACGGCCGAAGACGAATCGGCATCACGCTGTCCGGCACGAACAGCCTGATCCATCCCGATGAACTGAATGAAAGTGAGTGTCGCTGTCGCCCGACTGCCGTGCGGCGCGACAACCGCGCCATCACGCGAAGCGCGCGGCGGGCAAGAAACCGGGACAGCGCAACCCGCGATGCTGGCACAGCGTCGCGAGCGTCACCCCGGCCTTTCCGACTACCCCACTGATGCGCAAAGTACGCGCCGATCAACCTACAGCTTATGGTCTTCATCGCCGTTTCCCCGACTGCTTATTGACGAGTTGGCCGCCCCACCTGTTCGTTGCTTCGTGTCGACCGCCCGCCGGTGCGTCCAGTACCGCAAGCAGCGTGCCACACGTTATTCCACCGGAGATTGCGCACGGCAAGCGGCCGCCACGGCAGCCCGCATCGCCGGGAACGACATTTTTTGTTTCAGGAATGTATCGCAATGGCGGTTTGACGCCCTCGGCGCTTGTCGAGCGCCGCGACGCAACTGCCGGATTTGACGGACGAATCCGGCTCGCGGCCGTGCGTCTGATGGTCAGATGAACGAGTGTTTCAAACTTGAGAAGCACATGGCCGCGCAAGGCCGGCGGCGCCGGCATTTCCGCTTGCGAACCGTGGGGCGACACGCAAATGGCCCCCTCGCGTGCCATCACAAACGAGAATCGATTCGGCCGACACAATGCCCGGAGAGCCCGGTACATCAGCCTCCTGCATGACGTCGGCACGCATTTCTCCGGATGACCGAAACGAATTTGATTCATTCGTGAAAATACCGACAGGATCACACGCCGCTCAAGCGTCGGAATAACCGTAAAAATTAAAACTTTCTCACCGGCGTAATAATTAAAACAAATGAAAAAACGCGACCTCGTCCGGACGCCACACAACATTTTTTCACTTTCATTCCTTATCCTTTCACCCACCCGATCTCCAGATTGGCCGCACGTTCGAGAAGCGTTTTCAATCCTTTATCCGCTCATTTCTCATTGATGAAACATTCCCGCTCGACATCTGATTGACGAAGCGAATCCCGCAAAAGCCTGATTTATCGCGTTTTTCGTCGTATCGAATCGCATCGATCCGGCAATCGGCATGCCGGCTTTTCTGGCCCCACGATTCACGCATGAAACAGAAGCGCGCATATCACGCTGCAATCTCGCCGCCGCGCCCGTGCGCATCGTGCCGACATCGTTCATGGCATGCCGATTGCCTGATATCCGACTCTCACCGAGCGGCACGCCGTGGCACAAGATCACGAACGGCGGCCTGCTCGTCAATCAGCGTATCGGGGAAAAGGCGATGAAGATCACCACCGATCGATCGACGCTTGCGTCGTTCAAGCTTCAACGGGGTAGTCAGCGAAACCGGAGTGCCTGTCGCGGCGCTTCGTCAACCTCCGTACATGCGAACCGGCGCTTGCCGAAGCGACACCCGTGCAGCGGGATGGAACGCGTGCGCGCCGCCGTCGAGCTGATCGACGTGTTGTTCCCCGAGCTGAACGACGAAGGTGAAAGCCATGAATGACAGGGTCACGCTCGAGACGCGCGCCGGGCAGCGTGTCCTCGTCACGGGCGGCGCCGGCTTTCTCGGCAGCTATGTCTGCGAGCGCCTGGTCATGGAAGGCGCATCCGTCACGTGCATCGACAGCCTGCTGACGGGGCGCAAGCTCAACGTCGCCGACCTGAAGGCGTCCGGCCGCTTCGAGTTCGTGAAGGGCGACGTCTCGCTCGGCCTGCCGCAACTGCAGGTGGACGAGATCTGGAATCTCGCGTGCGCGGCATCGCCGCCCACCTACCAGATCGATCCCGTCCACACGATGATGACGAACGTGCTCGGCATGCACCACTGCCTCGCGCTCGCGCGCAAGACGGGCGCGCGCGTGTTCCAGGCGTCGACCAGCGAGATTTACGGTGACCCGGCCGTGCATCCGCAGACGGAAACCTATCGCGGCAACGTGAACACGATCGGCCCGCGCGCGTGCTACGACGAAGGCAAGCGCGCGGCCGAGGCGCTGTGTTACGACTACTATCGCATGCACGGCATCGATGTACGCGTCGCGCGCATCTTCAACACCTACGGCCCGCGGATGTCGCCGCGCGACGGCCGCGTCGTGTCGAACTTCATCGTCGGCGCGCTCAACGGCGCGCCGCTCGAGATCTACGGCGACGGCATGCAGACACGTTCGTTCTGCTTCGCGACCGATCTGGTCGACGGCTTCTTCTGCCTGATGAGTGCCGAGCGCAACATCGGCACGCCGGTCAACCTCGGCAACCCCGGCGAATTCACGATGCTCGAACTCGCGGAGAAAGTGCTCGCGATGACGGGCTCGAAATCGGAGATCCTGTTCCGGCCGCTGCCGATCGACGATCCGCACCAGCGCAGGCCCGACATCTCGATCGCGGCGGCCGAGCTCGGCTGGCGGCCGGCCGTCGATCTCGACGAAGGGCTGCGCCGGACCGTCGACTATTTCAGCCGGGAACTGTGGCTCGAGCCGGTGCTGCGCATGACCGGGGCCACGGCATGAAGGTGCTCGTGACAGGCGGAGCGGGCTATATCGGCAGCCATACCTGCAAGGCGCTCGCGGCGGCGGGACACGAGCCGGTCGCCTACGACAATCTGTCGACCGGCCATCGCGACGCCGTTCGATGGGGGCCGCTCGTCGCGGCCGACATTCTCGATCGCGACGCGCTGTCGAAGGCATTCGCCGTGCATCGGCCCGACGTCGTGATCCATTTCGCCGCGCTCGCCTACGTCGGCGAATCGGTGCTCGCGCCCGAGCGCTATTACACGGTCAACGTCACGGGCACCTGCACGCTGCTGAGCGCGATGCGCGCGGCCGGCGTCGGGCGGATCGTGATGTCGTCGTCGTGCGCGACTTACGGCATTCCGGATGCGCTGCCGATCTCGGAACGCACGCCGCAGCGGCCGATCAATCCGTACGGCTTCACCAAGTACGCGATGGAACGGATGGCCGCCGATTTCGAGCGTGCGTACGGAACCAGGTGGGTCGCGCTGCGCTACTTCAACGCGGCAGGCGCGGACCCTGACGGCATGATCGGCGAATGCCACGAACCGGAAACGCACGCGCTGCCGCTCGCGATCCGCGCGGCACTCGGCACGGGCGACGCGTTCCAGGTGATGGGCACCGACTACCCGACGCCCGACGGCTCGGCGATTCGCGACTACGTGCACGTGAGCGACCTCGCCGACGCGCACCTGCAGGCGACCGCCTATCTGTGCGGCGGCGGCCACAGCGTCGCGTTGAATCTCGGCACCGGCAAAGGGACGTCGGTGCTCGACGCGCTGCGCGCCGTCGAAGCCGTGACGGGCCGCCGCGTGCCGACGGTGACGGCCGCGCGCCGCCCGGGCGACCCGCCCGAGCTGTACGCCGACGCCACGAAAGCCGCGCTCGTGCTCGGCTGGCGGCCGCGTTTCACCGCGATCGAACCGATGGTCGAACACGCCGCGGCCTGGTTTCAGAAAGCACTGCAAGTCGAATCCGGCAAGTGAGCCAGTTTCCTTGAACGCCACCCAGGGGAATCACCATGAATGTGCGGATCGCCATCGTCGGCACCGGTTACGTCGGGCTGGTGAGCGGCGCGTGCTTTGCGGATCTCGGGCATGACGTCGTCTGCATCGACAACAATCGCGGCAAGATCGACGCGCTGAACGAAGGCCGCATCCCGATCTACGAACCGGGCCTCGACGCACTCGTCGCACGCAACGTCGAACGCGGCACGCTGCGCTTCAGCAGCGATCTCGCGGCGAGCGTGTGCGATCGCGACGCGGTATTCATCGCGGTCGGCACGCCGACGCTGCCGGGCACCGACCGGGCAGACCTGCAGTACGTCGAGGCAGCCGCGCGCGAGATCGCGTCGAACCTGACCGGTTTCGCGGTCGTCGTCACGAAGTCGACGGTGCCGGTCGGCACCAACCGGGTCGTCAAGCAGATCGTCGAACGCCACGCGCCGGCAGGCGTCGACGCGGCGATCGCATCGAATCCGGAGTTCCTGCGCGAAGGCTCGGCGATCGACGATTTCATGCATCCGGACCGCGTCGTGTTCGGCGCCGAGCATCCGCGCGCGATCGAGATCATGAAGGCCATCTATGCGCCGCTCGAAGCGACGGGCCACCTCGTGCTCGCGACCGAGATCGAAACGGCCGAACTCGTGAAATACGCGGCGAATGCGTTCCTCGCGGTGAAGATCAGCTACATCAACGAGATCTCGGACCTGTGCGAAGCGGTCGGCGCCGATGTCGAACTGGTCGCGAACGGGATGGGCCTCGACCGCCGCATCGGCGCATCGTTCCTGAAGGCCGGCCCCGGCTGGGGCGGCTCGTGCTTTCCGAAGGACACGCGCGCGCTGAAGGCGACGGCGTCCGAACACGCGGTGCCACTGCGCATCGTCAGCGCGGCGATCGAATCGAACGCGCTGCGCAAGGAGCGGATCCTGCGCCGCATCGAGAAGGCCTGCGGCGGCTCGATCAAGGACAAGCGCATCGCGGTGCTCGGCCTCACGTTCAAAGGCCAGACCGACGACGTGCGCGAAAGCCCGAGCATCGACGTGATCCAGCTGCTCGTCGGCGCGGGCGCGCATATCCGCGCGTACGACCCGGCGCGTCCGCACGAAGCGTCGCGGCTGCTGCCGCAGGTGTTCATGGAGGGTTCCGCGATCGACGCGGTGCGCAGCGCGGACGCCGTCGTCGTGATGACCGAATGGAAGGCGTTCGAGGCACTCGATCTCGCCGACCTCGCGGATCACATGGCCGATCCCGTGATGCTCGACATGCGCAACCTGTTCAGCGAACGGCTGGCCGTCGACAGCGGCTTTCGCCGCTACGAACGCGTGGGCCGCTCGTGCGGCGAACGCACGCCGGCGGCCCCGGAACCGGAACAACAGCACGCCAGCGAGGACACCCGGCCGCAACGCGGCCTGCTTCAAGACTGATGATCTGACCTTGACGGGAGAACACCATGAAGAAGCTGGTCGCGTCGCTTGCCGGCGGCTCCGTGCCGGATACCACCGATACCGCCGATACCAACGAAACCGACACCGAGGCCGTTCGCACCGACTCGCAGCAGGCTGACGTCCCGCTCGTCGTCCCGTTGATGGACAGCGGGACCAGGATCGTCTTCCACATCCTCGCGCTGTGCTGGTTCGTCGCGCTGGGCATCTTCTGGCGCTGGTGGCTGCGCGACGAGCATTACGTCGACGCATTCCGCTTCGGCGTCAACTGCTTCGTGCTGTTCTGGACCACCTTCATTCCCGGCTACTTCATCTTCATCATCCGCTCGGCGGTCGTGCCGAACCCCGCGCTGCCGGTGCCGCGCGACTGGCGCGTCGCGATGGTCGTCACCAAGGCGCCGTCGGAGCCGTTCGACATCGTCCGCACGACGCTGCTCGCGATGCTCGACCAGACCTACCCGCACGATACGTGGCTCGCGGATGAAGACCCGTCGCCCGAGACGCTCGACTGGTGCCGCGAGCACGGCGTATTCGTGTCGACGCGGCGCGGCATCGCCGCGTACCACCGCGCGAGCTGGCCGCGCCGCACCAGATGCAAGGAAGGCAATCTCGCGTACTTCTACGACATGGTCGGCTACGACAACTACGATTTCGTGTCGCAGCTCGACGCCGACCACGTGCCGACCCGCACCTATCTCGAGGAGATGCTGCGGCCGTTCGTCGATCCGGAAGTCGGCTACGTGTCGGCACCGAGCATCTGCGACAGCAACGCGGCCGGGAGCTGGAGCGCACGCGGGCGCGTGAACGTCGAGGGGCCGCTGCACGGCACGATGCAGGCCGGTTATGCGGGCGGGCTCGCGCCGCTGTGCATCGGCTCGCACTATGCGGTGCGCTGCCGTGCACTGCGCGAGATCGGCGGGCTCGGGCCCGAGCTCGCCGAGGATCACTCGACCACGATGATCTTCAATTCGAAGGGCTGGCGCGGCATGCACGCGCTGAACGCGATCGCGAACGGCGAAGGACCGCGCACGTTCGGCGACCTCGCCACGCAGGAGTTCCAGTGGTCCAAGAGCGTGATGATCATCATGCTGCGCTACACGCGCCACTATTTCATGGGGCTGCCGCTGAAGCTGAAGGCGCAGTTCCTGTTCTGCCAGCTGTGGTACCCGCTGTGCGCGCTCGCGATGGCCGGCGGCGTCGTGATTCCGGTCGTCGCGCTGCTCACCGGCCGCGTGTGGGCACACGTCGACTACCTCACGTACCTCACCTATGCGCTGCCGCTGGCCGTGCTGCTCCTGTGCGTCGTGACCTGGGCCACGCGTTCGACCCAGTCGTGCCGCCCGCTGAATACGAAGCTGCTGTCGTGGGAAGGGCTGTCGTTCGTGTTCGCGCGCTGGCCGTGGGTCGTGCTCGGCTGCGCGTCGGCGGTGTTCGACTTCGTGCGCGGCAAGGAATTTCCGTTCAAGGTCACGCCGAAGGGCGGCACGATCGAACAGGACGCGCCGCTGCGCGTGGTCGCGCCGTACCTGCTGATCTCGCTGTTCTGCAGCCTGCCCGTCGTCACGGTCGAGAACCCGCGCAATGCCGCCGGCTTCTATCTGTTCTCGACGCTGACGAGCACCCTGTATCTCGTGATCGCGGCCGTCGTCGCGGTGAATCACGGCAGGGAGCAAGGGCTCGAATGGTCGGCGTTCCGGCAGATGTTCTTCAGCCGCCTGCCCGTGCGCAACGCGCTGTTCGTGTTCGCGCTCGCGATGCTGCTCGCGGGCATCGGGCTGCGCGCGCCGAAAGGCTGGCAGGCGATGATGTGGCGCTCGGGCCTGCCGGCCGTGGTCGCGCCCGCGCCGGGCGAACCGGTGAAGCAGCCCGAGCTCGGCGCATACGATCCCGACAACACGCTCGCGGCCAACCGGGATCTCGCGTTCGACCATGTGTTCGTGTCGTGGAACGCGCCCGACATCCGCGCGGAAATCGACGCAGCCTACCGGAACGCGCAGGCACGGAACCGCTCGCTGATGCTGACCGTCGAGCCCTGGGCGGCGGGCGACACGCGCCCGGGCGCGCTGCTCGCGGATATCGCGCACGGGCGCTACGACGCGCAGATCGCGGCCACCTGCTCGGCGCTCGCCGCGTTGAAGGGCCCCGTGTTCGTGCGCTGGGGCCACGAGATGGAGGCCGACACCGGGCGCTATCCGTGGGCCATCGGCGATGCGCCGGCCTACGTGGATGCGTACCGGCGCGTCGTGACCACGTGCCGTACGATGACCGACCAGCTCCGCTACGTGTGGTCGCCGGCCGGCAACCGGAACCTCGACGACTATTTTCCGGGCCGCGGTTATGTGGACGCCGTCGGCCTGTCCGTGTTCGACTGTCCGCGCTGCGCGACCTGGCCGGCCGGCGGCCATGCGTCCGCCGCGAGCATCCTGCGGACCAAATACGAGCGGGTGACCGATTACGGGCTGCCGGTGATGATCACGGAGCTCGGCGTCGACGGGTCCGGTTCGCGCAAGCGCGAGGCACTCGACGAACTCCAGCGGTCGCTGTGGCGCTATCCGCTGCTGAAGGCGGTCGTGTATTTCAACGCGGTCGATACGCCGGGCGCGTGGCCGGTGCATTACGTGCCGGACTGGCGGATCGCGCCGACGTTCCTGCAGACGACGGTGGTCGCCCGATGAAATGACCGGTGACCCGTGACCGGCGACCGGCCGCGCGCCGGCTGCCGGCCGTCAGCCGAGCAGTTCCTTCTTCCGCAGCTGCACGACGTCGCGCATCGGCGGCGCGCCGAACAGCCGGCTGTATTCGCGGCTGAACTGCGACGCGCTTTCGTAGCCGACGACGGCCGCCACCGACCCGACATCGCCGCCCTGCCGCAGCAACAGCCGTCGCGCCTCGTGCAGCCGCAGCTGCTTCTGGTACTGCAGCGGGCTCAGCGTCGTCACGTGCTTGAAATGGTGGTGCAGCGACGACACGCTCATGTTGACTGCCTGCGCGAGCGACTCGACGCGCATCGGCTCCGCGAAGTGATCGCGGAGCCATTCGATCGCGCGCGCGATCCGGTGCGTCTGGCTGCCCGCGATCGCCATGTGCCGCAGCCGCGTGCCCTGCCCGCTCGTCATCAGCCGGTACAGCAGTTCCTTTTCGATCAGCGGCGCGACGACCGGAATGTCGGCGGGCGTATCGAGCAGCCGCGTCAGGCGCAGCGCGGCATCGAGCAGCGGCGGCGTGAGCTCGGCGAGCGCGATCCCCTCGCCTTCGGGGCCCGCGTCGGGTTCGGGCAGCCGCATCTCGGCCGCGAGCTCGACGATGCGCTGCGGATCGAGCGTCAGCGACAGACACAGGTAAGGCGCTTCCGGCGACGCGTGTGTCACGCGCGACAGGATCGGCAAGTCGATCGATGTAATCAGGCAATTCTGCGTGTCGTACTCGTAAGCCTGGCCGGCGACGATCACGCGCTTCGCGCCCTGCGCGGCGATCACGAGCGCGGCGCGCGACACGCCGCAGCCGAGATCGACCGGCCGCGAATGCCGGTGCAGCATCAGGCCCGGCACGGCCGTCGAATGCGAGCCGTCCGCCGGCGCGAAACGGCCGATCAGCGTCGCCAGCTCGCGCCGCCCGGATTCGCGCGACGTCACGATATCGGTCATGTCCATGACACTTCCTCGATAGATTTCCCCATGTCGCGGGAGCATAGCGAAACCGCCCGGAGCCTGCCGGGGATTTGCAGGATTGTTCAATAAATTTGCAGGATTGGGTAGACGCAAAAACCGGCGCCTCGCGCACACTCAGGGCCTGCTCACGCTCATAGCGGGCTTGCGAACGTGCGTTGCCGGTCGTAGTGCAAGGAGTGAGGAGCGCCGTTTGGCCGCGCCAAACAAGGGACGATCGACGCCGCAATACGGCCGGCAACGCACGTTCCCCTGTTTGGGAAAATTCATTCTTGGGGCTGGCCCCCAGAAGGGCCGATCGCGGCGTCATGCTCCTTGCGAATACGGCGAGTATTCGCTGCGTCGCATTCCTTGCGCTCGGCCCTTCTGGGGGCCAGCGCAAGCCCGCTATGAGCGTGAGCAGACCCTGTAACCGGGCGCATGCCGGGTTTTCCCCACGGAGACAATCAAAATGCCAACCTCGTTTGTCCTGAACGGCAAGAACGTCACGCTCGACGCCGATCCGTCGATGCCCGTCCTCTGGGCGATTCGCGAACACGCGGGACTCACCGGCACGAAGTTCGGCTGCGGCATGGCGCAGTGCGGCGCGTGCACGGTGCATCTCGAAGGCCAGGCCGTCCGCTCGTGCGTGCTGCCGCTCGCCGGCATCGCGGGCAAGCACATCACCACGATCGAAGGACTGCAGAGCAAGCCCGCGCAGGCCGTGCAGGCCGCCTGGGTCAAGCTGCAGGTGCCGCAGTGCGGCTACTGCCAGTCCGGCCAGATCATGTCGGCCACCGCGCTGCTCGAACAGAACCCGAAGCCGACCGACGCGGACATCGACGCCGCGATGAACGGCAACCTGTGCCGCTGTGCGACCTACGCCCGCATCCGGGCGGCGATCCACGACGCGGCCGCGACGCTGGGAGCCTGACCATGACGATCGAACTCGACAACACCGGGTCGGTGCGTCCGTCGCGCCGCACGTTCCTGAAGGCCGCGGGTGCCGCGGCCGCCGTCAGCCTGACCATCGGCTTCGAATGGGCCGGCCTCGGCCGCCGCGCGCTGGCCGCGACCGCGCCCGCCGCGGACTTCGCGCCGAATGCGTTCCTGCGCATCACGCCCGACGGCGCCGTCACGGTCATCGCGAAGCACGTCGAAATGGGCCAGGGGGCCTATACGGGCATCGCGACGATCGTCGCCGAGGAGCTCGATGCCGACTGGTCGACCGTGCGTGTCGAAAGCGCGCCGGCCGATGCGAAACGCTACGCGAACCTCGCGTTCGGCACGATGCAGGGCACGGGCGGCAGCTCGGCGATGGCGAACTCGTGGCAGCAGCTGCGCGAAGCGGGCGGCAAGGCCCGCGCGATGCTGGTGTCGGCCGCGGCGGCCCGCTGGAAGGTTCCGGCCGGCGAGCTGACCACCGCCAACGGCGTCGTCACGCACGCGAAGAGCGGCAAGAAGGCCGCATACGGCACGCTCGTCGCCGATGCGTCGAAGCTGCCGGTGCCGGACAAGGTCGTGCTGAAGCAGCCGGCCGATTTCAAGCTGATCGGCCAGCGGATTCCGCGCGTCGACGCGTCGCCGAAATCGAACGGCACCGCGCATTTCACGCTCGACACGACCTTCCCCGGGATGCGGGTCGCGCTGCTGCAGCGCCCGCCGCGCTTCGGCGCCACGGTGAAATCGTTCGACGCGACGGCCGCCAGGGCCGTGCCGGGTGTCGTGTCGGTCGTGCAGGTGCCGGGCGGCATCGCGGTCGTCGGAACCGGCTTCTGGGCCGCGAAACAGGGTCGCGACGCGCTGAAGGTCGAATGGGACGAAGCGCACGCCGAAAAGCGCGGCTCGGACGAGATCATGCGCGAATACCGGCAGCTCGCCGACAAGCCGGGCACGTCGGCTCGCAAGGACGGCGATGCCGACGCGGCGATCGCGGGCGCCGCGCGCAAGATCGGCGCGACGTACGAATTCCCGTATCTCGCGCACGCGCCGATGGAACCGCTCGACGCGGTCGTCAAGCTGACGGCGGACAGCTGCGAAATCTGGGCCGGCGACCAGTTCCAGACGGTCGACCAGGCCAACGCGGCCAGGACGGCCGGCCTGAAGCCCGAACAGGTGCGGATCCACACGCTGTACGCGGGCGGCAGCTTCGGCCGGCGCGCGAACGCGTGGTCCGACTACGTGGTCGAGGCCGTGTCGATCGCGAAGGCGCTCGGCGCTGACGGCAAGCCCGTCAAGCTGCAATGGACGCGCGAGGACGACATCCAGGGCGGCTTCTACCGGCCGATGTACTTCCACAAGCTCGACGCGGGGCTGACTGAGGACGGCAAGCTGGTCGGCTGGCGCCACCGGATCGTCGGCCAGTCGATTCTCGCCGGCACGCCGTTCGAAGCGTTCATGGTCAAGAACGGCATCGACGCCACCTCGGTCGAGGGCGCGGCGAACCTGCCGTACGCGGTGCCGAACGTGTCGGTCGAACTCACCACCACCAAGGTGGGCCTGCCCGTGCTGTGGTGGCGCGTGGTCGGCAGCTCACACACCGCGTACGCCGTCGAGGCGTTCATCGACGAAGCCGCGCACACGGCGGGCAAGGATCCGTACGCATTCCGCCGCGACCTGCTCGCGAAGGAGCCGCGCATGCGCGCGGTGCTGGACCTGGCCGCGCAGAAGGCCGGCTGGGATCCGGCCAAGCCGCTGCCGAAGGGCCGCGGGCGCGGGATCGCCGTCGCCGAGGCGTTCAAGAGCTATGTCGCGCAGGTGGCCGAGGTGTCGGTCGATGCGGACGGCAAGGTGAAGGTCGAGCGCGTGGTGTGCGCGGTCGATTGCGGGATCGCGATCAATCCCGACATCGTCGCCGCGCAGATGGAGGGCGGCATCGGCTTCGGGCTCGGCGCGGTGATGCACAGCGCGATCACGCTGAAGGACGGCCAGGTCGAACAGCGCAACTTCGACGGCTACCACGTGCTGCGCATCGCGGAGATGCCGAAGGTCGAGGTGCATATCGTGCCGTCGGCCGAAGCGCCGACCGGGGTCGGTGAGCCGGGCGTCGCGCCGGTCGGGCCCGCGGTCGCGAACGCGATCTTCGCGGCAACGGGCAAGCGGCATTACGTGCTGCCGTTCGATTCGGCGGATAGCGCGAAGGCTTGACGGCGGGGCGACACGCCGGCCGCGGGGCGGAGACGCCCTGCGGCGGGCGTTTTCAATGCATCGCGGGAATGTCGTGCTTGTTCAGGCCGACGCCACCCGACCTCGCGCGGCCCGTCGGCCCCCTTACTCCTGCTCGACTTCCGGCCAAAGCCTCGGAAACAGAAACCGGAGGCTGCTCAGCGGCAATCCGAATGAAAGCTCGCCGCGATGCGAAGGCGAAGTCAGCAGACCGCAATCCAGCAGCGATCGAACGATCCTGCGCGCCAATACGTCGCTGACACCCAGCATCTGCGCAAATTCCGCACGCGTGACGGTTCGGCGCAGCGCGACGAACTCCATCGCGAGCGCCGCGGCTTCCGCTTTGATAACGGATTTTTCCGAGCGGATCTTCCACGGATTGGCCTCCAGAAATCTCAGCAAATCCAGCAGCCTTCCCGTCACCCCGTCGAACTGAGTCATATGCACCATAAACCCGACCTGGTCCTGACAGCAGTCGAGAAAAAAACGCGCAAACCTGACCAGTCCTTCCTGGGATAGATTGCCCCGGCCGTCCAGATCGTTGCGCCGTGTCTGATCGGCTTCGCTCAGCCTGGCGTAATACTGCTCATGCTCTCGCGCCAGCCCTCGAAGCGGCGACCAGAGACCGTGGGTCAGATCGGCCGCGCGCAATCCGAGATGCGAATGCAAGCGTGCGACGCGACCGTTGCCGTCCATGAACGGGTGCACCCACGCGAGACGATGATGCGAACAGGCAATGCCGATCAGTTGGTATTCCCTGGCGCGAATGCGGGCATAACGAGTCGCCCAGGCCTGAAGCAACGGTTCGATCATTTCGGGTTCCGGCGCCAAATGACGCCCCACCGTCACATCCGATCGACGAAATTCGCCCGGGACAACGATATCCCCGTCGCCGGTCAATCGTTCATCGTCACGCAGGCAGGAAAAGAAGCGATCGTGAATAGCCGCGATTCGCGCCGGTTCAAACAGCGCGGCGACCGGAAGCGCTCGCCACTCCTCCTCGAGCGCTGTTTCCGTCGCGATATGCGCCACCGCGAAGCGCTGCTTCCGGCGTTCGACGATATCGGTCGAATAATCCCGATGCAGCGCCGCCTCGATCTTGGCCGGCGTGGTGTGCTGGCCTTCGATCTTGTTCGTGTAGTACGAATTCATCGCGCGGAGTTGCGGCACGAGCGCAGTCGCCAGCGGGGTATCGCGCACGGCAAGCAACCGCTGCGACGAATCGACGAGTTCGGCGGCCTGCTCAAGCAGCGGATCGAGTACGCGATCTTCGGGAAACAACGGCTCAAAGGTGGCGACGGTCGTCATGCTTCCGTGTAGGGTTTCATGTAGGGTTCGATGTCGGCAATTATAGTCACTTATGTCACTGATTTATATTGATTTTCCATCGACCCGTGTAGGGTTCGATGTAGGGTTCGATGTCGTGTTCCCATCCCCTGCCGCCGATCCGGATCGCGCGCATGTTGCCCCCGGCTCCCCCCGCGTTACGTCAGACGTAACGCCCGTAACGTCGGCCGCCGATGCTACGTAACAATCCTTCACCTTTGCTCGGACCCTTTCTCTACCCGCGGCCCGCCACTCCTTAAAAATTCTTTTAAATTCAAGGCCACAGCGCCGTCCGCTCGGGTGCCGCCCCCTGTCGTGACACGACGATCCCCTCCCTGGCCCGGAAGTTGCAGCACAGGACCCGCAAACACTCCTTTATGGACATGCGAGGGCCACCATGGATTGCAAATACCTGTACATCGACAACATAAAAATCAACTTCGTGCGCCGCACGATCGAAATCGACAACAAGATCGTCGACGTCACGCCGCGTGAATTCGACGTCGTCGAATTCCTGCTCGACAACATGAACAAGATCGTGCCGCGGCAGGCAATCCAGGAAGCCGTGTGGGGCCGTGAACTCGGCGTGTCGTCGCGCACGCTCGACACCCATATCTCGCGTATCCGCTCGAAGCTGCAACTCGATCACGACAAGAACCTGCGGATCATTCCGATCTATGCGGTCGGCTATCGCCTGGTGCTGTTCGGTGCGGCGATGACGCACGTCGAGCGCCACGAATCCGCGCCGATCCTGCGCGCGACACCGCAAGCCGTGATGGCCGCCGACTACGCCTGACGATTTACCCGCGAGCCGCATGCATGCGGCTCGCCTGCCAAGCTCCCCCCACCGCGCTGCGCCGATCCGCAGCGCTTCGCGGCACGCCCGTCGGGCGCGGCCCGCACGCCGCCCGGCCCGCCAGCCAGTCGCGACCCGACCGCCGCCTCCGGGCGGCGGTCGCTTTTGGGCGCCGGCGGCCGCACGACACCGCGCTTCGTCGCGCGTCGTCGCGTCCGCTCGTGCCCCCGCCGATGCCCGCGACTACGGAATCCGGCGTGACACACGACACTCGCCGTCCCTACAATCGACCCGGTAGCCGCGCGCCCTCCGCGCCGCCGGCCCGGAACGAACGGAACGATCATGAAGATGCGCGATTCGCGAACCGCCGTCGCCTGCCTTTGCGCGTTGGCCGCGCTGGTCGCACTCGTGTGCACCGCGCCGCCCGTTGCGCACGCGGCGAACGACACCACGCTTCACGCCGCGTCGATGACGCCGGGCGATCCGGATGACGGCAGCGCCGGTCGCGACACGCCGCCCGCACGCCAGCGCCGGTTGGATGCCGCTGCAACCACGCCGCCCGATCGCGTGCGCCGGCAAGCTTCGCCGGCGGCCTCCGCCGATCCGCCTTCGTGCCATGCGCGGCCCGTGATGACGATGTGTCGCGGCCTCCACTCGAACGACGCGAAGCGGCGCTGCATGCGCTGCCTCGATCAGTAACGACGCGCAACGCGCCGCCTCATGCGGCGCGTTGCGCCTCCAGCCACGCCTGGAACATCAGCACCGTCCACAGCTGGTGCTGCCAGTTCATCCGGCCGGTCACGTGCTGCCGCCACAGACGTTCGACCGCGTCCGCATCGAAATAGCCTTCCTCGCGCAACCGCGACGGCCGCAGCAGCGCCTCGGCCCAGTCGCGCAGCGCGCCGCGCAGCCAGTGATCGACGGGCGCGCAGAAGCCCTGCTTCGGCCGGTCGATCAGCGCGGACGGCACGTAGCGGTCGAGCAGCCGGCGCAGCAGCGCCTTCGATTGCCCTTCCGGCAAGCGCACGTGCGCCGGCACGCGCCACGCGAATTCGACGACGTGATGATCGAGGAACGGCATGCGCGTTTCGAGGCTCACCGCCATCGCCGCGCGATCGACTTTCGCGAGGATGTCGGTCGGCAGGTACGTGAGCGTATCGATCGCCATCGCCTGCTCGGCGAAGCTCAGGTGCGCGGGCCACGCGGATACGGTATCGAGCGGCGTCGCCGGCTCCTGCCCCGACAGCGCGAGGCGCTCGGGATGATGCACCGACGACATCAGCAGCCGGTACAGCCCGATGCGGCTCTCGGCGGTCATCACGTGGCCGAGCTTGTGCAGGCGATCGCCGATGCGCGCCGCCGATTCGCGTGCCTCCGCGCCGCCCCACGCCCCCTGCGCGACGGCCGCAAGCTGATCCGCGTGATCGGGCCGCAACGCATGCAGCGCGGCGGCGATACGCGCGCGCACGGCGCCCGGTACGCGATGCAGCTTGCGCCACAGGCGCGGCGTCAGGAAATAGCGCGTGTAGCCGCCGAACAGCTCGTCGCCGCCGTCGCCGGACAGGCTCACCTTCACGTGCCGGCGCGTCAGCTCCGACACGAGAAAGGTCGGGATCTGCGAGGCATCGGAAAACGGCTCGTCGTAGATCGACGGGAGCTTCGGCACGACACCGAGCGCGTGGTCGGCCGTGACGTAGAGCTCGGTATGGCGCGTGCCGAGATGGCGCGCGACGGCCTTTGCATAACCGGCCTCGTCGTAGCCGGCCTCGTGGAAGCCGATCGTGAACGTATCGACCGGTGTCGACGATTGCGCCTGCATCAGCGCGACGATCGTCGACGAATCGACGCCGCCGGACAGGAACGCGCCGAGCGGCACGTCGGCTTCCATCTGCCGCGCGACGGCCTGGCGCAGGACCGCGTCGAGCTGGCCCACCGCGTCGTCGGCACTGCCCTCGAACGGCTCCGCGCGACCGTCCTCGATCACCTGTTCGAGCGTCCAGTACGCACGCAGGCGCGGCGTGTCGCGCGCATGCTCGAACTGGATATACGTGCCGGGCGGCAGCTTGTGGATACCGCGATAGATCGTATGCGGCGCGGGCACGCTCGACTGGCGCAGGTACAGGCACAGCGCATCGCGATCGATCGCGCCGTCGAAGCCCGGATAACCGCGCAGCGCCTTCAGTTCGGACGCGAACACGAGCGCGTCGCCGATCCGGCCGTAGTAGAGCGGTTTTTCGCCGATCCGGTCACGCGCGAGCGTCAGCACCCGCGATGCGCGATTCCACAGCGCGAACGCAAACATGCCGGTCGCGCGCCGCAGCGTCGCGTCGACACCCCACGCGACGATCGCCGCGATCAGCACCTCGCTGTCGGAGTGGCCGCGCCACGCCGGTGCGCGCCCCGCGCGCTCGAGCTCCGCGCGCAGTTCGCGATGGTTGTAGATTTCGCCGTTGAAGACCATGACGTAGCGACCGCACGCGGATGCCATCGGCTGTCGGCCGTGTACCGACAGGTCGACGATCGCGAGCCGCCGGTGGCCGAGCGCGATGCCGGCTTCCGGGTCGACCCAGATCCCCTGCCCATCCGGCCCGCGATGCGCAAGGCTCGCCGTCATGCGCGCGAGTGTGCCGCGCGCTGTCTCCTCATCGCAGGCGACGCTATTCAAAAAGCCGTCGATTCCGCACATTGATTTGTCCGCCCCTGTTGACCAGTTCCGTCACGCACGGCGCAACCTCGCGGCCCGCCGTCCGGCGTGACGACCGGGCCATATTACGAAGAAATAAATCAGCAATAATTCATAGGTGAACTCGCCAATCACTCGAAAAAAATGCTGTCAAGCATCGTCTGCAGAGCGCGCCGGCGCGCGCGGCCGCAGCCGCCCGTCGGGCCGGCCGCGCATGGGCCGGCCCGACGTTCATCGGTCGCGGAAAAAACGGGGACGAACGCGGCGGACGCGCGGCGTCAGGACGGCAGCCGGCGGGCCGCCAGGTATGCGAGCTGCGCGCGGTTCTGCACGTTGAAGAGTTTTTCGAGCGAGCGGATATGGTGGCCGACCTTGTGCAGCGACGTGCGCAGTGCACTCGCGATCTCCTGGTCGGACAGACCATGCACGAGACGGTCGAGCACCTGTAGTTGCTCGTCGCCGAGCGCGAAGCCGCGCATGCGCGCGATGCGTGCCTCGAGGAACGGCAGCGCGACACGATGCACCGCGAGGCTGACCGACAGCGCACCGCCGATCACGCGATCGTCGATCCATTCGGTGCCGTGCGTCTCCGACGTCACGTTCACCGCGACACGCAGGTCGAGGCGCGGCGCCGACAGGCCGAACAGCACGCCGCTGTTCATCGCGTGCGCACGCAGATGGCCGGCGAGCGCCAGCATCTTGCGGTCGCCGCTGCCCTGCGCGGCCGCCTCGATCTCGTCGAGCTGCCACGCAACCGGAAAGCCGCTCTGCCGCACCTGCGCGAACCGCGGGTCGCTCTCGTAGAGCATGCCCTCGAAAAACGGCTGCATGAACGTCGCGGGAGCGAGGTCGCGAAGCAGGTGCGCGCACAGGATGCGCCGCCCGATCATTTCGAAAGCGCCATAACCGAGCGTGCTGAAACCGATTTGCCGCAAGCGCGCATGGCATGACGCGAAATCGGCCAAAGCCGGGTCGGTTTTACCGAATTCGATTTGCGCGCCGGTAAAAACGTCGCGCCCGATTGCCTGATGTTCATTCGAATAAGCCGCGGCCGTTGCGATATCGGCCTGCGAAAACCACTCGACGCGTGGTGCGCCGTCAGCGTATGTCATGAGGAGCCCGCCCTTTCCCAATATATGAACCTGCGCCCCGTCACGATCTGGTCTTGTCTCGATGGATTTTCTGGTCTTCGTTATTTGCGTGCGAATAGGAATCTTCCGCCGCCATTAGTATTACGGCATATTACGCGTACACAAGCGTTTTTGTACAATGCCCCGCGCTGCGTCATGGATGACGATCCGCGCATATCACACCGATGCTCGATCGCACCGCCGCGACGGCCATACACGATACGGCCGCCGCCAGGCGTTATGCGTCGATTCCGAGGGATGGCACATGTCCGACATTGCATTGCATGAAGAAGCGGTCGCCTCAACCTTTCCCCACCCGTCGCACGGGCCGGGCGCGTGCCCCGACGTGCTGCGGGAGCGCCCCGTGCAGGTCGTCTGGTGCGACGACGTGAAACGCGGCGACGTCACGCAGCCGCACGCGCCGAAACTCGGCGTGGCCGATACGCTCGCGCACGCGCAGAGCACGGCCGAGCGCAGCCGGATCGTCGCAAGCCTGCTGCACCTGACGGGCTTCTCGACGTTCGCGTACTTCGCGCTCGAATTCGCGCACGAGCGGGTAGAAAGTCTCTACCTGCACGAAGCATTCACGCCGTCCACCTATCGCGGCGACTACGTGCGCCACCACCATCACGACGTCGATCCGCGCACGCTCGGCGCACGCGTATGCAACATGCCGATCGTGTGGGACCTGCAGCAGTTGCGCCGCGAACACCGCGAGCGCGACGCCGGCCCGCGCGCGACGCCGGCCGCGCTCGACGGCTTCCTGCAGACGATGCAGGACGACGGGATGTGCAGCGGCATCATGTATTCGATGGCCGTGCCCGGCACGCGGCTGCATGCGTTCATGAGCTTCACCGCGCCGCGCCGCACGCGCGAATGGATCACGCCGGCGACGATCGAGCAGGCGCTGTCGATCGGGCTGTCGGTACACAAGTTCGCGTCGCCGCAGTTGATCTCGACCTCGCGCGAGCGCGCGGTGAACGGGCTTACGCCGTTCGAGCAGGAACTGCTGCTCGGCATCGCCGAAGGCGCATCCGACAAGGAGATCGGCCGGCGCCTCGACACCAGCGCGCACAACGTCGACTATCACCTGCGCAAGCTGCGCAAGCGCTTCGGCGTCGCGAACCGGATCCAGCTCACGTACCTGACGTCGAAGCTCGAATTGATCTGACCGTCGCGCAACGCGTGCGACGTGCCGCAAGCAAGCGCGTAAACGCACATGCCGGCCACGAAGGCCGGCATGTGCGGGTTGCGGCGCGGTGCCGGGCCCGGCGCCGCTTCCTGGCAGACGGCCTGCGTTACTTCAGCAGCGTCATCTGCACCACCTTGACGATCACGAGGCCGACCGCGATCACGAGATAGCCGCGCAGCACGGCCATCCAGATTCGCGTCGCCAGCGTCATGTTCTGCGGCTCGAGCGTATCGAGCGGCGGCATGCGCCACGTGTCGCGCAACGTGCGATCGATGGCCGGTTCGATCACGCGCTTGTTGCGACGGATCAATACCGTCGCGATATAACCCGTGATCGCGAGCACGGTGCCGCCGACCAGCACGTCGATGATCGCTTCGCCGCTGATATCCGGATACATCACCGACGCAGTGAGGATGATCGACAGCAGCACGAGCACCCAGATCACCGCACCGGTGAACACGTTGAGCTTCGTCGAGTTGACCCACGGGCCGAGCACCTGGCGGTCGTTGCACAGCACCAGCAGGAACACCGTCGCGCTCGGCAGCAGCACGCCCGCGAGCGTCTGCACCGCTTCCGTCAGCAGGCCGAGCGGGCTGCCCGGAATCAGCACGAGCGTGGCCGCGGCCGCGACGATGCCGAAATACACGAGATAGAAACCCTTCGCGTCGGACACGCCGCGGTGCAGCGAGTGGCGGATCTTGAACACGTCGCCGATCGCATAGGCCGTCGACAGCGACACGGCCGCCGCGCCGATGATGCACGCGTCGAGCAGCGCCACCGCGAACAGCGTTGCGCTCGTGCGGCCGGCATACTTCTCGAGGCCCGCGATGATGCCGCCCGCGTCGGTGAAGTTGCCGGCTTCCGGATGCCCGTTGAACAGCGCGGCGCTGAAACCGATCATGGCGACCGCACCGATCAGCACGAACACGATGCCGATCCACAGGTCGGCCTTTTCATACTTCATGAAGCGCGGCGTGATGCGCTTGTCGATCACGTAGCTCTGCTGGAAGAACAGCTGCCACGGCGCGACGGTCGTGCCGACGATGCCGATCACGAGCAGCATCACGTCCGACAGCTTCGCGTGCGCGGGCCAGTTCGGCACGAAGAAATCGCGCGTCATCTGCGCGACGGGCGGATGGATCGACACGAGCACCGGCACGAGCAGCAGGCTCAGCACGCACAGCCCGATCGCGAACCGCTCGAATCGCCTGAAATCCCCGGTACTCACCGCGGCCATGGTCAGCGCCGCGGCCACGCACACGCCGGCGACCTTCGGCAGCCCGAAGAAATCCAGCACGAACGTGATGCCGATGAACTCGGTGACGATGGTGAGCGCATTGAGCAGGAACAGGTCGATCACGCTGAACGCGCCCCAGAACTTGCCGAAGCGCTCGAAGATCAGCCGTGCATGCCCGACGCCCGTCACCGCGCCGAGGCGCAGCACCATTTCCTGGTTCACGTACAGCACGGGCACGAGCAGCAGCAGCGTCCACAGCAGCGTCGTGCCGTAGTTCTGGCCGGCCTGCGTGTAGGTGCCGAAGGCGCCAGCGTCGTTGTCGCCCACCATCACGATGAGGCCCGGGCCGATGATCGCGAGCAGCGTGCGCAGGCGCGCCCACCACGAGCCGCGCGTGCCGGTGTCGTGATGCGCGATCGTACCGAGCGCACCGCGGATGTCGCCAAGGTGGGCCTCGTCGAGCACGGCGGCGCGTTCGACGGCAATCGGTGGAGAAACGTTGGATGGCGTGGACATGATGTGTTCCGTACGGCTAATGGTTATCTGGTGAGCGTGCGACCTTGGGATGCGCGCGGGGCGACCGCCCGATGGCGGCCGCGCGTGCGCATGCCGAGGCGCGCTCGGCGCGTCTTTCAGTGGATCAGCGATTTCAGCCGGTTCAACAGGCGGGAGAACACCCGCGGACGGGCGTCGAGCATCAGCATCGCGTCGAAGTCGTTGCGCGATTCCGTGACGTGCGGGAGATTCGACAGCAGAAGGCCGAAGTTCATGATCTGGCTCCGTGCGGCGACGGCAAGCGTGCCGGCCGCGTGGTGGGCGCGGGGCCAGTCCGGCGCCTGAACGACGTGTCAGGCTAGTCGGCCGGATTGTCCCCGCGACCCGGGTTCACAAGGGTCTGTGTGTGCAACGGGCATAAGGGACAACTGTCACTGTCGTTCATGGCGGCTCCTGTGCGGTGTTCCGGAGAACACGGTTGACCGCCGTCAGCCGTGCGGGCCGGCATTCGCGCGCCAGGGAAAGGCGTGCGCAAACGCGGCCGCCTGCCAGGCGGCGGTGAAACCGGGCAGCGCATGCGAAAACGCATCACGCTAACCGGCGCGAATCAGGGTGCACGTAGGAATTTGCTGCGGAATACTGCTGCGCGCACCGTTTGCCCGGGGGACAAACGGCGGCTTCGATGAGGCGCGGACGTCGGTCGCTCAGGCGGAAATTTCGTTCGAAGATCGACTACTGCAGGCGTCCAAGGCGGCGGCCCCAAGAGTGAAGATGCCGGATTCTATGGACGGCCCGAAAGTGAAGTCAACCCCGCCCAACCCCATTTCCCGAAATAAATTTCCGACTTCGCGGCACTGAAAGAATTGCCCTTGAAATGACGTGCCGAAACCTTTCAGCGCGTCATGTCACGGTCACGATCCGATGTGCGCGAACAACGGCGCGGCACCCGGCCGTCGCCTCGTCGTGGCGGCCTCGCACCCGCGCGCTCCACGGCGACGCATCCGCCACACACGGCGCCTTTCATGCGTTTTTTACTTGCACTGCAGCAAACGACGCGAATACAATCCGCCGCAATTCATCACAGGAGTCCCTCCGTGGACACATGCTCTAGTTGCAGTTCGACGCCGGTCCAGGCCGGCCAAGCCATCGCGAGATAGCAGCCAGACGCATGTCTTACGCCGCTAGCTCGCATTCGTCGGGTTAGCGCGCTTCCTTCCGGGCCGGCCATCGCCAGTTCGTCCGTTGCACGCTCCGTTACGTTCCACCCTCCGATCGCAGGCCGCGTCACGCGCCCGCGCTCGATCACGTCGTCCGGCCCTCGCCGGACCGGACGGAGGCAGCGTCATGTTTCTTCAATCGCTCGCGGTCAGGCTCAAGCGCATCGTGCATGTCGCATGCGACCGCTCGTTCGTTTCCGGCCTCTCGCCGCTCGCCCATGCACTCGGCAACTGGCGCAGCTCGGCGCTCGCCCACGTGCCGGCAGCGCCCCGCCCGCTCGACTGCCTGCTGTTCGCCGTGATGGCGGCCGCGGTCGCGCTCGTCGCGCTGCTGTGCTCGGCCGCGCCGCGCCTCGGCTTCGCGCAGGTGTGGCGTATCGGCGGCTGGCTGCCGTAAGCCCCGCCCCGCGCGGCGGTGGCATGTGCCATGTACCGCCGCGTCAAGCTCTCCGCACCACGTTTTCGTTTCTTCAGCGTAACTAATCAAACCACCGACGGAACCCACATGAAGAACTACCTCGAACCCGTCCCGCGCTCGTTCCGCCTCAATGCGCTCGCCGCGCTGCTGCTGTCGCTCGCCGCCGCGCCCGCGTTCGCGCAATCGTCGCCGCCGGCCGCGGCCGAACCGGCGGCCGGCGCCAGTGACGCCGCCGCGCCCGCACAACAGGCCGCCGATGCTGCCGCGCCCGCTCCCGTCGGCCTTTGGGAACGCTCGAACCTGCTCGGCAACATGGGCGGCCTGCGCGACGTGCTCGGCGATCACGGCATCACGCTGAACCTGCAGGAGACCAGCGAGTACCTGTACAACACGTCGGGCGGCACGGGTCGCGGCGGCGCCTACCAGGGGCTCACGCAATTCGGCTTCGACGTCGACACCGGCAAGGCGATCGGCCTGCCGGGCGGCACGTTCAACGTGTCGGCGCTGCAGATTCACGGCACCAACCTCACGCAACGCTATCTGCAGACGCTGCAGACCGCGACTGGCATCGAGGCGAATTCGACCACGCGCCTGTGGGAGCTCTGGTACCAGCAGTCCTTGCTCGACGGCAAGGTCGACGTGAAGGTCGGCCAGCAGAGCGTCGACCAGGAATTCATGGTGAGCCAGAACGCGTCGGCCTTCATGAACGCCACGTTCGGCTGGCCCGTGCTGCCGTCGACCGATCTGCCGGCCGGCGGCCCCGCGTATCCGATGTCGTCGCTCGGCGTGCGGCTGCGCGTGAAGCCCGCCGATGCGTGGACCGCGATGGTCGGCGTGTTCGACGGCAACCCGGCCGGCCGCACCGACGGCGATGCGCAGGTGCTGAACGCGCACGGCACCCACTTCAACCTGCGCAGCGGCGCGTTCGTGATCGGCGAAGTGCAATACGCGCTGAACGCGCCGCCCGCCGATCCGAAGGCGCCGCAGCCGGCCGGCCTGCCGGGCACGTACAAGCTCGGCTTCTGGTATCAGTCGCAGCATTCGAACGATCCGCGCTACGGCACCGACGGCCTGTCGCTCGCGAATCCGGCGAGCAACGGCATGCCGGCCACGCATCGCGGCAACTACAGTTTCTATGCGGTCGCGGACCAGATGGTGTGGCGGCCGTCGCCGGACAGCCCGCGCTCGGTGGGCGTGTTCGCGCGCGTGATGGGCGCGCCGGGCGATCGCAATACCGTCGATTTCGCCGCCAATGCAGGCGTGACGCTGAAGGCGCCGTTCAAGGGACGCGACAACGACGTCGCGGGTCTCGCGGTCGGCTACACGAAGATCGGCTCGCATGCGCGCGGCCTCGACGGCGACACCGGCGCATACACGACACCCGGCTATCCGGTACGCCGCGCGGAAACGGTCGTCGAGGCGACCTACCAGTACCAGGTCACGCCGTGGTGGCAACTGCAGGCCGACCTGCAGCACTTCTTCCGTCCGGGCGGCGGCATCCCGAACCCGAACGCGGCCGGTGCGCGCATCGGGGACGAAACGGTGGTCGGCGTGCGCACGACGATCGTGTTCTGACGCACGCCGGATGCAGACACGGGCCGGACGGCCCGTGCGTGCTCTCGCGGTGCAAGCGCGCGGCCCGTGCCGCGCGTCACTCGCCGTACAGCCCGAGCAGTTTCAGCGTGACTCCGTTGGTCCAGCCGAAGCCGTCCTGCAGCGGATATTCGCCGCCCCCGCCGCCGCCCGTGCCGGCGCCTTCGACCACGTACTTCTCGACGAGCTTGCCTTCGGTCGCATACACGTGCTTCACGTCGGACAGGAAACGCGTGCCGATGTCCTTCGCGAGCGCCGGTTCGCCATAGCGCCGCAGCCCGTCGATCGCGATCCACTGCAACGGCGCCCAGCCGTTCGGCGCGTCCCACTGCTGCCCCGTGTTCTCGGTGGTCGTCGCGAGGCCGCCCGGCTGCAGCAGCGTCTTGCGCACCTCGCGCGCGGTCGCCTTCGCGCGCTCGGGCCACGCAACGCCCGCGAACAACGGATACAGCGCGGCGGCCGTCACGGCGTCGCGCGGCTTGCGCAACTGCCAGTCGTAGTCGCCGTAGTAACCGCGACGGTTCCACAGATAGCGGTTGATCGCGGCCGCACGCCGCGCCGCGCGCCCGGAAAAATCGGTCACGCAGGCCACGTCGCGCGTGAGCGCGCAGCCCTTCACGATCGTCGTCTCGAGATGGAACATCAGGCTGTTCAGGTCGACCGGCACGATCGACGTCGTGCGGATCGTCGCGAGCGTCTTGCCGTCGCCGAACCAGCGCGAGCTGTAGTCCCAGCCGCTTTCGGCGCCCGCGCGCAGGTCGCGGTACACCTCGTTCGCCGGGCGCCCCGGCACCGACTTCGCGGTCGTCACGTCCTCGAGATACGACTCGTCGCGCGGCGTATCGCTCGCATCCCAGTAGCGGTTCAGCACCGCGCCGTCGGGCATCGCGACCACATTGCGCGCGGCCTGCCCGCGTGGCGTCGTGGTTTCGCCCTGCATCCAGTACGCGTGCTCCTTGCGCAGTTCCGGCAGATATTTCTGGTAGACCTTGTCGCCTTCGGCCTGTGCGGCAAGCGTGACCATATAGGCGAAGAACGGCGGCTGCGAACGGCTCGCATAGTACGTACGGTTGCCGTTCGGGATGTGCCCGATCGTGTCGATCAGATGGGCGAAGTTGTCGAGCATGTCGTCGACGAGATCCTCGCGGCCCGACACCTGCAGCCCGAGCATCGTGAAATAGGTATCCCAGTAGTAGCCTTCGCGGAAACGGCCGCCCGGCACGACATACGGCTTCGGCAGCGGAATCAGCGAACTGTAGGGCGGCACCGTCGTGCTCGTGCGCGTGAGCTGCGGCCACAGCCAGTCGATGTGCTGGCGCAGCGTCTGGTTCGGCGGCGGCGTGACGCCGCCTTCCGGGGGCGGCGTGAAATGCTGGCCGACGAACGCCTTCATCGAGAAGCCCGGCTGCGATTTCTGTTGCTGATACAACTGCACGATCGTCGCGGGATCGCTGTCGGGCGTCGCGTCGACGAAGGTCTTCTGGTCGGGATAGATCTGCGCGGTCTGCACCGCGACGAACAGCTCGCCGTAGAGCTGGCTCGGCGGCGGCAGCAGCGTGCCCGACGCGGGGCCGGCAACCGCGGCCGTCGCGGGCGCCGCCGACTGATCGACCGCCTGCGCGGCGGCCCGGTTCGCGTTGTCGGCCTGCGCGGCGCAGCCGGCAACGGCGAGATACGCGACGGCCAGTGCGGCGGCCCAGCGAAGACGCGGCGCGGCGCGCCCGAGCGGCGGTGAGCGACGGAGCGGAAAGCGGGTTGAGAAACGGGTTGAGAAGCGCGTTGGGATGCGCGTTGAGACGCGGGATGCAATCGATGCGGCACGATGTGACGTCATGACGTGTCCCCTCCTTTCGATGGTGAGTGGGTCGGCACGAGGTCTCGTTCGCGCGCGCGCTCGTCTCGATGGCCCTCGATCGATGCGCGTCGTTTTGTGTTGCGAGTGGGCCTGACTGTCGCACGAAACGTGCACATCAAGCAAGTTTCGATTCGCGCGGCTCGCGCAGGCGACCTGCGTCGCGTGGCCGCGATCGCGACGCGTGCAGTGCACAAACGCGATGCATGCGCGGCGTTTTCGCAGTCGTTCTTTCCGCGCCGCCCGCGAAAAGAACGACTGTTGCACTATGCGGAACATCTGTTGTCGTACGTGACTCAATGGTCACATTGTGGGCATAATGGCGTCTTTACCGCGCGCCCAGCCCATGTCGCCCGTCTTTCTAGCACCGCTCATCGTTGCCTGTGCGTTGTTCATGGAAAGCGTCGACGCGAACATCATCGTCACCGCCCTGCCCGCGATGGCGAGGGACTTCGGGCACAGCCCCGTCACGTTGAACATTGCGATCACGGCCTACGTGGTCGGGCTCGGCGTGTTCATTCCGATCTGCGGCTGGCTGGCCGACCGCTTCAGCGCGCGCTCCGTGTTCCGCACCGCGATCGGCATCTTCGTCGTCGGCTCGCTGATGTGCGCGGCATCCAATTCCCTCGGCGTGCTCACGTTCGCGCGCTTCATCCAGGGCGTCGGCGGCGCGATGATGGTGCCCGTCGGCCGTATCATCATTTTCCGCGCCGTGCCGCGCTCCGATCTCGTGCGCGCGATGAACTACCTCGCGATTCCCGCGCTGTTCGGGCCCACGGTCGGGCCGCTCGTCGGCGGCTTCATCACGACCTACCTGCACTGGCGGATGATCTTCTTCATCAACGTGCCGATCGGCATCTACGGGATCTACCTCGCGAGCAAGCACATCGCGAACACGCACGAGCCCGACCCGGGCCCGCTCGACTGGTTCGGATTCCTGCTGTCGGCCAGCGGCGCCGCACTGCTGCTGATGGGCCTCACGCTGATCGACGGTGCGCTCACGTCGCGCTCGAACGCCCTCGCCATGTGCGTGACCGGCACCGTCCTGCTCGCGCTCTACGTGCCGTACGCGCGCCGCAAGGAACGCCCGGTGCTCGACCTCAGCTTCCTCAAGATCCCGACGTATCACGCGAGCGTCGTCGGCGGGTCGCTGTTCCGCATCGGCCTCGGCGCGGTGCCGTTCCTGCTGCCGCTCGCGCTGCAGGAAGGGCTCGGCATGAGCGCGTTCCATTCAGGGCTCATCACGTGCGCGTCCGCGTTCGGCGGCGCGATGAGCCGCTCGACGGCCACCCATACGCTGCGCCGCTTCGGCTTCCGCACGGTACTGATCTACAACGCGGCATTCGCGGGGCTCGCGATCGCCGCGTACGGCGTGTTCCATCCCGGCATGGCGACCTGGGCGATCTGGCTGATCGTGCTCGTCGGCGGCATCTTCCCCGCGCTGCAGTTTACGAGCCTGAACTCGATGATCTATGCGGACATCTCGCCGCGCGACGCGGGCCGCGCGACCAGCCTCGGCAGCGTCGTGCAGCAGATGTCGCTCGGTCTCGGCGTGACGGTGGCCGGCCTCGTGCTGCACGTTTCGCACTGGCTGCAGGGTCATCAGAAGATGGTGTGGTCGGATTTCTGGCCCGCGTTCGTCGTGGTCGGGCTGTGTTCGTTCGCATCGATTCCGATCACGCGGCGGCTGCCGCCCGGCGCCGGCGACGAAGTCGCGCGCGGCAAGCGCCAGTAGCAATCAGTCGGACGAGCGGGAATAGCGACAGGGCAGAACGGGCAGCAGGGAAACCGCCCGCGAAGCAAACCGGAAAAAACAAAAAAATCAGCGGACATCCACACGGGGCCGGTGCACAGCCGCATGGATGTCCGCTCAGGGCTCCGGGTCTCCCGATGGGGGTTGAGAATCCCGGATTCGCTTCCTGCGTGCCATGGACATATGTGCGTCGGAAGCGGAATCGTTGCGCGCACATTTCGTCGCGCCATGGACTGCACTATAGGGAAACTTGCGAAACGTATCTGTCAACCATTGTCAGACACGTTGCCTCGGCACGTCGCACGCGCGCGCCGCTTTCGCGCTAAAGTGGTTCCCGACCATCACTCCCGGCCGCCCCTCCGATGCTTACGCTCTCGCCCGCCGCCGCCCGCGCCCTGCATCTCGCCGCGCAGGGCCTGCTGACACCGCCCCGCCGCAAGGCGACCAAAGCCGACGTGCTCGACACGATCCGCCGGATGGCGCAGCTGCAGATCGATACCATCCACGTCGTCGCGCGCAGCCCGTATCTCGTGCTGTTCAGCCGTCTCGGCGATTTCTCGCCGCAGTGGCTCGACGAGCATCTCGCCGAGGCGCGCCTGTTCGAATACTGGTCGCACGAAGCGTGCTTCCTGCCGGTCGAGCAGTTCGGCCTGATGCGCTACAAGATGCTCGATCCGTCGGGGATGGGCTGGAAATATGCAGCCGAATGGCATGAACAGAATCGTCCCGACATCGAGCGGCTGCTCGCGCGGATTCGCGAAGAAGGCCCGGTGAAGTCGGCGGATTTCGTCCGCGAGGATGGCGTGAAGGGCAACGGCTGGTGGGATCGCAAGCCCGAGAAGCGCCACCTGGAAGTGCTGTTCACGACGGGCGACCTGATGGTGTCGGAACGCCGCAATTTCCAGCGCGTGTACGACGTGCGCGAGCGCGTGCTGCCCGGCTGGGACGACACGCGCGACCTGCCGCCGCGCGAAGCCGTGCTGCCCGCGCTGCTCGACTACACATGCCGTGCACTTGGCGTCGTGCGCGCGGACTGGGTGGCCGACTACTATCGGCTGCCGCGCCGCTCGTACCGCGCGGAGCTCGAGCAGCTCGCCGACGCGGGCGACCTGATCCCGGTGGCGATCGACGACTGGAAGGAGCCGGCCTACGTGCATCGCTCGCTCGAAGCGTTGCTGCCGGCCGCCGAGGCCGACACGCTGCGCTCGACGGTCACGACGCTGCTGTCGCCGTTCGACCCGGTCGTATGGGACCGGCGGCGTGCGTCGACGCTATTCGGTTTCGACTACACGATCGAATGCTATACGCCCGAGCACAAGCGGCGTTATGGCTATTTCTGCCTGCCGGTGCTGCATCGCGGCCGGCTGGTCGGGCGCGTCGACGCGAAGGCGCATCGCACGCTCCGCACGTTCGAACTGAAGGCCGTGCATGTCGAGCCGGGCGTGCGGTTCGGCACGGGGCTCGCCGCCGATGTCGCGAAGGCGGTGAAGAAACTCGCGGCATGGCACGGCACGCCGGAAGTCACGACCCGGCACGCACCGCCGGAACTGGTGAAGGCGCTGGCCGCCGACTGATACCCGCGCATTCGGCACGACATTCGGCTCGCGTAGCCGGCTCACAGGGCCGGCTTACGCGGCCGGCCGAGGATCAGTCGCGCAGCTTGCGGAAACGCGGCGTGCCGTCTTCGAGGTTCCCGTTGAACATCGCTTCCGGGCGCACCCACAACCCGCGCGCATGCGGCCACAGGTGTTCGTACACGACCACCGATTCCTCGGTTTCGGAATGGCGGGCAACGCCGATGTAGCGATACAGCCCGCCCTTGTAATGGCGATGCGTCGCGAGCTGTTCGGCTTCCTGTTCGGTCATGATCGGTTTCTCTTCGGCAAAAACGGAAAGCGCGTATTGTATGCGCTGCGCCGCGCGTCAGCGTTTCGCGTAGATGTCCGGGCGGCGGATCTCCATCACCCGCTCGGGGTTCGCGCACGGCTCGAAGCCGACCGGCCGGTACAGCTCGTGCGCATCGGACGTCACGAGCATGATGCGGCGCAGGCCCTGCACCATCTCCTGCGCGAACACGTGGTCGATCAGCGCGCGGCCGTAGCCGTTGCCGCGTTCGGCAGGCAGCACGAACACGTCGCACAGGTACGCGAACGTCGCGTGATCGGTCACGAGGCGCGCGAAGCCGACGAGCCGGTCGCCGATATACGCGCCGAAACAAAGGGAACCCTCGATCGCCTTCTCCACCACGTCGCGTGGAATACCCTGCGACCAGTACGCGTCGCGATGCAGGAAGTCGAAGATCGCGTCGACGTCGAGTTCGCGCTTGTCGGTGGAAAATCTCAGCGTGGCGGGGGTGGCAGCAGGCACGTCGGTCTCCGGTCGGTGGGTGGAAAACGAAGCGTCGACGATACCGCGCAGCGCGGCGGGAGACAAGGGACAGCACCGATCATCCGGACGACGCGAAGAAGCTGCTCGACCTCTCGTTTCTCCGCGGGCGCAATCAACCGTGCAGGCGATGGGCCCCGATTCGGTGACAATGTCGTCTGCCCGATAACCCGCCACGCCGCTTCATGCCCTACCGCCTCATCGCATTCGACTTCGACGGCACGCTCGCCGATTCGCTCGACAGTTTTCTCGCGGCGCTGTCGGAAGCGTCGCGCATGCACGGCTTTCGCGACGCCACGCCCGAGCTGCGCCCGGCACTACGCGGGATGTCGGCGCGCGACATCATTCGCGCGCTCGACGTGCCGATGTGGAAAGTGCCGCGCGTGACGATCGACATGCGTCGCCTGATGCGGCCGCGCGTCGCGCAAGTGGCGTTGTTCCCCGGCGTCGGCGAAACGTTCGACGCGCTCGCCGCGCGCGGCATCCGCATCGCGATCGCGACGTCGAATACCGAGGAGATCGTGCGCGACCGGCTCGGCCCGCACGCCAGCAGCCGTGTCGAACATTTCGCGTGCGGCATTCCGCTGTTCGGCAAGGCACGTCGCCTGCGCGCGCTCGTTCATGAAGCCGGCCTGCGCAACGACGAAGTGCTGTACGTGGGCGATGAAATCCGCGACGCCGACGCGGCACGACGCGCGCGCATCGCATTCCAGGGTGTCGCGTGGGGCTACACCGCGCCCGACGCGTTGCAGGCACATTGCGCGACGCCGTTGCTGCCGCGTCTCGACGCATTGCTCGACCGCGTGTGACGCGTTCGCGCGCATCGCGAGCCGGCCAGCGTCGACGCTCGATGCGCACGTCACCACGGCATGACGATGACTGGCAGATGACACCCACGTGCATCCCGCACGCCGCATGCGCGCAAAAATTGCCGCCGCCGCGCACGCGACAGGTACGCAATACCTGCCGACACACGCGCTCATCGATTCGTCTTACCAACCGTTACACAAACCACAGCGCGGTTGCACCTGCTACCGGATCGCCCTCCTAGAATCAGTCGGGCCGGGAAACACTTCGACCGGCGCCGCGGCAGAGCGGCGGTCGAATCCGGCCCGGGCGCGCCCGGTCTCTCGCACAGCAACGGATCACCCGATCCGTTTTTCAACCAGAGCCCCGATTGAAAGGAGGTCCCATGAACCGCTTTCCCCACGTCTCGCGCCTTGCCTTGTCTGCCGCTGGCCTGCTTCTCGTCGCCGTGACGGCGACCGCGCAAACCGCACAACCGGCACCGGCCGCGCCGGCCGCCGCCACCGCGACGCGCATCCACGAAGCCGACCAGGCATTCATCACGGACGGCACGAAAACGGTGTCGACGCAGCACGACGCGGCGCGCGTCGCCGATTCGCGCACATCGGACAGCCAGGTCAAGGCGTTCGCGCAACGCGTGTCGGCCGACGACGAAAAGATCATCCAGGCGATGCGCGCAGCCAGCCCGCGCGGCGTCGACGTGCCCGCCAACGACCCCGACACGGCCGTGCTGAACAGCATCAAGACCCTGCGCGGCGCCGAGTTCGACAAGGCGTACATCGAGCAGGTCGCGCTCGCCGGCCAGCAGAAGACCATCTCGGCCTTCCAGGCCGAAATCGCGTCGGGCCGCGACACGAAGCTGAAGGAAGTTGCACGCCAGTCGCTGCCGATCCTGCAGAAGCATTACGCCGACGCGCAGAAGCTCGCGGAGCGCCACCACCTCGCATCGGCGCAGTAACGCGCCGCCGCGCCGCGCATCGTGCGCGGCGCACGGCTTTTTCCCCTGCCGTCGCGTCGCCGCCCCCCTTCGGCGACGCGACGCGACGCCACGCACGCCGTGCGTCATACGCGACACGTTACGTCGCAAGCTTCGCCATCAACCGCGCCCTCACCTCCGGCCATTCGTCGTCGATGATGCTGAAGCGCACCGAATTGCGCTTGCGGCCATCCGGCATGATCCGTTCGTGCCGCACGATGCCTTCCTGCTTCGCACCGAGCCGCAGGATCGCCGCGCGCGATTTCTCGTTCAGTTCGTCGGTCGTGAACTGCACGCGCACGCATCGCAGCACGTCGAACGCATAACCCAGCAACAGCCATTTCGCTTCGGTGTTCGCACGCGTGCGCTGCGCCGAGTCGCTCAACCACGTATGGCCGATCTCGAGCTTGCGGTTCTTGCGATCGATCTTCCAGAAACGCGTGCTGCCGATCGCGCGGCCCGACGCGCGATCGACGATCGTGAACGGCATCACCGTGCCGGCCGAACGCCCCTGCAATGCCGTGTCGATATACGCGTCGATCGTGTCCGGGCCCGGCACGACCGTGACCTTCAGGTTCCACAACCGGCCGTCCGCGGCAGCGTCCAGCAGCGCCTGCCGATCGGATCGTTCGAGCGGCCGCAGTTCGACGCGTTCGCCGGTGAGAATCGGTTGTTCGAGGGAAGCGGAAGCATCGGTCATGAGCGGTTCCGGAAAAGACGAAAAAACGGCGATGGCGGCGAAACGCCCATCATACGGCCGCGTCAGCCGAGGATCGCGGCCAGCCGGCGGCGGATCGCCTTCGCCTCGCCGCGCAGCGCATCGGTAAACGCATCGACGAGCAGGCTTTTCGGCCGGTGCTCGGGCACGATCACGCTGACGCGGTACGGAAACGACCGGGTGAGCGGCCGCACGTGCAGGTCGCGCCCGACGAAATCGAGCGCGGTCAACGGATTGACGATCGCGACGCCGAGCCCCTGCCGCACGAACGCGCACACCGACACGGCCGACGGCGTGTCGACGACCGAGCGCGGCGCCACGCCGAGCTGCGCAAACGCCTCGTCGATCAGGATGCGGTACGGATCGTTCAGCGACAGGCTCACGAACGGGCGATCGGCGAGATCCGGCAGATCGATCGCATCCTGCGCGAGCAGCGGATGGCCGTCGGGCAGCACGCATACTTCGTCGACTTCGAGCAGCGGCGTGAGCACGGTGCCGGCCGGCGCGACGTCGTGCTCGGTCAGCCCGAGGTCGTAGCGCTGCGCGGTGAGCCACTCTTCGAGCATCGGCGATTCCTGCGTTTCGACCGACAGGCTGACGCCCGCATGGGCGTCGCGAAACCGGCGCGCCGCGCCCGGGAGGATCGCGTGCGAGAACGCCGGCAGCGCGATCACCGACAGTTGACCGTCGCGAAACTCGCGCAGGCGCGCGGCCGTGGCCGCGACGCGTTCAAGCCCCACATACGCGAGCCGCACGTCGTCGAACAGCGTGAGCGCGGCCATCGTCGGCCGCAACCGGCCGTGCGCGCGCTCGAACAGCGCGAAGCCGACGACCTGCTCCATGCGCGCGAGCTCGCGGCTGATCGTCGGTTGCGACGTATAGAGCATCTCGGCCGCGCGCGTCGTGCTGCCGGTGACCATCAGCGCGCGAAAGACCTCGATATGGCGGTGCGTGAGCATGATCGTCTATATCAGATGTGAATCGAATTTCGACAAATAGGCATTTTACTGCATAGATAAACAGGCGCATCATTCACGTTATCCGTTCATTCGACCCGATTCATCCGCCATGTCCCTCGATTCCCGCCAGCTCGCGACGCTCGCGCAGCAATACGGCACCCCGCTGTGGGTGTACGACGCCGACGTCATCCGCGACCGCATCGCCCAACTGCGTCAGTTCGACGTGATCCGCTATGCGCAGAAGGCGAATTCGAACGTCCATATCCTGAAGCTGATGCGCGAGGAAGGCGCGTGCGTCGATGCCGTGTCGCTCGGCGAGATCGAGCGCAGCCTCGCGGCCGGGTTCAGCCCGGCCGGCGAGCCGGAAGGCGTCGTGTTCACGGCCGACCTGATCGACCGTCCGACGCTCGCGGCGGTGCTGAAGCACGGCGTGACCGTGAACGCCGGTTCGCTCGACATGCTCGCGCGCATCGGCGAGCACGCGCCCGGCCACCGCGTGTGGCTGCGCGTCAACCCCGGTTTCGGCCACGGCCACAGCAACAAGACCAACACCGGCGGCCCGCAGAGCAAGCACGGCATCTGGATCGACGACGTGCCGCGCGCGATCGAGATCGTGCGCCAGTACGGGCTGAAGCTGGTCGGCATCCACATGCATATCGGGTCGGGCGTCGACTACGGCCACCTGTCGCAGGTATGCGATGCGATGGTCGACCTCGTCACGTCGCTCGGCCATGACATCGACGCGATCTCGGCCGGCGGCGGCCTGTCGATCCCGTATCGCGACGGCGAGCCGCGCGTCGACGTCGGTCACTACTTCAGCCAGTGGGACGCCGCGCGCAAGCGGATCGAACGGCATCTCGGCCACCCGGTGCGCATCGAGATCGAACCGGGCCGCTTCCTCGTCGCCGAAGCCGGCACGCTCGTCACCGAAGTGCAGGCCGTCAACCGCCGGCCGAAGCACGATTTCGTGCTGATCGACGCGGGCTTCAACGACCTGATGCGCCCGTCGATGTACGGCAGCTACCACGCGGTGTCGGTGCACGCGCACGATGGCGCGCTGCCGGCCGGACGGCCGCTGGTCGAGCTCGCGATCGCGGGGCCGCTGTGCGAATCGGGCGACGTGTTCACGCAGGACGCGGGCGGCGTGGTCACGCACCGCAAGCTGCCGCAGCCGCAGATCGGCGACCTGCTGTTCCTGCACGACGCGGGCGCGTATGGCGCGTCGATGTCCTCGAACTACAACAGCCGGCCGCTCGCGCCGGAAGTGCTCGTCGATCGCGGCACGCCGCGGCTGATCCGCCGCCGGCAGACGATCGACGAATTGCTCGCGCTCGAAACGTTCGAGTAAGGCCGGCACGACGGAACGGGGTGCGCGGCCTGCGCACCTCGCCCCCTCACCTCACCTCACCGTCACGCGCACGTCGGCGCCCGCCGCACGCCACGCCTTCAGCAACGCCGCGCGTCGCCGCGGATAGCGCACGTCCAGCCGTTCGAGCGCGACGATGCGATCCGTCCGGAAATGCCGGAAATCGTTCCGACCTTCGCACCACGCCGCCAGGATGCGCACGTCATTGAAATAGCCGAGCGCGAATGGCCACACGATCCGTTCGCCGCCCGTTTTCCGGCCCTCGTCCGCGTAGCGGATCCTGACCTTGCTTTCGGTACGGATCGCCGTGCGCACGACGCCCATGTCGACGGTTTCCCGATCGACGATCGTGCGCGGGCCGACGAGCAGCGTCGTGCATTCCATCTCGCGGCGCAGCTCGGCGGGCAACACCGCGGAGATCTTCGCGAGCGCATCGGACGCAGCCGTCGTGAGCTGCGCATCGGCGAACTTCCCGACCCAGCGAAAACCGAGCATCAGCGCTTCCAGCTCCGTTTGCGAGAACATCAGCGGCGGCAGCATGAACCCGGCACGCAGCACATAACCGACACCGGGCTCACCGTCGATGTCCGCGCCCTGCGCCTGCAGCGACGCGATATCGCGATAGACCGTACGGAGGCTGACGCCGAGTTCCCCGGCCAGCACGCGGCCGCTCACCGGGCGGCGGTGGCGCCGCAGCACCTGCAGCAGCGCGAGCAATCGTTCGGCACGCGTCATCGTTCCATGCTGCCATTTTCTGACAGCATCCGTTCATAGAATGGGACGCATCTTAATCGATCCCGGGACGGCCCCGCATGACCTCTCCGAATCTCGTTCTCCTGTATGTCGACGACCCGACGCGCAGCGCGCAGTTCTACGCGCGCCTGTTCGAGCGCCCGCCCGTCGCCGCGTTTCCCACCTATGCGGCATTCACGTTCGACAACGGGTTGCACCTGGGCCTGTGGTCGACCCGCGCGCGCGATTTCGTGTCGGCCGGCGCCGGCCACCGCTCGGAGCTGGCATTCATGGTCGACGACGACCACGAGGTGCGGCGCCTGTACGAAGCGTGGAAGGCGCTCGGCGTGACGTTCGAGCAGGCGCCGATGACGGCCGTGTTCGGCCTGACGTTCGTCGCGCTCGACCCGGACGGCCACCGCTTGCGCGTGTGTACCCCGGACGATTGAGCGCGAACGGGCGCGACCTGCGGCGGGTCGCGCCCGTTCCCTCTACCAGGCGCGCGCGTCAGCCCGCGCGCTGCACGGGTGCCACTTTCGAGAAGTATTTCGCGCCCGCCACGCAGCCGACCACGACGACCGTCACGACGACCATCGACGGCGGAACCGTCTCGTGCAGCAGCCCGGCCGCCAGCAGCAGGCCGAAGAACGGCTGCAGCAGCTGCAACTGGCCGACGCTCGCGATCCCGCCGAGCGCGAGCCCGCGATACCAGAACACGAAGCCGATCAGCATGCTGAACAGCGACACGTACGCGAGCCCCCACAGTGCGGCGGCATCGACGCCGTCGAACGACGCGGGCGAGGTGAGCCACGTGAGCGGCAACATCAGCGGCAGCGACAGCACGAGCGCCCACGAGATCACCTGCCACCCGCCGAGCTGGCGCGACAGGCGCGCGCCTTCCGCGTAGCCCAGCCCGCATGCGACGATCGCGGCCAGCATCAGCGCATCGCCGATCACCGACGCCTGGCCGCCGTTGCGCAACGCAAACGCAGCCACCGCACCGCTGCCGACGATCGAGAATATCCAGAACGGCAGCCGCGGCCGCTCGCCGCCGCGCCACACGCCGAACAGCGCGGTCGCGAGCGGCAGCAGCCCGACGAACACGATCGCGTGCGCGGACGTCACATGTTTCAGCGCGAGCGCCGTCAGCAACGGAAAACCGACGACGACCCCGAGCGCGACGATGGCCAGCGACACGGCCTCGGCGCGGGTCGGCCGCCGCTGCTTCAGCACGACGAGCAGCAGCAGGCCGAGCGCGCCGGCGATCGTCGCGCGCGCGAACGTGAGGAACAGCGGGTCGAGCCCCTGCACCGCGATACGCGTCGCGGGCAGCGAGCCGCTGAAGATGATCACGCCCAGCAGGCCGCTGAGCCATCCGTCGGTTGTCTTTTGCACGGGAAATCCTGAACGGGGAAAGTGGATCACCGATGATCCGCCGCCCGTGAAAAGCGCGTAAGCTACAGCCCAATACAATTCCGACAAACTGTACTGGACAACCGTCCGTACAGTTCATTCTTCGCCATGAGCCATTCCGCGCCGCTTTCCGTTCCGCCCGCGCCGTCGCGCACGCGCGTGGAAACCGTGATGGACACCTTGCGCGCGCGGATCGCGAGCCGCGCGCTGATGCCCGGTGCGCGCGTCCCGTCGATCCGGATGATGGCCGACGGGCTGGGCGTGTCGAAATCGACCGTCGTCGATGCATACGAGCGGCTCGCGAGCGAAGGCGTGCTCGTCGCGCGGCGCGGCTCGGGCTTCTACGTGTCGGGGCACGCGCCGCCGCTCGCGCTCGCCGATCTCGGCCCGCGTCTCGATCGCGAGCTCGATCCGCTGTGGCTGTCGCGCCAGTCGCTCGAGGCCGCGCCGACGACCGTGAAGCCCGGCTGCGGATGGCTGCCGCCGTCGTGGCTGCCGGACGAGAGCCTGCGCCGCGCGCTGCGCGCCGTGTCGCGCGACGAATCCGACGCGCTGACCGATTACGCGACGCCGCTCGGCCTGCCCGCGCTGCGCCAGCAGCTCGCCTGGCGGCTCGCGCAGCACGGCGTCCACGCGGAACCCGCGCAGATCATGCTGACCGACGGCGGCACGCATGCGCTCGACCTCGTGTGCCGCCTGCTGCTGGAGCCGGGCGACACGGTCGTGCTCGACGATCCGTGCTACTTCAACTTCCAGGCGCTGCTGCGCGCGCATCGCGCGCGGATCGTCAGCGTCCCGTACACGCCGAACGGCCCCGATCTCGCGCGCTTCGAGCAGGTGCTGGCCGAGCACCGGCCGCGCCTGTACATCACCAACGCGGCGCTGCACAACCCGACCGGCGCGACGCTCGCGCCGCCCGTCGCACACCGCCTGCTGACGCTCGCGGCCGAGCACGGCCTGCTGATCGTCGAGGACGACATCTTCGCGGATTTCGAGAGCACGCCCGCGCCGCGCCTTGCGGCCTTCGACGGGCTGTCGCGCGTCGTGTCGATCGGCAGCTTCTCGAAGACGCTGTCGGCCGCGGTCCGCTGCGGCTACGTCGCCGCGCGCCCGGAGTGGATCGAGGCGCTCGTCGACCTGAAGCTCGCGACGTCGTTCGGCCATGCGCAGATCGGCGCGAACGTCGTGCACCGGCTGCTCGTCGACGGTACGTACCGGCGCCATCTCGACAGCCTGCGCGCGCGTCTCGCGGATGCAATGGGCGAGACGATCCGGCGCCTCGCACGCGCGGGCCTCGGGATCTGGACGGAGCCGCGCGGCGGCCTGTTCGTGTGGGCGGAGTTGCCCGACGGGCTCGACGCCGCGCGTGTCGCACGCCATGCGCTCGATCACGATGTGGTGCTCGCGCCGGGCAACGTGTTCAGCGCGTCGCACGGCGCGACCTCGTTCATGCGCTTCAACGTGTCGCGCTGCAAGGGGCCGGCGGTGTTCGATGCGCTGGCGCGGGCGATGGAGGCGGTGCGGGCAGAGGACACGGCGGGGCGCGCGCTCGCCCGCGAATCGTGACGGCAGGCGAGCGCGCTCGATGGTTTCGGTGAAGGCGACATCAATTTCGTGCCGGTGCCTGCGAACGTACTGACGGGAGAAGTCGACGCAGACGCCGTGCCGTGCACGCCCGTCGCCCACGCCGCCTGAACGCGAACGACGCGGCGGGATACCCCGCCGCCCGCGTCACACCTCCCCTGCGTGCGCCCTCGCCCGCACTTGCGCAAACGACGTATCGACGAGCAGCCGCCCCGTATCGAACACCGTCTCGAGCGCTTCTTCCCACTCGCCTTCCAGCATCCGGTCGTCCCACGCAACCGGCAGCGTCGTCGTCCGATACTCGCCGGTTCGAACATTGCGCAGCAGCGTGAGCCGCCCTTTCTTCGAGCGCTTGCCCTGATCGGTGACCGGATCCTTGCGAACGTCGTGCCACTCGCCGCCGCGCCGGATCGCCGAGCACTTCATCGCGAAGCGCTGCGTATCGCGGTTCACCTGCTGCAGCAGCGCGCCACCCATGCCGAACACCACATTGCCGGCCGCGTAACCCGCTTCGTCGAGCGCGGAAAGGATCGCTTCGATCGACAGCTCGTCGACACCATCGCCCTGGATCACGCGCACGCGGTTCAGCACGCGCCGCCCCTTGCCGTTCACGGTCGAGCCGAACGACGCGTCCAGCGCACGCACGGTCTGCAGCACGATCTTCACGGGGTCGCCCGAATCGGGACGCACGACCAGCGTCGCGCCCGAATCGAGCACGGCCTGCCGAAGCTCGCCGCCCCACAGGTCGAGTGCGGCGAACAGATCGTAGGAGTCCGACACGACCGACACGATCGCGCCGGGCAAGCCGAAGCGCGCAATCATGTTCCGGTACGCGTCGGCCTCGCCTTCGCGCCCCCACGACGTGATCGTGCTGTGCTCCGCCGCCGGCACCGAGTACGCGGCCATCGGCTCGCGATAGAAGCGGTTCGCGGCCAGCACGCCGAGCACCGTGTCCGAGCCCATGAAGTTCACGAGGTGCGCCGCGCCGCCGATCGCGGCCGACTCCGCGCTCGACACGCCGCGCGCGCCGAAGTCGTGCAGCTTGAACGGCAGTTGCGCGAGATCGTCGTCGGTCTTTTCGAGGAAGCGGCGGATCGTCTGCCGCAGGTGCCAGCTGCGCGTCGCGACCGTCACCGGATACCAGACGCGCAGCAGCATCGTCTCGAGATACGACGCGAGCCAGAACACCTGCGGGTCGTCGCATTCGACCGTCATCAGCACGTTGTGCACCGGCACGACCGAACCCTCCGGCACCGCACGGATCTTCACCGGCAGATAACCGTCGTAGCGTTCGACGATATGACGCCAGCCTGCTTCGTTGAACGGCTCGCCGTGCACCGTGAAGAAATCGCGCGCCTCGTCGATCATCGCGTGCGTGACCGGCTTGCACAGATATTTCTTCAGCAACATCTGCAGTCCGAAGAACACCGTGCGGTCGTAACGGCCGCCACGCGATTCGACGTACGAGAACATCGCCTGCGCGTCGGGCGGATATTGCAGGAAGTGGGAAGCCTTGTACGAATCCGTGTTGAGGATCGGATTGGCGAGAACCGCGGCAAAGCCGCCGGGAACGTTTTGCATGGCTAGAGCTCCTCTAGGCCGTTGAAGTGCCGCCGCGTCTGTCGCGGCGGACCGGAATGCGGGGAATCAGCGGATCAAAGCTTCCCCAGGAAGTGATACGCGATGTCGAAGTGATCCTCGAACATCACGTTGCGCATCTGCGCGAATTCGTTCAGCGGCACCCAGCGCGCCTTGTCGGCGTCGTCGCTGCCCTTCACGCGCGGCAGCTCGCCGGTCGGGAAATTGAACAGGCACGCGTGCGTGATCGTGCGGCCGCGCAACGAGCGCGTCGGGTGATCGAACACCTGGCGATCCTTGATCGAGCCGCGCAGCACGGGCTCCGGCAGCTTCAGGCCGGTCTCCTCGCGCAGCTCGCGGATGCAGGCCGCGTCGAGCCGCTCATCCTGGTTCACGAACCCGCCCGGCAGCGCCCACAGGCCGCGGCCCGGTTCGCTGCGGCGGCGCACCAGCAGGATATGGCCCGAGTGCACGACCACCGCGTCGACCGTCACGAACGTGACCGGATACGGGGCGGCCGCCCACGCCTTGCGATACGCGGCGATGAATTCGGCTTCCGACTTCAGCTGCGCGAATTCCGGCTGCGTGCGGAAACGCTCGAGCCAGCCGAACACGGGTTCCGGCACGGCCCACTGCACGAAGCTGTTGGGGCGTTCGGCGAAATACTGGTCGCGGATCTCGGTGGCGGAAATGTCTTCCGTCGCATCGACGTCGACGAGCTCCCATTGCGGGAACATCCGCAGGTAATACGACGTGGCGTCCTTCTCGTGGCCGATCAGCCCGACCTTGCGCTGCGCGACGTCGCCGAGCGCGGACGCGACGGCGTCCTGCACCCAGCGCACCCAGTCGCCGTCGTTGTAGGTCGAATCCTGCAACGGCGCGATCGTCACGCGGTCGCGCTCGGACGCGTCGAGCAGCGAAGCCAGCATCTGGCGGCGCTCGTCGAACGAGAACGGATCCTTGATGGTGCGGGGCTTGTCGGTCGACCCGATCAGCACGCACACGCGCTCGGCCCGGCTCAGTGCCGACTTCAGCACGTTCAGGTGACCACGATGCGGAGGCTGGAAACGACCAATGAAAACGAGCGCGTCGAAGCGCCGGTTCTGTTGCGTACTCATGAGGCTCCCTCAAGAGATTGAAACGCTTCGGGTCTTTCCCGAAGGGTTGGTGTGAATCGTAGGGGAAATCCCGGAGGGCGTCAATCGAGCCCTTGCTCGACTTGACGAAGTATGAAGAAATGCCGTGAATCGGCGGGTTACACTCGAATCCATCCCAATCCGCGCCATTGCACCCGCCATCATGAGGATCTCAGTCAGCCGGACCGTCGGCGTCGATCGCAGGCGCCTCTTCACGTGGTCGCAGGATTACGCGCGGCGGCTCGTGTGGGACAGCTTCCTCACCGATGCCTATCTGCTCGACGGCACGACGGCCGACGTCGGCGTCGACGCGTTCTGCCGCAGCCAGTCGGGCGCGACGATGGTGTCGCGCTACATCTCGTACCGGCCGCCGCAGGTCGCGGCCGTCGAAATGGTCGACGGCCCGAAAGTGCTCGAACGCTTCAGCGGCAGCTGGAACTTCACCGAGCGCACACCCGGCACGACCGAGGTGAAATTCACGTACCACTTCCGCGCCCAGCCGGCCTGGCTGCGCTGGCTGCTCGAACCGCTGATCGGCGCGTTCTATCTCGTGCAGACGCGCCGGCGTCTCGATTCGTTCAAGCGCTGGGCCGAAGCGGAAGCGCTGCCGCACTGACCGGCGAGCGCGGGCCGCACGGCCCGGCGTGTCTGCGCCCCGCCTGCCGAACGCAATCGAACGCGCCGTCGCCTCACCGCCAAGCATTCACCGCGCATTTGCCAGATTCGCCGAACCCGTGGAAACTACGGGCGGCCGTCACCCTGACGGCGCGCCCCGACCGAGAGAACGGGGCCCCCTCCCTGAAACGGCTTCGACACGAACATAATCCGATGAGCCTGATATCCCGATTCTTTGGCCGCAAGGAAGTACCCGAAAACCCCGTCGCGCTGGCCGCGGCACCCGACGTCGAGAATCCGCTGAGCGTGACGGTCGTCTTCGACGGCCCGCTGCAGGTCGATATCGCCGCGCTGACGGCCGCACTGCGCGCGTACCACCCGAGCATGAAGCAGGCGCGCGTCGAAACCGAGCCGACGCTCTCGCAGGTGTTCGGGCTCGCCGGCTGGGGCAACCACGTCGTCCGGCTCGTCGGCTTCGATGCACCCTATCCGTCCGACGCGCTGGAAGCGTGCGTCGCGCCCGCCCACTACGGGCAGGACCTGAAACAGCAGGTGCGCGCGAGCCGCAGCCACGTGATCCTCTACTACGCGGGGCACGAAACGAATCCGCTCGACCAGTACGTCGCACTGGCGGCCGTCGCCGGCGCGCTGGCCGAACAGAACGGCCTCGCGGTGCTGAACGAGCACGCGCACACGTCGCTGCCGGCGGGCGTTTTCAACGCGAAGGAACTCGGCGACGAAAGCCTCGACGTGCTGCGAAATATCCCGCTGAGCCTGTTCTTCTGCGGCTTCGTGAAATACGAGGTCGAAGGCGTCCAGGGCGTGTGGATGCGCACCTATGGCGCCGACGTGTTCGGCCTGCCGGATTTCGCCGCGCTCGCGGAAGGTCATCACGAAGGCGAACGCTATTCGGGCATCTTCAACAGCGTGATGCATTACCTGCTCGAAAGCGGCGCGCGCATGCATGCGGGCGAAACGATGCAGGTCGGCGCGGAAACGTTCATGAAGCTGCGTGAACCGCTCGAGCACGAGTACTACCTGAAGGGGCCGGCGCCGGTGCTGGTGGCCGAGCTGATCTCGGCGGACGAAATCAATCGCTGATTTCGCCCTGTCGCATCCCGCTGCATGGCGCACGGGTTCAACGCTTCGCGAACCGCGTGCGCCATTGCGTCACCTGACGGCGGCGTGACAGCCGCCGTTCGAACCCGTTGAGGAGCCGTCCGTGTTCGGCATCCGCCCTGGTCTCGCGCTGGCCGCCATCGGCCTCTCGTTGTCGGCCCATGCCGACGGCATCCAATGCGCACGTGCGACGACGCGCACCGAGCACCTGATCTGCACCGACGAGGCACTCATGTCGGCCGACAGCGCATTGTCGAACGCGTACTACGATGCAGTCGGCATCGCCGCCGACCAGCAGGCCGTGATCCGGTCGCAACGCGCATGGCTCACGCAGCGCGATGCCTGCGCCGACACCGCCTGCATCGCCGCCGCATACCGCGACCGCACCGCGGCGCTGAAGCCGGTGAAACACGCGGGCTGGAAAACCTATCGCGACCCTGCGCTCGGCATCTCGTTCGAATACCTCGCGAACCGGCAGGTGAAGAAGCCGTGCCCGGAAAGCGGCAGCGATCATTGCGTCGCGATCGTCGGACGCAACATGACCTACAGCAGCAGCTTCATCTCGTTCGAGATCGTCGACGGCGCGCTGGAACCGGTCGCGGAGAAGGAAGCGGGATTCGTGAAGCAGGACGACGGCAAATGGGTGACGTCATTCGGCCCCGGCATCCCGCAGGACGTCGAGCGCTTCTCCGGCCCCGGCTGGCACGGCATGCGCGCGACGATCACGTGCGGCATCAGCGATCCGGAAACCGGCGTTCACGCAGCCGGCGGCGAATGCTACTGGGCCGTGCTGAGCAACGGCAAGCGCTCGGCCGTCGCGGGCACCGAGGGCATCGTCGGCACCGACGACGCGACGATGCACAGCGTGTCGACGTTCCGGTTCGACCATTAGCGGGGAACGTCGCGGCGGCCGACCGCCTGGGGACGACTCGCCTGGCGATGCGTTGTCGTAATGAGGCAACGTCGGCAACGATGAAATCATCCTTTCCGTCCCGGTACGCGACGGCCGCCGTACCCGCCGCGCCGCCCGGGCCACCTTCGCACTAGCGTGCGCCATCCCGGCGCAACGGGAACGTCTCCTCACCGGCGTCGCGGTGCAACGTCACTTCCATACCGCTCAGCCATCCTGACGATTTCAGGATCGGGCGCGCCACCGCATACAAGCGGTCGGCGCTGGCGCCGTACAAGTACAGATAACCGTCGTTGCCGTCGCGATGCAGTTCGGTCTCGCCCAGTTCGCCGGCTCCTGCCTGCTTCACCGCGCGACCCAGCCGTTGCTCCAGCGCATGAAGGCGCGCGTTGTCCTTCTCGTAGTAATCGAAGTGCACCATCACGACCGGCCCCGGCGGCTTCGGCGGCACATCGGCGGCAGCGTTGGCAGCGTTGCCGGCGAGCAGCGCCCAGCCGAGCAACGCGGTGAATCGGATTCTGTTACGCATAGGGTGAAAGGAAGTAAAAGGCCCGCTCACGTCGCCGCACCGCCGCGCGCAACCTGCTGCCGGACTTGCGCCTGCGTGCCGAGCGCGGCGGCAATCGCATCGACCGCCTCGGCCGCGCGCGCCGCGCCGCACATGAACGCGTCGACGGCCGCGAAGCGATGCTCGGGCCACGTATGGATCGTGATGTGCGATTCGGCGAGCAGCACGACACCCGTCACGCCGTGCTCGCCGCCGAAATGATGGAAATGCGCGCCGATCACGCGCGCGCCCGCCTGCCGCGCCGCTTCGGTGAGCAGCGTCTCGAGCCGTGCGGCGTCGCGCAGCAACGCCGCGTCGATGCCGGCCAGGTCGGCCAGCACGTGCGAGCCGAACGTCGCGCGCGGCGGCGCGATCCCGTCGCGCGCGGTCATTTGTGCGACCCGTACGACGAGTAGCCGCTGCGCGCCGACGAACTGCCCCAGCCACCGCCGCCCGAACCGCTGCCGCCGATCGACGCGCAGCTGAACAGCGTGACGACGATCAGGCCGTAGACACCGTAGAGGATGTACCGGATCACGCGTTGCCCCCGTCCGACGCAAAACTCTTCCACAGCCATTCAGGCAGCCACAGCACCAGCAGGCCGACCAGCACGTAAACGGAGCGGCCGCTGAACGAGAACAGCGCGCCCATGTTCAGGATCACGAGCAGCGCGCTGAACACGAGCGGCAGCGGCGCGAAACTGTGCGGGCCTTTCCGGCCGAACAGGCCGGTCGACGCGTCGGCACCCGTTGTCGCAGCAGCCGCGGCCGTCGCGAGCGCCGGCGTGCCGAAGCGTTCGGCGAGCGTGCTGCCCGACAGCGGCCGCGCGCGCGACCAGACGATCTCCGCGTCGCTGCGCTCGCGCGTCAGCTTGTCCTTCTGCCAGCCATAGTCGATGATCGACGTGCGATCGCCGACCTGCACGCGCCAGTTGAACGCGCCGACCACGTAGACGACCTCCGAGTCGTATTCCTCGCGCAGGCGGTAGGTCTTGCCGCCGTCGGTCACGTCGGACTCGCTGCCGATCGTCGGCCACTGGTCGAGCACCTGCACACGCTCCCAGCGCCCTTCGCTCTGCACGAGCCACAGGAAACCGCGCTTCGGGTTCAGCAGCAGGTATTCGTCCCACGTCTCTTCGTCGCCCGGCACGCGGCAGCGCATCATCCCGATCACCGTGTACTTCACGCCGTCGAACGTGCCGATCGCGCCGAGTTCCAACGCCCCCTTCACCGCGTCGAGCTTGCGCTGTGCCGCGAACACGGTCTGCTGCTCGGCCGTGCACTGCACGCCCGCATGGCAACTGCCGCACACCACGTAGTCGGCCACGTTCGGCGCATACGACAGCGGCGCGCCGCAGCTCGGGCATGCGAACGGCACCATCTCCGCACCGCGCTTCTCGCGCGTATCGTTGTCGGTATCGCGCAGCCCGGTGAACGCGAGCGCATCGAACTCCAGCGCTTCGCCCGTATAGACGGCCGGACTCCCGCCGTTCGAATCGGCGTCGGAATAGTCGTACGTCGCGAATGCGTTACCGGTCCGCAGGTCGACGACGCGCGCCTCCCAGCCGGCATCGACGCGGAACGGCAGCTCGCCGTCGCCGCCCGTGCAGCGCGCGGTGCGCACGTCGGACACGAGAAACGCGCGGCCGCCGTGGTCGATCCGCATGCCCGGCTCCAGTGTGCCGAACGCGGGCCACGCGCCGCCGGACGCATCGTCGGGCTCGCGCACCGTCACCGCATACTGGCCCGACGCATCCGACAGCCAGCCGAACGTGCCGTCGTCGAACACGACATACCACTCGCTCCACACGCCGGCGTCGTAGGTCATCTGGATGCGCCCGAGCACCGTGAACGTGCGCTTGCCGTAGCGCCCGGCCGTGCCGATCTGGATCGGCGACGCATCGTCGAGCACCGTGGCCAGTTCGCCGATCCGCTCGACGTCGGTCCCGCGCTTGAGCAGCGTGCTGCGGCAGAACGCGCAGACGGCCATCACCGCCGCCGCCGAGCGAAACTCGACTGGCGCGCCGCACTGGGGGCACGAGGTACGGAACATGCGCGACGCTTACCGGGTGAGCTTCGCGAGGATCTCGGCCTTCGCGCGCGAATATTCGTCTTCGGTCACGAGGCCCTTGTCGAACAGCGTCTTCAGCTGTTCGAGCCGCTGCACGTAGTCGGTGCCTTCCGCCGGCGCGGCCGCCACCGGCGCTGCAGCGGGCGCGGGCGGCGCGGCCGGCGCCGGTTGCGCGGCGCCCGCGATCTGGCCGGCCATCGCCTGACCGATCGCCGCGCCCGCTGCGAGCCCCGCGCCGACGCCCGCGATGCCGCCCGGGTTCTGCGCGGCGAGCGGAATCGCCTGCGCGGTCTGGTATTGCGTGGCGCGTGCGAGATCGCCGGCCATCCCCGCGCCGATCCGCAGGTCGAGCGCCTTCTGCAGTTCCGCCGGCAGCGACACGCTCTCGACCGCGAACGCGTCGAGCGCGAGGCCGTAGCGCGTGAAGACAGGCACAAGCGCGTCGGCGACACGCTGCGACAACAGCGACTGGTTCGCGGCCATGTCGACGAACGGCACGTCGGCCGAGCCGAACGTCGTGCTCATCGCGGTCACGACGAGGTTGCGCAGTTGCTGTTCGACCTCGTCGACCGTGTACTGCGCGCGCGTGCCGCTGACCTCGCGATAGAACGCGGCCGCGTCGACGATCCGGTACGAGTAGATGCCGAACGCGCGCACCTGCACGAAACCGAATTCGCGGTCGCGGATCGTCACCGGCTGCGCGGTACCCCAGCGCCGGCCGAGCTGCAGCCGCGTGCTGAAGAAATAGACGTCCGACTTGAAAGGAGACTGAAAGAGTTTGTCCCAGTTCTTCAGGTACGTGAGCACCGGCAGCGTATTCGTTTCCAGCGTGTACAGCCCCGGCTGGAACACGTCGGCCACCTTGCCTTCGTTGACGAAGATCGCGACCTGCGTTTCGCGCACGGTCAGCTTGCCGCCGTACTGGATTTCCTGGTCTTCCATCGGATAGCGCCAGGCCAGCACGCCGTCGGTGTCTTCCGTCCATTGCAGGACGTCGATGAACTGCTTGCGGATAAACGATCCCAGACTCATGTCGGTCTCCTCGAAACGCGTGGCGCGTCAGGTCAGGCAGGCGGCATTGATGATGCCGACGATGAGCGACGCGGTGCCCATCAGGCCGCCCATTGCGACGTTGCGATCCTCGATCGCATGATTCATGCCGGGCATCAGGCGCGTCAGCGCCGCATAGGTGATCAGTTGCACGACCATCGCGCCGACGGCCCAGATCACGACTTCGCCGAGTGTGGAATTGTGCGCGATGCTGGACGCGAGCGTCAGGCAGAAGCCGATCAGCGCACCGCCGAACGACAGCGTCGCGGCCGCGTTGCCGTCGCGGATCAGCGCCAGTTCGTCGAACGGGGTGACCTTCAGGTACACTGCCGCGAACACAAGAAGCAGCACGAACGCCGACAGTAAATGAACCGCATAGAGATAGGCACTATTCATTCTTTCCCTCGGATTTTGTGCTCGGTTCGCCGCCCCGTCGCCGGCCGGCCCCCGCAGGGCCGGCGGACAAAATTCCGCGCCAGTATATCCACATTGCCGAACACTGCACAACGGATGCGCCATGCTGCATAAGCGTGCGCTCGTCCTGTCGATTCTCGTGCTCGCGTCGTGCGGGCTCGGCTACGAACTGATCAGCAGCGCACTGTCGAGCTACCTGCTCGGCGATTCGATCCTGCAGTTCTCGTCGGTGATCGGCAGCTACCTGTTCGCGATGGGGATCGGCTCCTGGCTCGCGAAGTTCGTCGAGGACGACGACGTGCTCGACCGCTTCGTCGATATCGAGCTGCTGGTCGGCCTGCTCGGCGGCGTGTCGGCCGCGCTGCTGTTCGCGGTGTTCGCCTGGCTCGCCGCGCCGTTCCGCGCGGCGCTTTACGCACTGGTGCTCGCGCTCGGCCTGCTGATCGGGATGGAGATCCCGCTCGTGATGCGCGCGTTCCAGCAGCGTCGCCAGGCATTCCGCCATACCGTCAGCGAAGTGCTGACCTTCGACTATCTCGGCTCGCTCGCCGTGTCGCTGATCTTCCCGCTCGTGCTCGCGCCGCGCCTGGGCCTGCTGCGCACCAGCTTCCTGTTCGGGCTCCTGAACGCCTTCGTCGCGCTGTGGACGACGCACCTGTTCCGCGACGAGATCCGCAACGTGCGCGGCAAGCTGATGCGCGCGTCGCTCGTGATCGGGCTGCTCGTCGCCGGCTTCGTGCTGTCCGACCGCATCACGCACTGGGCCGAACACGGCGTGTACGGCGACGAGACGATCTATTCGGAAACGACACCGTACCAGCGCATCGTGCTCACCCAGTGGCACGACGACATGCGGCTGTACCTGAACGGCAACCTGCAGTTCTCGTCGCGCGACGAGCATCGTTATCACGAAGCGCTGATCCACCCGACGATCGACGCACTGCCGTGGGCGAAGCGCGTGCTCGTGCTCGGCGGCGGCGACGGGCTCGCGGTGCGTGAACTGCTGAAGCACCGCAACCTCGAACAGATCACGCTCGTCGATCTCGACCCCGCGATGACGAAGCTGTTCTCGACGTCCGCCCCGCTCGTCAAGCTGAACCAGGGCTCGCTGAAGGACCCGCGCGTGCACGTGATCAACGACGACGCGATACGCTGGCTCGAATCGAACGCCGACGTGTACGACGCGATCGTGGTCGACTTCCCCGACCCGACCAACTTCGGGCTCGGCCGGCTGTATTCGGTGCCCGTGTTCCGGCTGCTCGCGCGCCACCTGTCGGAGAACGGCTACGCGGTGATCCAGTCGACGTCGCCGTATTTCGCGCCGCACGCGTACTGGACCATCATCGCGACGCTGCACGAAGCGGGGCTCAACACGTGGCCGTACCACTGCTACGTGCCGTCGTTCGGCGACTGGGGCTTCGTGATCGCCGGCAAGCGCCGCGATTTCACGGTCCCGACGCACTACTCGGTGCCGACCCGCTGGCTCGACGCGCAGACGGCCGCCGAGATGTTCCACTTCCCGGCCGACATGCCGGCGCTGCCGATGTCGCCGAACGAACTCAACGACCAGCCGCTCGTGCGCCGCTTCGACGACGACTGGAAGCACGTGCTGCGCTGATGGACCGCCGCACGTTCCTCGTCGCGTCGGCCGCCGCCTCGCTCGCCGCCTGCGGGCGCACCGGCTGGATCGAGACGACGCCGCGGGTCGGCTACCCCGGCATGCGGGAAGGCCATGCGCTGCGCGACCATGCGACGCTGCCGCCGCCTTCCGGCACGATCGAAACCGACGTCGCGATCCTCGGCGCGGGTGCTGCCGGGCTGTCGTGCGCATGGCAGCTTGCGCGCGCAGGGCACACGCGCTTCACGGTGCTCGCGGGCCCAGAATTCGGCGGCAATGCCGCCGGCGGCCGCTTCGGCGATCTCGGTTATCCAAAGGGCGCGCACTACCTGCCGCTGCCGTCGCTCGAATCCGCGCACCTGCGCGACATGCTCGCCGATCTTGGCGTGATCGAATCCGCGCCGTTCTCCGCACGCCCTGTGTACGACGAACGCGCGCTCGTGCATGCGCCCGACGAACGGCTCTTCATCGCCGGCCAGTGGCAGGACGGCATCGTGCCGACCGCCGGCCTCGGCGCAGACGAACTCGCGCAACAGGCGAAGTTCTTTGCTTACACCGACGGGCTGCGCACCGCGCGCGGCGCCGATGGCCGCAAGGTGTTCTGCATCCCGATCGCCGAATCGTCGCGCGACCCGCGCTGGCGCGCGCTGGACCGGCGCTCGTTCCGCCAGTGGCTGCTCGACGAAGGCTACACGGCAAAGGCGCTGCACTGGTACCTGAACTACTGCTGCCGCGACGACTATGGCGCCGGGTACGAGCGCGTGTCCGCGTGGGCCGGCCTGCACTACTTCTCGTCGCGCGGCGGGCACGCGGGCGATGCGAGCGACGGCGCGGTGCTGACCTGGCCCGACGGGCTGCACACGATGGTGACGAAGCTGAGCGATTCGATCACCGCGCGCACCGGCTCCGGCGCGTGGTCGCGCGACGGCTTCGCGGTGCGCGCGACCGAACGCGCGGGCGGCGTCGACGTGCTGTGCGCGCGCGTCGGCAACGACGGTGCGCCGTCGACGTTCATGCTGAAGGCGCGGCGCGTCGTGAGCGCGATGCCGCTGTTCGTCGCTGCGCGCGTGTTTCCGCAGCTCGGCGCATACGGCTTCGACCCCGCGCGCGACCTGCCGCCGCGCGCGCCGTGGCTCGTGTCCAACTTCCTGCTCGACGGCATGCCGGCCGAGGAAGCGGGTGTGCCGCTCGCGTGGGACAACGTCGTCTACGACGGTGCGGGGCTCGGCTATGTCGTGTCGACGCACCAGTTGATCCGCATGTCGCCACCGACTCGCTCGGTGTTCTCCGCGTACCAGGCGTTGAGCACGCAAGCGCCGGACGACACACGCCGCTGGCTCGCGCAGGCCAGGCCCGACGCATTGCGCGAACAGGCGGCGATCGACTTGCAGGCCGTGTACGGGCGCGAACTGTGGAAACACGCGACGGCGCTCGAGATCACCGTGCGCGGCCACGCGATGGCGACGCCCGACGTCGACTTCCTGAGCCGGCCGGGGCTGCTCGCGCTGCGCGATGCCGACGGCCCCGTCGTGTTCGCGCATGCGGACCTGTCCGGGCTGTCGCTGTTCGAGGAGGCGTCGTACTGGGGCATGCTCGCCGCCCGGCGCGTGCTGGCCTGACGGCCGTCATCCGTCATTGCGGCGCCACCGCCACCCGCTATAATCGCCCGACATTCCGACTGCATTGAGCAGGCCGACGGTGACGCGCCGTCCGACGCGCCGTATGCCCTCCTCGACAACAACAATGACGAATCGAACCATCCGACGCCTTCGCCCGTTCGTGCGCGCCGCCGTGCGCGTGCTCGCCTGCGCCCCGCTGCTCGGCGCACCGCTGGCGCTGCATGCGGCCGACACCTCGGCCGCCACCGGCACCGCGCCCGCCTCCGGGCGCTACATCGTCGTCGACACCGGCCATACGCCGGCGCACCCGGGCTCCACCGGCGCGAGCGGCCGCGTCGAATACCTGTACAACCTCGATCTGTCCGCGGCGGTCGCCGACAAACTCGCCGCGCACGGCGACCGCGTGCTGCGCACGTCGGCCGACGGCCGCGAGATCTCGCTCGACCAGCGCTCGACCCAGGCGCCCGACGCGAACCTGTTCGTGTCGATCCATCACGACTCGATGCAGCAGCAGTTCATCGACGCCGGCCGGCAGCGCGAATTCCGCGGCTTCTCGGTGTTCGTGTCGGAACGCAATCCGCACTATGCGGAAAGCCTGCGTTGCGCGAAGGCGATCGCCGAGCGGCTGGTCGCGGCCGGCGAACGGCCGTCGCTGTATCACGCGCAGCCGATCCGCGGCGAGAACCGCCCGCTGATCGACCCGGCACTCGGCATTCACCGCTTCGACGATCTCGTCGTGCTGCGCACCGCGCCGATTCCGGCGGTGCTCGTCGAGGCCGGCGTGATCGTCAACCCGGACGAGGAAGCACGGCTTGCGCGTCGCGAGACGATCCAGAAGCTGTCCGCCGCGATCGCGGGCGGGATCGACGCGTGCACCGCGCCGCAATAAACGATGCAATCGCCCATCGGGCCCAACGGTTTTCACCCAGTCAGGAGCATCACCATGAAAAAGAAGAATCTGCTCGCATCCTGCGCACTGCTCGCGCTTGCCGTTCCGTTCGCCGCGCACGCGGCCGGCTGCGGGAAGCCGCGCAGCGCGTTCGACCAGGTGTACTGCACCAGCACGCAGTTCTCTCAGTCCGATCGCGATCTGAACGACGAATACGGCCGCCTGCGCAAGCAACTGAGCGGCGACCAGCAGGCCGCGCTGAAGGCCGGCCAGCTCGCATGGCTGAAGCAACGCGATGCGCAGTGCAGCGAAACGCGCAACAACAGCTACCTCGTGGATATCCAGTGCGCGAACGACATGACGCAGTCGCGGCTGTCGTTCCTGCGCGAGCGTGAGCGCGAGTGCTCGAGCACGGGTTGCGTGACGTCCAGGCTCGGCGAGTAAGCTCGCCGGACGCGGTGTGCCGCCGTGCAGGTCGCGACACACCGCCTTCGAAAGACACGACGATGCGGCATGAATTCTCCGAAGTCCTCAACGACCTGATCGACTGTTTCCTCGTCGGCGATCTTCTGCTGCTGAAGCGCTACAAGGAAACACATCGGCTGCCGGACAATGTCGCGTCCGCGTTCACGACCGGCGACAGCGGCGACAACGCCGTGCTCGAAGGCGTCGTCATTCCGCTGGCCGGTATCGAGAACCATCCGTATACGGTCATCTTCACGCTGGACGACGACACGCCCGAACTGCTGAAGGCCGGAAGCCGCCTGCAGCATCGGCGCGGCGGATACGTGCTGCGCGTCGAACACCGTTCGGTGATGCTTTACACGTGGCGCATTCTCGAACGCTTCAACGACGAATCGGTGAACGCACTGCTTGCGCGTTATCGCGAACCGGGCCGGCCCGTGATCGACCTCGACAACGGCTGGTACGACGTCGAAGTCCTCGGTGGCGAAGTGCCGCGCAACGGCTGGTTCGAACCCGCGTTCGAGTTCGTGCTGAAGCGGACCGATACGCCGGGCGACGCGTCGCAAGTGGATCTCGGCTACCGTTTCGCGATCGACGGCAGCCTGGATCCGGCGGAATGAATCCCGCGCGCGGCAACGCGGCAAACGGCACACGATCTGACGAGGCACGCATGACACCGAACACGACGGCGATCGACATCCGCACGGCCACCTCCGCCGACGCGCCGGCCATCGCCGACATCCACGTCGCATCGTGGCAGGCGACCTACACGGACATCATGCCGGCGGCGTTCCTCGCCGGCCTGTCGGTCGACAAGCGCACGGCCTCGTGGCGCGGTGCGTTCGACGCCGGGCGGCCGCACATCGCACTCGCGGTCTCGGTCGCGGACAACACGCCGGCAGGCTGGATCGCCTACGGTCCGACACGCGACACCGACAAGGATCGTGCGTGGGGAGAAATCGAAGCGATCTATCTGCACCCGTCGTATTGCGGCCGGGGGATCGGCGCGGCGCTGGTCGACCATGCATGCCGGTCGTTGCACGACCTGGGCCATGCGTGGGTGTCGCTGTGGGTCCTGCTCAAGAACCATCGGGCCAGGGCGTTCTACGAACGCGAAGGCTTCGTCGCCGAAGACGACATCAAGACGTTCGAGATCGACGGGACTCCTATCGAAGAGGTGCGCTATTGGCGCGCGTTACCGAAGCGATCGCGTTGACGGTTTCGCCGCCTCCACCGCCAGCCGCGCCTGCATCATCCGTAGCAACTCGCGAATCTTCGCGTTGACCGAATTCCGGCTCGCATAAGCGGCAAGCAGTTCCAGTGGCGCCGGCGCCATCTCCAGCGGCACGCGCACCAGCCGCCCCTCGGCCAGTTCGACCGCGCACGCGCGCTCGACGAGAATCGCGAAGCCGATCCCGTTCACCGCGGCCAGCCCAGCCATCTCGCCGCTATTGACGCGATACCGGCTCGCCACCGGAATCTTGTGAATCCGCCCTTCACCGTCGGCAAATTGCCACGGCTGCCCTTTCAGCGTGCTCAACGTCGTGATGCACGGCAGTTGCGTGAGCTGTTCCGTCCGGGTCGGCAAGCCAACTCGCGCGACGAGCGACGGCGCGGCCACGACGACGCTCGGCAAACTCACGAGCGGCCTGACGACGAATGCGCTGTCGTCCAGCCTCCCGCGATTGACGATGATCGACAGGTCGATATCGTCGCGCAGCGTCGACACGCCGGCGAGGCTCGTATCGCAGTCGATTTCGACGCGCGGGTGACGGCTCGCGAATTCCGCGACGATCGGCCCGAGCATGCGCGGCCCGATTTCGCCGGGCACGCAGAGCTTCAGCACGCCGCGCAGCTCCGTCTGCTGCGACGTCAGTTCGGATTCGGCCTGCGTCAGCGCATCGAGCATCGGTCGCGCGCGCTCGTGCAGCAAACGCCCGGCCTCGGTCATGCGCAAGTGCCGCGTACTGCGCTCGAGCAGGCGCACACCGAGCCTCGACTCCAGTTGCGCCACGTGACGGCTCACGTTGGAAGCCGGCATCTCGAGCACGCGCGCGGCGCCGGCGAAGCTGCCTTCGTCGACGACCGCCACGAACACACGCACCGCGTTCAGATCCAGCTTGCTCCGCATCATTAGCCCATTTCAGGTATCAAAGCGTGCCGATTTTCACGGCTTATCCCGCCCGAGACCATAATTTACGATGCTCATCCCGTCAATGCGACGCCGACGCGCGAACCCGCGACCCGGCGAGCACGCGAACGACACAAGGAAGGAGCACGATGGAAATCGCCATTCTGGGCGCCGGCATTGCCGGCATGAGCACCGCACTCGCACTCGCCGAACGCGGCCACCGGATCCGGTTGTACGAACGCCGGCCATCGGAATCGACGATGGGCGCGGGCGTCGTGCTGTGGCCGAATGCCGGCTTCGTGCTCGAGCAACTCGGCCTGCTGCCGGACATCGTCGAGGTTGGCGGCCACCTGCACGCGATGCGACGCATCGACCGGCACGGCACCGCGCTCAAGGCTACCGATATCCGCGCACTCGACCGCCGCATGGGTTTCCCGACGTATTCGATCCTGCGGCGCGACCTCCAGGCCGTACTGGCACGGCACGTCGCCGCGCGCGGCATCGACGTCCGCTTCGGCCACGGGGCGACGGCCATCGAAACCGGAACGGACGGCCGCGCCATCGTTCACTTTGACAACGGAACGACGATCGCCCCCGATCTCGTGATCGGCGCCGACGGCCGCATGAACTCCGTCGCGCGACACTACGTGGTCGGTCACAACACGCCCGTCTACCAGGGATTCGTCAACTGGATCGGTATCGCGCAAAGTGATGTGCCTCTGGTCGACGAGGTGTCGGTATTCGACTACTGGGGTGTGCGCGAGCGCTTCGGCATCGTCGCAATCGACCGGCATCGGATGTACTGGGCGGCGGCATGGCCCGAAACCGGCCCGGGCGAGGTGACGGAAAGCGATCCTGCGACGATGCTGGAACGGCGCTTCGCTGCGTGGCCGGCCCCGGTCGCGGACGTGATACGTGCGACACCGTCGGACACGATCACGAAGATCCACGTGCACGATCTCGATCCGGTCGACGTGTGGCACCGCGACAACGTGCTGCTGATCGGCGATGCCGCTCACGCCCCGCTACCGACCTCCGGACAAGGCGCTTGCCAGGCGCTCGAGGACGCGTGGCATCTTGCCCGTTGCCTCGACGAGCACGCGGCACGCAACGACAGCAACCTCGATGCCACGCTCGCCTCCTTCACGCTGCGGCGCCGCTCGAAAACCACGGCAATCACCGAGCGTGCGCGTGATTTTGCGCACCTGCTGTTCGGCGAGAACGTGAACGAAAGCGCGCGACAACAGATCGACCCGGTCGCGGAAATCGAGGCCCTGACAAACGCGTGGGGCGCGCACCTGCCGATGGCGCAGGCGCGCTGACGACAAAGACGCACGAGTGTCAGCATCCGCTCACAAAAACCACCGATACTCCCGCGCGCCGATTTCATTGCGAAAATCCAGCTCCTCCTGGCGCTTGTTCTCGCAATACACCATCACGAACTCGCTGCCGAGCCCTTCGCGCACGGCCGAATGATCCTGCATCGCCGCGACGGCCGACAGCATCTCCTTCGGGAAATCGATCCCGCTGCCGCGATCCTCGTTGAGCGGCGCGATCGGCTCGATCCGTGCATCGAGCCCATGCTCCATCCCGGTGAGAATCGCGGCGAGCACCAGATACGGGTTCGCGTCCGCGCTCGCGAGCCGGTGCTCGATCCGCAGGTTGCGTGCATCCGACTCGGGAATCCGGATGCACGCATCGCGATCCTCGAAGCCCCAGCTTGCGCGGCTCGCCGCATTCACCATCGATCCGTAGCGCCGGAACGCGTTGTGATTCGGCGCGAACACGGGCATGCAGTGCGGCAGCACCGCGAGGCATCCGGCCACCGCGTGCCGCAGCGGCTGCTGCCCGTCCGCCGCGAGCAGGTTGCGCCCCGCATCGTCGTAGAGGCTCACGTGCACGTGCATCCCGCTGCCGGGCGCATGCAGGTACGGCTTGCCCATGAAGCTCGCGCGATAGCCGTGCTGCAACGCGACGCCGCGCGTGCTGCGGCAGAACAGTGCCGACCAGTCGGCCGCGCGCAACGCATCGTCGGTGTGGCCGAAATTGATCTCGAACTGGCCGGGACCAAGCTCGGCCGTGATCACCGTCGCGTCGACACCCTGCTCGCACGCGGCCTCGACCATCTCGTGCAGCACGTCGGAGAAGCGCGACAGGCGCTCGATATGCATGTTCGGCTGATCGTCGCGATCGTCGCTCAGGCGGTCGCGCGGATATTGCGGCATCCCTTCCGCGAGCTGCGCGGCGAACAGGTAGAACTCGAGCTCGAATGCGACGACCGGCCGGATGCCGCGCGCCGCGAAACGCCGCAGCACGCGCGCGAGCACCTCGCGCGGCTCGAACTCGATCGGCGAATCGGTGCCGTCGGAACTGATCAGCATTTGCGCGAGCGGCTGCCGCTCCCAGCGCACGGGCTTCAACGTGCCGGGAATCAGCCGGCGCGGCGCGTCCGGGTCGCCGTCGTTGAAGCAGTAGTCGCCGATCTTGTAGAGGCCGCCCTGCGTGCCGAGCAGCACGCAATTCTGCGGCAGCTTCAGCAACGAGCCCGACGCGACCTTTTCGAGCGCGTCGATCGGGTAGCGCTTGCCGTAGAAATGCCCGGGCAGGTCGAGGCAGATCAGGTCGACATAACGGATCTCGGGGTGCGCCTGCCGGAATGCGCGGACTTCACCGACCAGCGCGGGAACGACGTCAGTCATGTCTCATCCTTTCCATGTCTTGTATGGCGGTGCCGCAGCGCGGCGAACCGGATTCACGCGCATGCATCACGTCGCATGCATCATGTCGATCAGTACTGCAAACAGGCTGCGTGGCGGGGCGGCCCGTCATGCCGCCCGCCCCACCGACCACTCAGGTGAATACCCAGATCACGCGCGTCGGCGCGTCGGTCAGGTTGGCATAACGGAAACGCTTGTGCGCGGGAAGCTGGAATGCGTCGTTCGGGCCGAGCGTGACGGGTGTGTCGTCGCCGTCGATCCAGATCGTCAGTTCTCCTTCGAGCACGAAACCGCCCTGCTCGTCGCTGTCGTCGACGGGCCGCTCGCCGCTGCTCGCGCCCGGCGCGAGATGGCTTTCGAGGATCGAGAAGCGCGAGCGCATGTTCGGCGACACGAGGATGTCGGTAATGCCGGCCGCGTAATACACGGTGCGCCGCTCGTCGGGCCGCGTGACCCACGGTACGCTGCGCGGCTTGCTCAGGCTGTAGAAATAGGTGGTCGGCACGCCGAGCGCCTCGCCGATCGCGGTGAGATCCGCGACCGTCGGGCGCGACAGCCCGCGCTCGACCTGCGACAGAAAGCCGACCGAGCGGCCGATCCGTTCCGCGAGATCGTTGAGCGTGACCTTGCGATGCTTGCGCAGGTCGCGGATCAGGATCGCCAGGCTTTCTATCTCTTCCTGTTCGTTCATGGTGGGTTCCGGTGTACTCAAACGGTATCGCGCAGACGGTACCAGGCCTTGCCGACCGCTTCCAGCGGCGCGGCCAGCCGGTCGCCGCCGGGGAAGCGCGGGTTGCGGATGCGCTGGTACTGCGCAAGCAGGCGTTCGTCGCCGAGCACGGCGTCGGCCACCGCGCGCGCGCCCGCGAGCGTCGGCAGCACGCCGTGCCCCGAGAAGCCCTGCAGCCAGAAACGCTGCCCGAGGCGGCCGATGTCCGGCGTGCGGCGCATGCTGATGTCGATATGGCCGCCCCACGCGTAATCGAGCGGCACGCCGGCCAGCTGCGGAAACACGCGTTCGAGGTGCGGGCGCGTAGCCGCTGCGATATCGGCCGGGATGCCGCCGAGATACGTGCAGCCGCCGCCGAACAGCAGCCGGTTGTCGGGGCTCAGCCGGAAATAGTCGGGCACGAACTGGTTGTCGATCACGCAGCTGTTCCGCGGCAGCAGCGAACGCGCGACGTCGGGCGCGAGCGGCGCGGTCGCGACCTGGTACGTGCCGACCGGCAGCAGCCGGCGCGCGAGGTCGCGATCGAGCCGGTCGACATACGCGTTGCAGGCCAGCACGAGGACGTCCGCGCGCACTTCGCCGCGCGCCGTGCGGGCGACGTGGCCCCCGGCCGTTTCGCGGCAGTCGAGCACGCGGCTCTGCTCGAAGATGCGGCCGCCCGCACGCTCGATCGTCCGGGCGAGGCCGAGCGCGAGCTTCAGCGGGTTCAGGTGGCCGGCCTCGGGATCGTAGAGCGCCGCGAGATAGCGCGTGCCGCCGATCCATTCGGGCAGGTCGGCCCGCTCGATCACGCGCAGCCGGTCGTAGCCCCAGCGCTCGGCCGCTTCGTCGCGGGCCTGCGCGAGCATCGCGACGCGGCGCGGCCGCACCGCCGCCCACAGGCTGCCGGGCCGATAGTCGATGTCGAAACCATGCCGCCCGGGCAGTTCCCGCACCTCGGTCGCGGCCCAGCGCATGCTGTCCCACAGCAGGCGCGCGCCGTCGCGGCCGAGCGAATCCTCGAGCGGCTGCATGTCGCACGACCAGCCGAGCAGCGCCTGCCCGCCGTTGCGGCCCGACGCGGCCCACGCGACGCGGCTCGCTTCGAGCATGACGACCCGCTTGCCGGCGAGCGCAAGGCGCAGCGCCGTATGCAGCCCGCTGAACCCCGCGCCGACGACGAGCACGTCGGCGTCGATGCGCTCGTCCAGTTCCGGACGATGCGGGATCGGCTCCGGATACGTACCGGCGTAGTAGCTTGCGACGTGACGGTCGGACTGCACGAACATGCGGACTCCCGTGAAATTCTTGCCGATAAATTTCATGAAAAACTAGCATGACAATTTCACGGGAGCAAGCGGGCGGGAAAATCGCCGATTGGCCTGACTGTCGAGATTCACTTAACCCTGAACTTTGTTCACTCAACCCCGAATTCCTGTCGCACCCTTCCGCGCGTACGGTCATGAGCAGGAAGGGCGAACGCGCTGACGGGCCCGGCAGACGAGCAGCATAGAGCGAGGCAGGGACACGGGGTTGAGTACGGCGAAGGTGCTAGGTCGTCCAACTTCGTACGGCCCTAAGCAAGAAAATCAACAACAACCTTTGAATCGTCGGCAATCGCGGCGATTTGGGCAGGGGAGAAGCCGCACGATGGATTTAGGCTTTTCGTGCGGCGTTACTTATCTAGTCTTCCACATGACTGCATTCTTTTCTAGCGCTCCAGTATTGTGCAGGCGCCTCTTCCGCAAATACGTTTTTATAATCGGCCAAGAATGCTGCGTGCATGGCATCGACGTCCGCTTCTGATCTGCTTGCTCCGGGCATTCTGGACTTGTGGTGAATATATTTGCCGGCAACGCTTTGACAAAAGTCAGTATAGGTTTTTGTGAAGAGAATGAAGTCATGCCATAGATCGTCAATAGGTTTTCCAATACCATAGCGGGCCTTCGCACCACCGAGCGCGCACAACGTGAGGAAACGTCTCAGCTCGCGCTCGTGCTCGGCCGCCTCTTCGTGAGAAACGTTATAAGTGATTACATAATGGTCTATCACTCGCCCCAATGGGAAACTCATGGCTGCGGAGATTATTTCATCTTTTGACTTTTCCATCGCTAATCCCTACGAGAGATTGATAAAACGCGGAGGTGCATTCCACAAAACTGCTTCGACAGGGACGGAAGCAACGTTGTCTTTGTGAGCTTCCTCTAAGTTCAACGCTGCATTGTCCTTATCGTGCGGCACTCGCCATTGATAGACACCCGCTACGGCGCGTCGCTGAGAGCAAGCTTAGGTCGGAAAAGAGAAAGGTTCAAATGACTGCGGCGGATATCGCTCGAAAGCCGATCCGCATGCTACCTCTGACGTTGGAAGTAACGCCCGAAATTTCAGAGGTAAGCGAACCCAATCCGAAAAAGTTCATGGTTAAGTGAACCAACGGTTCAGGGTTAAATGAGCGGCGCGGCCCGCCGTCCAATCCTCGCCGGCGCAATGGTTCAGACTTAAACGAATTTCGACACTGACGTGTCGAGATGCATCCAACTTGGAAATTTTTTCGTTCAAGTTGAAACCGACCCTAACCTTGCAGTACAACAACCCGGAAAGGGCGCCGCGGTTAAGACCGAAGGTCAGCAGGCGGTTCTTGCGATGCACCGGATGCGACAGCAGCTGGTGAAGGGGCGAACGATGCAGATCAATTCGCTCCGCGGGCTTTTGACCGGATACGGAGAAGTCATGAGCCGAAGTCGCAAGGGACTCGACAGCGCCATTCGAGATGTACTCGCACGCCTTGCAAACCGCCTTCCTACGATGTTGATCGAGACGCTGCGGGAGCAATGGAACAACCTGGTCAAGCTCGATGAGCAAATAGTGTCTCAGTATCCGGTCGAGATCCAGGGCAGTTGTACCTGTTTTAGTAGCGGCGCCGCTCGATTCTGCCCGACCCGTGCGCGTCCAACTTGGGGCATGCGTATCCGAAAAGCGGGTGCTGGATATTCGGCCAGGGCGACAAAACAGGCGCAAGGCTCCCGCCGGCCTGAAAGTTCACCACCTGTTATGCGTCTTCCAATCAGGAAATTTCCACTGGTGACACGACCAGTTAGCCAAATATCACGCCGATCCGGCCCGTCCTGAAGAGCCGGAATTTCACAACCAATACCGGGACGGAAATTCGGCGAGTCTCGTTCGTATAAATGTCCGTCGATGCTTTCCATAGAGTTGCTCAACGGAGCCCTTTCCGAGACTGAACGCCGACCATTGTATCCATCAAGCTTTTGTCTCTGTGAAGCGTAAGGCGCATTTCGCGGAGAAAATTCTTAACTGCCTCAGGCAACGGCGAGCCAGCGCGAAACACAAGCAGATCCGTAAAGAGTATTTCCTGATCGATCCGCTTTATAACAAGGCCGCGAGAAGCGTAGTCCAACGCAGCAAGCGGGTGCACGATTCCGAGGCCCACGCCTGCAAGTGCCAGTTCGCAAACAGTATGGGTGTATGCAGTTTCCACGACCGGTCGCAGCTTGACACCGAGTGCATCCAGATGACTCTCTAGCGCTCGCCGACTGGTATCTTCGGGGTTTAGAGAGATGAACGAAGAGGTTGAGAGATCGGATGCCGTGAGAGCGTTCTTTTTTGCGAGAGGGTGCTCGGCGTTCATTACAGCAACACCGGGCAGCGAGGAAAACACTGAGCTCTCAAGTCCAGCGGTCGACAATTCGTCTGCCATCAGTCCCAAATCTGCTTGTCCAGCGAGGACTCTTTCGTACACTTCCCGCGAACTCATCAACTGAAGCGAAATCTGTACGCCACGCGCTTCGGCGTTGAACGCAGCTATGGCGCGCGGCAGGAAACCGTTCCCTAACGCCGGCAATGTCGCTATTGTTAACCGCCCTACGCCGAAAGATCGAAGACTTCTTATCCGATGCTCGATCACTTCAAAGCTTAGGAAATATCGGTCGACCTCCCGCATCAGTGCTTCACCTTCGTGGGTAGGTACCAGCCGGCTCCGAACTCGCTCAAAAAGTTTCAACCCTGCTTGAGCCTCGAGACGCCTGATTGCCTGACTCACGGCGGGCTGAGAAATGCTGAGGAGCACGGCAGCTTTGGCGGTGCTCTTTGCATTCATCACAGCGCGAAATATTTCAATGTCCCGAATACTCATTTTGTACCTGAAATGTTCCGTATCGTGACCGGTCTCGTTACGTAATTCATGACACTACGTTGGAATCCTCAGGGGAACGCGACCGGGGACGGCGGTAGCGCCTCGAACCGGGTCGGTGGTCTGGATTGCCGTGTTCCAAAGTTGCGGGATCCCCCTAGCCAATATCATCACCTCCGCCTTCTGCCTGCGCAAGCTGGAAAAGGCAGTCCCCTCGTTGCACCAGGGCAGGAGCACGCTGACACACGATTTCCCCATCAGTGTCAAAGTGGATACATGTTGGTCGTGTGACAGCAATGGAGCGTTCTACAAGAAACGCTCCAGCGCATGTCAGTTAATTCCGCTCTTCTTCCCCTTTCTTGATATAACGAGCCATTTGATAGTTGCTGCCCACCCATTTCTTCCCGAGACGGTCAATGGTTCCGTCTGCCAGCATTTCAGAGACGGCGCGATTCACCGAATTCTGCAGGGCGCTGTTTCCCTTGTTCATAGCCGCCGCTGAGAGTTGGAACGTCAATGGTTCGCCGACCTCTTTTACAGGTAGATGGTTGCTATCTCTTTGTGCAAGCCCACCAAAGTGCGATTGAATAGTCGCGTCAATGCGCCCGTTAGCGAGGTCACTAAAGAGTAGGCCATCGTTGTCGTAGTCGACAAAGATCGAGTTTTTGAGATGCGAGCGTGACCAAACCTCGTTTGACGTTCCCGTTACGACACCGACTTTCTTACCAGCCAGATCGCTGGGGGACCGCACCGTCGAGTTCTTTTCGTTCACCCAAATCCGGAAGTCCTCGACGCCATAAGGGACACTGAAGTCAACTTGTTTGGCCCTCTCAGGCGTCGGCGTGAGATCGCACATCACAAGATCGTATTTTCCGCTCTTCAGACCCTGCACGAAGTTGTTCCAGGAATCGCCAACGAAGACGACCTTAAGCCCCATCCGCTTCGCGACCTCCCGTGCGACGTCTACGTCGTAGCCGGCCGGCTGGTTGTTGTTATCCAGAGCGCTCCACGGCGGGCTCGTCTGCGTATTGGCGATTCGAATCGTGCCTTCTGATTTGATCGCCTCGAAGGTTTTGACCTGAGCATTGGCTGCCTGGCCGGCAACGCTAGCCGTGAAGATCAAGGCGAGGCTGAGCTTACCAAAACGTGTGGTGAACAGGTGTCCCATGTGTATCTCCGTATGATTAGTTGCTGACTTGTCCCAGAAACCTTCTGGTGCGCTCACTGCCGTTCGATTCTGAGAAAAATTCCCTGGCCGATTGATCGTGGAGGATTTTTCCCGCCTCGAGAAAGAGAATGCGATCTGCGACGTCCCTCGCGAACTTGACCTCGTGCGTGACGATCAACATCGTCATTCCCTCGCTCGCAAGTTTGCGCATGACGGCGAGGACCTCCTCACGCACCTCTGGATCGAGGGCAGAAGTAGGCTCATCGAAGAAAATGACGTGCGGATCCATCGCCAGACCGCGGGCTATCGCGACCCGCTGCTTCTGACCGCCCGAAAGTTGACGGGGATAGGAGTCGGCGCGCTCAGATAGTCCTACTCGCGCGAGCAACTCAAGACCGCGCGCCTTGGCTTCGGCATGTGACACACCCTTTACATGGACCGGCGCCTCCATCACGTTTTCGAGCGCAGTCATATGCGGAAAGAGATTGAAAGACTGAAACACCATGGCGGTGTTCTGCCGGATCGCAGCCATCTTCCGCCTGTCGGCTCGACGACATTTCTCTAGGGAACCCTTAGCAGCGGGGTCGCATGACACCTCAATCCCGCAGATTTCAACGGTTCCGCTGTCTGGCATCTCAAGGAAATCGAGTGATCTGATCAGGGTCGTCTTCCCAGAGCCGGAGGCTCCCATGATCACCACGACTTCGCCCGTGCGAACGGCAAGGTTCACACCGTCGAGTACGGTGGTGCCTCCAAAGCTCTTGCACAGCGCCGTCGCTTTGAGAATGACTGTATCCAACGTTTTCATCCGTGTCTCCTGGTTAGACGGCTTTCAAGGAAAGTCTGGGCAAACGTCAAAGTCTGGCTGATCACCCAGTAAAGCACGCCGACGATCAGGAACATATCCATATAGCGGAAGGTTGCAGCTCCGACCTGATTTGCAACACGCGTCAGCTCGACAACCGTGACGGTCGATGCCAGTGACGTATCCTTCATCAGGCCAATCAAACGGCTAGAGACCGGAGGAATCGAAATCCGCAAGCCTTGTGGTAGAACCACGCGTCGAAGAGTTTTTGCGTACCCCATTCCCAGTGAAAGACCCGCTTCCCATTGTCCCTTTTCAACCGATAGCAAACCGGCTCGGAAGTCTTCGCTCAAATAGCCGGCAGCAAAGAGAGTTAGCGCGAGGGTTGCTGCCATAAAGGGATCCATGACGATCCCGTAGTAAGGCAGTCCGAAATAGATCAGAAGCATCTGTAGAAGGAGCGGCGTCCCTCTGAATACAGATACGTACGCAAAGGCTGCCGCACGCAGGGTCGGGTATCGGCTTAGCCGCATGAGGGCTATCGCGAGACCGACTATTGAGCCCAGCACGAAAGCACAAACGCCAAGTTCTAGCGTCGTTAGTATCGCGACCTTGAGCAAAGGTAACGCACGTAGGAAAAGACTTTCCAGATCCATTTTATGTCTCTTAGGTTGCGCAGCTCGGTAGCAGCACGCTGCGGTATTGTTTTATTCTTTGGCGAATTGGAATACCGACAAGGCGACGCCGAGATCCTCGATAAGCTTGTCGAGAGGTTCTAGACCAACCGAGATTCGCAAAACGGGGCCGTCAGTCGGCGATTTCCGACGGGCACGCTGAAGTTCGGCGGGGTAAAACGCAATCAGACTATGGGTTCCACCCCAGCTCGCGCCGATGGAAAACACGTTAAGCGACTCAAAGAGAGCCGCGAAGGCCTTTTGGGAGGCAGGTTTCAATACGAAGGAAAGCAGGCACCCGCTCCCCTTGAAATCACGCTTCCAGATCGCATGCCCGGGGTCGCTTTCAAGCGGGGGGAAAAGAACTTGGTCGACGGCGGGGTGAGCTTCAAGCCAGCGCGCGACCTGTAATGCGTTTTGGCTCTGTTCTCTGTAACGAAGCTCATAGGTTTCGAGCCCTCGCAAAGCAAGGAAGCAGTCATCGGATCCGACCGCCAGACCCATCGTAGCTTGGGCTTCACGCAGTTGCTCGTAAAGGTGAAAGCTGTTGGTACAGGTTGAGCCCATCAACAGATCAGAGTGCCCAGAGAAGAACTTCGACACCGCCTCAACCACTAAGTCGACGCCGTGCAACAACGGTTTGTATGCGAGCGGACTAGCCCACGTGTTGTCCATCATCGTCAGAATCCCACGCGCTTTCGCGACAACCGCGATGGCGGGGACATCTGCCATTTCCATCGTAATGGAGCCGGGTGACTCCAAGCAGATCATCGTGGTGCTTGGCCTGATCAAAGGCTCGATATCGGCCGCTGAAGCGTCAGCGGGATAGCTTTCGACAACTATCCCAAGCCGATGCATCCATTCGCTCGCGAAGCTCTTGAGTCCGCCATATGCCGCCTCGGACAGAAGCACATGATCACCTGCGCGAGCGAACGTGAGAACTGCTGCAACAAGCGCGGCTTGACCGGAAGGCGCTAGAACGCAGTGATCTGCGCTTGAGAGCTTAGCGATCCTCGCTTCCAGATGGCGATGAGTGGGTGTGCCAGTTGTGCCATAGCTATAACCATCGGGCTGCCTGGACTTGCGGGTAACGAAATCTTCTATTTTGTCGAAGACGATAGTGGAGGCGCGGTAGGTCGCAGGCGATAGGCTGTTAAAAGGATGCTTTGTCTCGATATGCGTTGTCATGGTCCGTCCGAAGAAGTATCAATGCAGGGGAAATTCTTCAGCGACGAAAAGGCCTCGACAAGTAGGATGGTCTATTAACTCTATAAGTTGAAGTTATACGTGCGGCTAACCCTAAGACGCGTGCTCGACGAAATCTGGACCGGCCAAAATGGCCGCGCGCCGAGATGATCTCGTGGAGTTGGACCTCCAACGACTCCCAAATTGCACGCGAGGTTCGACCGGTTCCTTCTAAAAGTGATATGCGCGATAAGACTGGTGCTCGGACTACCGATGCTGCCAGCGCAACGCTTTTCGCAGCGTCTCACGGGAGAGACCGTCATCACGACGGCACCGACGGAGCAACCGCCCCGGAAACTCTCAGGCAAACGAACCGTGCTACGTCGACATCTGGAGAGCGACGTTTAAGCGTCCACCGAAGGAGATCCTCGCGTGTGCGGGGAGGAAACTCTCAGGTAAATGGACAGATGGGGCATGCAGCTCTGGCTGCATCGATGGTTTGGATCTGTCCAATGAAAAAAGTGGCTGTAATCGGCGCCGGTATCACCGGCGTGACGACCGCGTATGCGCTGGTCAAACGTAGCTTCGACGTGACGGTGTTCGAGCGTAACCGTTACGCTGCGATGGAAACGTCATTCGCGAACGGTGGTCAACTCTCGGCAAGCAATGCTGAAGTCTGGAACAGCGCCGCGACGGTGTTCAAGGGCATCAAATGGATGCTGAGTTCGGACGCGCCATTGCCCCTCAACCCCATGCCTTCCTGGCATAAGTATTCTTGGATCGGCGAATTCCTCCGGCAGATTCCAAAGTACGAGCGCAATACCGTCGAAACGGTTCGCCTTGCCATCGTGGCGCGCGAATACATGTTCTCGATTGCCGAGCAGGAAGGGATCGACTTCGATCTGGAGAAGCGCGGCATCCTTCACGTCTACGCCGACAAGAAAGGTTTCGACGGCGCGACGAAGGTCAACGTGCTGTTGAATCAGGGCGATCTCGATCGACGGCCGGTGACACCGAGCGAAATGAAGCTGATCGAACCAGCGATTCAGGGGCAGTTCTACGGCGGATTTTTCACGCTGTCCGATTCGACCGGTGACATCCACAGGTTCACACGCGGGCTCGCCGACTCGAGCACGCGACGCGGTGTGCGCTTCGCCTACGACACCGAGATCCTTCGCGCGGATGCCCTTGCAGACGGTCGGGTCCAGATCGTCGCGCGCCGCGATGCGCAACAGTCGACCGATATCGTCGATGCGGTGGTGGTGTGTGCCGGTGTGCATAGCCGGCGTTTCGCGTCGATGTTCGGAGATCACGTGAACATCTATCCGGTCAAGGGCTACTCGATCACCGTCAACCTTGACGACGAGGCGAGCCAGAACGGCGCGCCGTGGGTGTCATTGCTGGATGATGCGGCCAAAATCGTCACCAGCCGTCTCGGGCACGATCGCTTTCGCGTGGCGGGTACTGCGGAAAACAACGGTTTTAGCAAGGACATTCGCGCTGATCGCGTCGCACCGCTGATCACGTGGGTTCGCCGCAATTTCCCAGAAGTATCGACGGCGCGAGTCGTACCGTGGGCCGGACTGCGGCTCATGCTGGCGAGCATGTTGCCGCGGGTAGGACAGGGCAAGCGACCGGGCGTGTTCTACAACACGGGGCATGGCCACCTGGGCTGGACGCTGTCCGCCTCGACGGCGGAAATCGTCGCCGACAACGTCGCGCTTTCATATGGAGTTGTTCGCCAGACAGTCGCGGCGGCCTGAGCTGTCTGCTGCTGGGCAGGGAGACTTTCCGGCGGAGGGAGGTCGCCACACCATCAATTCGACGTCGAAAGTAAGTGAATCTCGACAGGACGATCAACCGCGCCCCCCCTTTCCCGGCCACCGCTTCGCGACCACCACACGCACACATCAAATTTTTACGCTTGTAAAAATTTTGGCCAGAGAGAATGACGCGCTGAAACAGAAACAGCAACAGCCCGTCCGCTGCCCGTGCACGGGCTTCCGCAACCTCCTTCGGCCCACAACCCGATCGCTCACGGAAGAAGAGATGCACACGAACCAGGATGCACGCCCGACTGCCGGGTCGAACCACGGGGAATTCGCGCTGAGCGAAGTCCCGCTCGAGAAACGCACCGGCTTCCTGTCCATCACGATGGTGCTGCTGAGCTTCACGTTCTTCACCGGGACGATGTTCGCCGGCGGCAAGATCGGCGTCGCCTTCGATGTCGTCAGCATGATCCAGATCGCCGTGATCGGTAACCTGCTGCTCGCCGCCTATGCGGCGTCGCTTGCGCTGATCGCCGCGCGCAGCGGCCTGAATGCGGTGCTGATGGGGCGCTTCTGCTTCGGCGAAGTCGGCAGCAAGCTGTCCGATTTCCTGCTCGGCTTCGCGGAACTCGGCTGGTACGCGTGGGGCACCGCGACGGTCGCCATCGTGCTGGTCAAGCTGCTCGGCTGGCCCGCGTCGGTGACCACGCCGTTGATGATCCTGTTCGGATTCGGCTTCTCGATCACGGCCATCATCGGCTATCGCGGCATGGACGTGCTGTCGCGCGTGTCCGTGCCGTTGATGTTCGTGCTGCTGATGACGTCGATGTGGATCGCCACCCGCGATATCGGCGGGTGGGCCGGCCTCAAGCACGTTATGCCGACGCATCCGATGCAGTTCTCAGCCGCGGTGACGATGGTCATCGGCACCTTCGCGAGCGGCGCCACGCAGGCGACCAACTGGACGCGCCTCGCCCGCAGCGCGCGCAGCGCCGTGTCGGCCAGCATGATCGGGTTCTTCGCGGGCAACGGCCTGATGATCGTCGCGGGCGCGTACTGCGCGATCGTCTATCAGCAGGCCGACATCGTCGAGGTGATGATGCTGCAGGGCCTGTCGATCGCGGCGGTCGTGATGCTGTGCCTGAATCTCTGGACCATCCAGGGGCCGACGATGTACAACGTGGCCGCCGCCGGCTGCCACCTGCTGCGCACCGAACGGCGCCGCACGCTCGTCCTCGTGGGCGCGGCGATCGGCATCGTGCTCGCGGTCGGCGGGATGTACGAGTTGCTGATTCCGTTCCTCGTGCTGCTCGGCTCGATCATTCCGCCCGTCGGCGGCGTGATCATGGCGGACTACTGGTACCGCCATCGCGGCACCTACCCGTCGCTTGCGACCGCCCGCCTGCCGCGCTTCAACCTGGTCGGCCTGGCTGCCTATGCGATCGGTGCGATACTCGCCTACACCTCGCCGTGGATCGCGCCGATCGTCGGCATCGCGGCGTCCGCCGCCGCGTATATCGTGCTGCTGCAGGTTGCCCGCGCGTTCTCGCGCGAGCCGTCCGTCCAGGGCGAATGATTCCGCTGCGCGCCCTCCGGCCCCACTCGAACGACAGGAACCCACATGAAGATCATCAACGCCAGATTGCGCGGCCGTAGCGGCCTCTTCACGATCGACCTCGATGCGGACACGATCCGTGCGATCGACCTCCAGCCGTCGCCGCTGACGCCGCAAGGGAACGACGTCATCGATGCCGGCAGCAATCTCGTCATCCCGCCGCTGGTCGAGCCGCATATCCATCTCGATGCGACGCTGACCGCCGGCGAACCCGAATGGAACATGAGCGGCACGCTGTTCGAAGGCATCGAGCGATGGGGCCAGCGCAAGGCCACGATCACGCACGACGATACGAAAACCCGCGCGCACACGACGATCGGGATGCTGCGCGACAACGGCATCCAGCACGTGCGCACGCACGTGGACGTCACCGACCCCACGCTCGCCGCGTTGAAGGCGATGGTCGAGGTCAGGGAAGAGGCGCGCGATCTCATCGACCTGCAGATCGTCGCGTTTCCGCAGGAAGGCATCGAATCGTTCGACAACGGCCGCGCGTTGATGGAGCGCGCGATCGACATGGGCGCCGACGTCGTCGGCGGCATTCCGCATTTCGAGAACACGCGCGACCAGGGCGTGAGCTCCATCAAGTTCCTGATGGATCTCGCGGAGCGCAAGGGCTGCCTCGTCGACGTCCATTGCGACGAAACCGACGATCCGCAATCACGCTTCCTGGAAGTGCTCGCCGAGGAAGCGCGGGTACGCGGGATGGGCAAGCGCGTCACCGCGAGCCACACGACCGCGATGGGCTCCTACGACAACGCTTATTGCTCGAAGCTGTTCCGGCTGCTGAAGCGCTCGGAGATTCATTTCATCTCGTGTCCGACCGAAAGCATCCACCTGCAGGGGCGCTTCGACACCTACCCGAAACGGCGCGGCATCACGCGTGTGGCGGAGCTCGATCGCGCCGGCATCAACGTGTGCTTCGGACAGGATTCGATCAAGGACCCGTGGTATCCGGTCGGCAACGGCAACATCCTGCGCATTCTCGACGTGGGCCTGCACGTGTGCCACATGCTCGGATACGAAGACCTGCAGCGGTGCCTCGATTTCGTCACCGAGCACAGCGCGAACGCGATGTCCCTCGGCGACCGGTACGGCCTCGCCGTCGGGCGGCCGGCCAATCTGCTGATCCTCGACGCCGATAGCGACTACGAAGTGATTCGCAAGCAGGCCAGGGTGCGTACGTCGCTGCGCGGCGGGAAGGTCATCATGCAGCGCGCGCCGGAACACATCACCTATCCCGAAGCGAACGCGCGTTGAGCGGGCGGCGGCTCCGGCCCGACATGCCGGTGGAGGATCGAGCGATGAACCCGTCCGGGCCGACCGCAGGGCCGCCTGACCGGCCACCCGGCCGGCGGGAAGCGCTGCGCGATACCCTCGAGGCGGCCATTCTCGCCGCCGCCGAGGAGTCGTTTTCCACGTATGGATTCGAAGGGAGTTCCGTTGCGGCGATCGCGGCGGCGGCCGGCCTGTCGAAGCAGAACCTGATGTATTACTTCCCGACGAAGCTGGCGCTCTACAGACGCGTGCTGGACGACGTCCTGCGGGACTGGCTCGGCAGGATGCGGGAGTTCGCGGCGCCCGAGCGCGAGCCGGCGGAAGCGATGTCGGCCTATATCCGCGCCAAGCTCGAGTTTTCCCGGAACCGCCCGCATGGATCGCGGGTGTTCGCGCTGGAGATCATCGGCGGCGCGAAGACCTACGGAAAGGAGATCCGCAAGCAACTGATCCCGGTGCTGCGGGACGACATCCGGGTGCTCGAACGCTGGATCGACGAAGGCAAGGTCCGGCAGGTCGATGCCGAGCACCTGTTCTTCCTGATCTGGGCAGCGACGCAGTCGTATGCGGATTTCGCGTCGCAGATGCTGCTGGTGCTCGGCAAGCGCGCGCTGGGGAGCGACGATTTCGACGCGGCCTATCGCACGATCTCGGACCTGGTGCTCAGGGCGCTGATCACCGAAAACGGAACGGCGGCCTGAGCGCCGCCGTTGCCGTTCGCGCACGGTAACCCGGCGCCATCGGAGGCCGCCGGGAACCGCCGGTCAGTCGTCGTGCTTGTGGTGCTTCTTTTTCTTGTGCTTGCCGCCGCGGTAGTAATCGTCGGAGCGCGAGTTGTTGCGCGACACGTGGCCGCCCAGCGCCGCCCCCGCGCCACCGCCCACGGCCGCGCCGACGAGCCCGCCGGTCGTGCCGCCCATCGCGTGGCCCGCCGCGGTGCCCGCGCCGCCGCCCAGTGCGCCGCCGACGATGGCGCCCGTGCGTTCGCGCTTGTTCGACGTCACCGCGCCGCCTGCGCCGCCGCCCACGGCCCCGCCGATGATCGCGCCCGTGCTTCCGCCGACCGCGTTACCGACCGCCGCGCCCGCGACACCGCCGAGCGCGCCGCCCAGTGCGTTGTTCGTGTCGCCCGCCACGGCAGGCGCCGAGACCGCCACCATCGCGCCGACCATCGCTGCCATTCCAGCCCATTTCTTCAGCATCTGTCTGCCCTCGCCACTTTTCGAGATATCGATGCGCGAATTTAGCACCTTTCCGGTAAACCTATCGTAATGAAGCGTTAAATCCGGCTTTCCATGGCGATCTCCACGTGAGCGGACATGCGTCGTCCGGGTGTCACCGCCGGGATTGCAATCGGCGCGGCCGCCATCGACGGGCCGCGCAACATCGCGTCGACACACCACGACCTGCACCGCATCGCGCAGAACGCCCCGCCTGCCTTCCTGCGTCCGCGATCCTGCATTACCATCGAGCGTCCGCCGCGCCTGCCCGCTTCCGGCAAGCGGGCCTCCAGCCACCTCCCCGTTCCCGCACTTCACTCATGCTCGCTCTCGTCATCCTCGCCGGCCTGTGGGCCGGTCTGCAGAACACCCTCGCGGGCGGCGGCTCGTTCGTCACACTGCCCGCGCTGATCGTGTCGGGCATGTCGCCGCTCTCGGCGAACATCACGTCGACGGTCGCGCTGTTTCCCGCTCAGGTCACGACCGGCTGGGCGAGCCGCAACATGGTGCGCGGCGTCGGCAAGCTGTCGTTTCGGGCGATGTTCGCGATCAGCGTGGTCGGCGGCGCGCTCGGCGGGCTGCTGTTGCTGAAGACGCCTTCGTCGATCTTCTCGCGCCTCGTGCCGTGGCTCGTGCTGTTCGCGACGATCGTATTCGCGTGGGGCAGCTTCTTCCGCAAGCCGGGTGAAGGCACGGCCCACCTCGGCACCGTCCCCGCCGCGTTCTCGCAATTCATGATCGCGATCTACGGCGGCTACTTCGGCGGCGGGCTCGGCTTCCTGATGATGGCCGTGCTGACGATGGCCGGCCTGTCGCCGCGTCACGCGATGTCGACGAAGAATGCGCTCGCGGGCGTGATGAACGCATCGGCCGTCGTGCTGTTCCTGACGTCGCCGCACCTGCACTGGGGCAAGGCGCTCGCGCTCGGCGGCGGCGCGATCGTCGGCGGGCTGCTCGGCACGTGGGCGCTGCACCGCGTGAACGAACGCGTGCTGCGGATCGGGATCGTCTGCATCGGCGCATTGCTGACGATCGGGTTGTTCGTCAAGCCGATCTGACACACGCACACGCTTGTCGCCGCCACGGCAATTGATGAGCAAACCGCAAGACGTCTTTCTCATATCTCGTTTGCGGTGACGGCGGTGTCCGCCCACAATCCGGGTTGCCGTCGTCATCGCCCTCTCGCGGGCACCGACCGGCACTTCGCGGCCGCCATTCCGACTCACCGCCGGCGGCCCGGCACATCGCGTCACACACGCTCCCCTGACATCGGCACCCCCGGCGGCAGAACGTTGTCGCCGCTGCCCGATGCGTTCCCGGCCAACAATAACTAGAGGTAGGAGATGCAGGACAATTCTTTGAGGCAAAGCCTCAAGCAACGGCACATCACGATGATCGCGCTTGGCGGCGTGATCGGCGCAGGCCTGTTCGTCGGCTCCGGCGCGATCATCGCGACCGCCGGCCCCGCGGCGATCCTGTCGTACCTGATCGGCGGCGTGATCGTCACGCTCGTCATGTTCATGCTCGGCGAAATGGCGTCCCGCAATCCCGACAGCGGCTCGTTCTCCACCTACGCGAGCAGCTATCTCGGCGAATGGGCCGGCTTCGCGGTCGGCTGGCTGTACTGGTTCAAGTCGATGATGACGATCACCGTCGAGGCGATCCTGCTCGGCGCGATCCTCAACGATTTCCTGCCGTGGTTGCCCGTGTGGGCCGGCGCGCTGTTCATGCTCGTGACGCTGATCGCGAGCAACGCGTACTCGGTGCGCTCGTTCGGCGAAGCGGAATACTGGCTGTCGTTCGCGAAGGTCGCGACGATCATCGTGTTCATGGCCCTCGGCGCATCGATCCTGCTCGGCTTCCAGCCGCGCATTCCGGCGCCCGGGCTCGTGAACCTCACGGATCACGGCGGCTTCATGCCGAACGGCATTTCGCCCGTGCTTGCCGGCGTGATGGTCGTGATCTTCTCGCTCGGCGGCAGCGAAATCGCGGCCGTCGCCGCGGGCGAATCGGAGAACCCGGGCAAGAACGTGATCCGCGCGATCAAGAGCGTGATCGTGCGCGTGATGGTGTTCTACGTCGGCTCGGTGTCGATCCTGATCCTGTGCATGCCGTGGACGGACAAGGCCAACCTGAAATCGCCGTACGTGTCGCTGTTCGGCATGGCGGGCTTCACGGGCGCGGCCGTCGCGATGAAGATCGTGCTGTTCGTGTCGTTCATGTCGGTGATGAACTCGTTCCTGTTCTCGAACTCGCGCATGCTGTTCTCGCTCAGCCAGCGCGGTCACGCGCCCGCGATGTTCGGCCGTACCAACGCGAAAGGCGTGCCGATGAACGCGCTCGTGCTGTGCCTCGCGATCTGCGTGTCGATCCTCGGCGTTCACTTCGTGAGCGGCGGCGACCTGTTCCTGATGCTCGCGAAAAGCAGCGGCGCGTTCGTGATGATCGTGTGGATCTTCATCATCGTCGCGCACTTCGCGATGCGCCGGCAGACGAAGCACGAGCGACGCGACCCGACGGCGTTCCGCGCGTGGTTCTATCCGGTATCGAACTGGGTCGCGCTGCTGGCGCTCGTCGCCGTGCTCGGCTCGCAGGCATTCAACCCGGATTCGCGCTTCCAGTTCTGGTTCACGGTATCGACGGCGCTCGCGATCGTCGCGGCGTATTTCCTGCGCCGCAAGCCGGCCCAACTCGGCGAAACGGCCGGCGCGAAACTGCGCTGACCGTTGCCCTCGGCGGGCGGCGCGCTGGCCGGCGCCGCTCGGCCAATCCGTTGCTCAACCGCCTGGCTTCTCGGCCGCTCGGCCGTGCAAGTGCCTGGCGGCCTAGCCGAACGGCCGCACGCCGATCAGCCAGCCGTGCAGGAACAGCACGAAGACGGCCCAGACGACGAGCCCGGCCACGATCGCCACGACGTCGCCCGACAGCCTGCCCGCCGGATAACGAACGCCTTCGCGGCGGTCGCGCGCGCGCCACACGACGAAATCGACGAGCGACCAGACGAAGAAGGCGCCGAACAGCACGACGGCGTGCAGCGTGCCGTTCGCGAGCAGGTGCGCGATCGCCCAGACCGCCACGCCGGCCACCATCGGATGGCCGACGAGCGTCTTGATACGGTTGCCGGGCACGTAGGAGGCGGCGATCAGCACGAATGCGATCGCGGTCAGCATGCCGGTGAGGTGGCGCACACCGACCGGTGACACCCACAGCAGCGTCGCGCCCTGGCGCGCGATGCCGTAACCCCAGACGATCAGCACGAAGCCGATGATCGATGCGATCGCATAGGGGCCCTTCCAGCCTTTCTCGCCGATTCGCTCGATCGTCGCCGATCGCCAGCCGTCCGCGACGATCCGGATCGAGTGCACACCGAGGAAGATCGCTAAACCGAGAATCAGGACGAGCATCGGTTGTCTCCGTCTGGAATGATGGGTGGGGAAGCGTCCCGCGCGGCATACGATGCGCCGTTCGTTGGAGCCGGCGGCGAGGCCGGCGCGGGTCGCGCCAGTCACGGGTGCAACCCGCGCCGATCATAAACGCCGGGGCCGCCGTTGTGAAGCACGGGGGATGTGCGGTGCGGCAAGCCGCATGACTTTACGCACCTGCGTGGGCGCATTGCCTGGCACCTGTGATGCGTCGCGCGAATCGCGAATCGACCCGACACGTTCGAGATCGAAAGAAAGGAAAGCGAAATTCGCGAAAGTGTCGCTTCGCTCGACCGGTATCAGGTTTGCTTGCGCTTCGCCGGTGGTTCAGTTGCTGGTTTTGCTGCTGGTTTTGCTGCCGGTTTCGCTATCGGTTTCGCTGTCGGTTTCGCTGTCGGTTTCGCTGTCGGTTTCGCTATCGGTTTCGCTATCGGTTTCGCTGCCGGTTTCGCTGTCGGTTTCGCTGCTGGTTTCGCTGTCGGTTCCGCTGCCGCCTTTGCCGCTGGCTTGGCCGCCGGTTTCGTTGCCCGCTTCACTGCCGGCTTTGCCGCAGACTTCTCCGCAGGCTTCGCCGTCGCTTTCGCCACCCGCTTCACCACCGGTTCCGCCTCCGGCACCGGCTTCGCCGCCGCCCTCACCTTTCGCTTCGGCGGCCCTGCCAGCAGCGCCGCGCGATATGCGCTGCGGCACCAGTCGAACAGCGCACCCGCATCTTCGAGCACGTCGGCCGGTGTTTCGTAGTAGCCCTCGAGCGAGACGGTACGCGTGGGCCTCGCATACGAGAACGGCCCCATCCCCGCCGCGACGAACGCCGGACGGTTCACGTCGTCGACACGCAGGAACAGCGACCCGCGCGACATGAAGCCGAACATCACGCCATCGAGCCGCATCGCCGCCCCGCTGAAGAACCGCGCGACCTCGACCTTGCCGAGCGGCGCGAGCTGATACGCGATCTCCTCGCCGTGTGCCTTCTCCGACTGCCAGCTCATGCACGCTCCATGCAACGCTGCGTCCACGCGTCGAGCGCCGCGTCGTCGAAGCCGACCGCCGCCGCGCTTTCGCGAATCTGCCGCCACGTCGCGCGGTCGACCGGAATGCCGCCGGCCCCGCGCGCCGCGCGGCTCGCTTCTTCCGGCTCGCCCGGCACCTGTACCGGTGCGTCACCGGCCTGCGGCGACGCCTTGGCCCATGCGACGAACGCATCGGCTTCACGCTCCGCATCGGCCGCATCGAATGCCTTCGGGTCGATCAGCACCGACAGCATCCCGTTGACGATCGCGCTCGTCTTCTGCAGCGTGTCGCCGTAGGTCGTATGCCCGCCGACGAGCGCACCGCCGAAAATCTCGCACATCGCCGCCAGCGCGTACCCCTTGTGCAGCCCGAACGGCAGCAGCGCGCCGAACGGCTGCTCGTGCATCACGGCCGGATCGTCGGTCGGCTGGCCGCGATGGTCGATCAGCGACCCGGCCGGCACGCGCTTGCCCTGGTTGTACGCGACGCGCGTCTTGCCGTACGCGATCGCACTCGTCGCGAAATCGAGCAGCAGCGGCGGCCTGCCCGCACGCGGATACGCGGTGCAGAACGGGTTCGTGCCGAAGCGCGGATCGGCGCCGTGCAGCGGCGCGACCAGCAGGTCGCCCGGCACGTTGACGAAATGGAACGACACGAGCCCCGCGCGCGCGCACTGCTCGGCCCAGTGCCCGATGCGGCCGAGATGATGCACGTCGCGCAGCCCGATCGCGCAGATGCCCATGCGCCGCGCACGCTCGATCCCTTCGACCATCGCCTCGAACGCGATCACCTGGCCGAAGCCGCGCCCGCCGTCGATCGTCAGCACCGCGCCGCCGTCGCGGACGATCGACGCGTGCCCGTTCAGCTGCAACTGCCCTTCCCGCCACGACGCGACGTAGTTCGGGATCATCCCGATCCCGTGCGAATCGTGGCCCGCGAGATTCGCGCCGACCAGGTGATCGGCGACGAGCCGTGCCTCCCGCTCGTTGCTGCCGGCCCGTTCCCAGAGTGCCGCGACGAATGCATGCAGCGGTTCGGCGCGCATGCGCAACGGTTCGGTATCGGGCGTCGGCAAGGCGGTCATCGGCAAGGTTCCGTCAGGTCGGGGCGGGCAGTCGGGGCGCTCAGCGCGCGGTCGCGATCACGTCCGCGACCGCCGCCGTCAGCTTCTTCGCATACGGCACGTGCAGGAACTCGTTCGGGCCGTGCGCGTTCGACTTCGGCCCGAGCACGCCGCACACCATGAACTGGGCGGACGGGAAACCTTCCTGCAGCACGTTCATCAGCGGGATCGTGCCGCCGAGGCCCATGTACGCGCAATCGGCGCCGAAGTGGCGGCGCGACGCGGCATCGAGCGACGACGCGAGCCACGGCGCGAGATCCGGAGCGCTCCAGCCCGTCGCGGCACCCGCGTCCGGCTTGAACGTGACCTTCGCGTTATACGGCGGATCGAGTTCGAGCAGTTCCTTCAGTTGCTGCACGGCCTGCGCGGCGTCGACGAGCGGCGGCAGGCGCAGCGACAGCTTGAACGCGGTGCGCGGACGCAGCACGTTGCCCGCATCCGCGAGCGCCGGCATGCCGGCCGCGCCGGTCACCGACAGCGACGGGCGCCACGTCGAATTCAGCAGCGCCTCGCGCGGATCGGTCGTGGTCGGCAGCACCGGCTTGCCGTCCGCGCCGCAGGCCCACGGCAGCCCCTTCCACACGGCGTCGCCGAGGATCGCGGCGGCTGCGTCGGCTTCGCGCACGCGGCTGTCGGGAATCTCGCAATGGAACACGCCCGGCAGCAGGTTGCCGTTCTTCGCATCTTCGAGGCGCTCGAACAGCTGGCGCATCACGCGGAAGCTCGACGGCGCGATACCGCCGAACACGCCCGAATGCACGCCTTCCTCGAGCACCTCGACCTGCAGGTCGCCGGACACCAGCCCGCGCAGCGACGTGGTGAGCCACATCTGGTCATAGTTGCCGGCGCCCGAATCGAGGCACACGACGAGCGACACCTGGCCGAGCCGGTCGCGCAGCGCGTCGACGTACGGCAGCAGGTCGTAGCTGCCCGACTCCTCGCAGGTCTCGATCAGGCCGACGCAACGCGGCCGCTCGATGCCCTGCTCGTCGAGCGCGCCGAGCGCGGCGAGGCTCGCGTAGATCGCATAACCGTCGTCCGCGCCGCCGCGGCCGTACAGCTTGCCGTTCTCGTACTTCGGCGTCCACGGGCCGAGGTCCGCGCGCCAGCCGTCGAACTCGGGCTGCTTGTCGAGGTGGCCGTACAGCAGGATCGTGTCGGTACTGCCCGAGCGCGTGGCGGGCGATTCGAAGAAGATCACCGGCGTGCGGCCCGGCAGGCGCACGATCTCGAGCTTCAGGCCTTTCACGGGCTGTCGCTCGGCCCACTGCGCGGCATCGGTGACGACGCGCTCGAGATAACCGCGTTTCGCCCAGTCGGGGTCGAACGCCGGGCTCTTCGCGGGGATCGCGATGTAGTCGGTCAGTGCGTGGAGGATTTCATCGTTCCACTTGCGCTCGATGAAGGTAACGAGCTTGTCATGGTCGAGGACGGGGGTAGTGTCGACGGAGGTCATGGTGGGGGTGCCTGGATCGGGCTGACGAAAACCCAGATGATACGCCGATGCTCCCGCGCCGGCGCCCCCTTCCCGGCCGCTCAGCGCGCCTGCGGAAACGCGTCGCGCAGCCCCGCCGCACATGCCAGCGCATCGCGCCACAGGCGCTGCGTCAGCTCGCCCGCGTCCTCTTCACGCGCGAGCGCCGCGGCCTCGCCCGACCACAGCACCGAGAAGTCGTCGCGGCCCTGCCGCTCGAACGCGCCGCGCAGCGGATCGACCATGGCCGTCGCGAGCGGAAACGCCGGCGCGAGCGCGCTCATCGGCCCCTGTTCGCGCATGAAGCGCGTCAGCAGCCCACGCGCGGGGCGGCCCGTGTACAGGTTGGTCAGGCGCGTGCCGTCGTCGCGCGCGGCGCGCAGCGCCGCGCGATGCTGCGCCGAGCGGCCGGCCTGCGGCGTCAGCAGGTAACCGGTGCCGATCTGCACCGCGCGTGCGCCGAGCGCGAACGCGGCCGCGATGCCGCGCCCGTCGGCGATCGCGCCGGCGGCGATCACCGGCGCACGCACCGCGTCGACGATCTGCGGCAGCAACGCGAACAGGCCCGGCTGCGCGTGGATGTCGTCAGTCAGGAACATGCCGCGATGGCCGCCGGCCTCCGCGCCCTGCGCGACGATCGCGTCGACGCCGCGCGCATCCAGCCAGCGCGCTTCCTCGACGGTCGTCGCGGACGAGACGACCTGCGCGCCCGTGCGCCGCACGCGATCGAGCAGCGGATCGTCCGGGAGCCCGAAGTGAAAGCTCACGACGGCCGGCCGCGACTCCTCGACGACCGCGCACATCGCATCGTCGAACGGCGCGCGTCCGGGGCCGCCCTTCACGTCGGCCGGATCGAGCCCGGCTTCCGCGTAGTAGCCCGCGAGCGCCGCGCGCCAGCGCGCGTCGACCGCGGCATCGGGCGCCGGCGGCGTATGGCAGAAGAAGTTCACGTTGAACGGTGCGCTCGTGCGCGCCCGGATCGCCGCGATCTCGTCGCGCAATTGCTGCGGGCCCAGTGCCGCGCAGGCGAGCGAGCCGAGCCCGCCGGCTTCGCACACGGCGATCGCGAGCGGGCTCAGTGAACCGACCATCGGGGCCTGGATCAGCGGCAAACGGGAAGGCAGCGTCGTCATCGGAATCATCCTCGGGGAAGCAGCGGTGGTCGCGCGCGCCGGCGGCGCGCATTTAATGCGCCCGATAATAACCGACAAAGACAAACCCCGATTACGGTGCCATTTTGATCGAGAAATGATTTAACCAGTTCGTAAAAAACGATTATTCATCGAAGCTTCGGCAGCGCAATCTCGCCTGCCCGGATCGAGACGGCAAAAATGCCCTCCAGCCTTGCGGTCCGGGCCACCCCACCCGGAACTCAAACACCGTTTCACCGGCTTCAATGACATTCATCAATATTCAAGTTATTAAATGCCGGCGTTTACCCTTATTAATAATCACCCCGAGCGATAACATGAACGCGTCAATTAAAACGACGAACCGCACCGGAATCGTCGACCGGCGCCACACCGCGTCACCTCAACCGAAACACGTCTTCTCAAGGAGCGTCGCATGTCCGATGCCAGCTCGTCCTCCTCCCGCGCCGCCGCCACGCCGGCCGCGGCTTCCGCGCCGAAAATCGGCGTCATTCCCGCCACGCTGATGGTCGCGGGCAACATGATGGGCTCCGGCGTCTTCATGCTGCCCGCGAACCTCGCCGCGACCGGCGGCATCGCGATCTTCGGCTGGCTGATCACCGTCGTCGGCGCCGTGTCGCTCGCGCTCGTGTTCGCGAAGCTCGCCGCGATCGACCCGGCCGCCGGCGGCCCGTACGCGTATGCACGCAAGTCGTTCGGCCCGTACATGGGCTACCAGACCAACCTGATCTACTGGCTCGCGAACGTGCTAGGCAACGTCGGCCTCGCGGTCGCCGGCCTCGGCTATCTCACGCATTTCTTCCCGGTACTGAAGGATCCGCTCGTGTTCGCGCTCGCGCAGATCTTCGTGATCTGGCTGTTCACGTACGCGAACATCCTCGGGCCGAACGTCGTGGGCCGCGTGCAGTCGGTCACGACGGTCCTCGCGCTCGTGCCGATCCTCGGGATGGCCGTGTTCGGCTGGTTCTGGTTCAGCAAGGACGTGTATTTCGCCGGCTGGAACGTGTCGGGCACCAACAGCTTCAGCGCGATCGGCGCGACGCTGAACTTCACGCTGTGGGCGTTCATCGGCGTGGAAAGCGCGTCGGTATCGGCCGGCGTCGTCGAGAATCCGTCGCGCAACGTGCCGATCGCGACCGTCGGCGGCGTGGTGCTCGCGGCCGTCTGCTACGTGCTCAGCTCGACCGTGATCATGGGGATGATCCCGAACAAGGCGCTGCTCGCATCGAGCGCGCCGTTCGCGGATGCCGCGCGCCTCGCGCTCGGCAATACGGCCGCGAACGCGGTCGCGCTGTGCGCGGCGCTCGGCTGCCTCGGCTCGCTCGCGGGCTGGACGCTGCTGGTCGGCCAGACCGCGAAGGCCGCGGCCGACGACGGCCTGTTCGCCAGCGTGTTCGCGCGCGTCAACTCGAAGAACGTGCCGTCGGCCGGCCTCGCGATCGTCGCGCTGATCATGTCGGTGCAGGTGCTCGCGACGATGTCGCCGAGCGCCAGCGAGCAGTTCGGCAAGATCGCGTCGATCGCCGTGATCATGACGCTGCTGCCGTACATCTATTCGTGCATCGCGATCAAGGTGCTCGGCTACGGCAAGATGCCGTCGCACCAGTTCACGTTCTACACGATCGTCGGCCTGATCGGCGCCGTCTACGCGCTGTGGGCGATGGTCGGCTCCGACGGCCAGCAGACGCGCTGGTCGCTGATCTTCGTCATCGCGACGATCGTCTTCTACGAGCTGTCGATCAACCGCCAGCGCGAGATCGAGGAAACCCATGTCCATCCGGGCGGCCGCTCGCCGCGCTGGGTGCGCTATCTCGCGCTCGGCGTGACCATCGCCGCGCTCGCCGCGACCTTCTGGATTTCCGTGGGCCGTCACCAAGCCGACACCCTTCACGCGCGCTCGCCGGCCGTTGCCGCGAGCGTCCAGGCAACCCAGCAAACGGGGGAATGACATGACCGCATCCTTGACCCAACCGGCCTTCCGCCGCCTCGGCATGAAGGCGCTGCTCGTGCAGCACGACATCGACGAACGCACGGCCACCGGGCGCGCCGCGACGGCGCTTGCCGAGGAGCTGCGCACCCGGCTCGTCGACGTCGTGATCGCGACGTCCGCCGACGACGCCTGCGCGGTCGTCGCCGCCGATCCGGCGATCCAGTGCCTGCTGCTCAACTGGGAACTCGGCAACGACGCCGGCCACGCGCCCGCGCAAGCCGTGCTCGACGCAATGCGCGCGCGCAACGCGACCGTGCCCGTGTTCCTGCTCGCGAGCCGTGCGAGCGCCTCCGCGATTCCCGTCGACGCGATGCGCAAGGCCGACGACTTCATCTGGATGCTGGAGGACACCACCGCGTTCATCGGCGGGCGGATCGTCGCCGCGATCGAACGCTACCGCGAGACCGTGCTGCCGCCGATGTTCCGCGCGCTCGCGAAATTCTCGCGCGTGTACGAATACTCGTGGCACACACCCGGTCACACCGGCGGCACCGCGTTCCTGAAATCGCCGGTCGGCCGCGCGTACTTCGAATTCTTCGGCGAGGCGCTGTTCCGCTCGGACCTGTCGATCTCGGTCGGCGAACTCGGCTCGCTGCTCGACCACTCCGGCCCGATCGGCGAAAGCGAACGCTACGCGGCGCGCGTGTTCGGCGCGCACCGCACGTATCACGTGACGAACGGCTCATCGATGTCGAACCGCGTGATCCTGATGGCGAGCGTCACGCGCAACCAGGTCGCGCTGTGCGACCGCAATTGCCACAAATCGGCCGAGCACGCGATGACGATGTCCGGCGCGATTCCGACCTACCTGATTCCGTCGCGCAACCATTACGGGATCATCGGGCCGATCATGCCGGAACGGCTGACGGCCGCCGCCGTGCGGCTCGCGATCGACGCGAACCCGCTCGTGCGCGGCCGCGACGGCATCGACCCGACGCCCGTGCATGCGCTGATCACGAACTCGACGTACGACGGCCTCTGCTACAACGTCGCGCGCGTCGAGGAACTGCTCGGGCAGAGCGTCGACCGACTGCATTTCGACGAGGCGTGGTACGGCTACGCGCGCTTCAACCCGATCTACCGCGACCGTCACGCGATGCACGGCGATCCGTCGCAGCACGACGCGAGCAAGCCGACGGTGTTCGCGACGCAATCGACGCACAAGCTGCTCGCGGCGCTGTCGCAGGCGTCGTTCATCCACGTCCGCAACGGCCGCAACCCGATCGAGCATGCGCGCTTCAACGAGGCGTACATGATGCATGCGTCGACGTCGCCGAACTACGCGATCATCGCGTCGAACGACGTGAGCGCCGCGATGATGGACGGCCCCGGCGGCGAGGCGCTGACGACCGACGCGATCCGCGAGGCCGTCGCGTTCCGCCAGATGCTTGCGCGCCTGCATGCGGAATGCGCGGAGAACAACGACTGGTTCTTCAACGGCTGGCAGCCCGACAACGTCGTCGATCGCAAGACGGGCCGCCGCGTGCGCTTCCACGAAGCGGACGAGACGCTGCTCGCCACCGACCCGTCGTGCTGGGTACTGCATCCGGGCGACACGTGGCACGGCTTCGGCGATATCGAGGACGACTACTGCATGCTCGACCCGATCAAGGTGTCGATCGTCACGCCGGGCGTCGCATCGCACGGCGGCCTGATGCCGGTCGGCATTCCGGCATCGGTCGTCACCGCGTATCTCGACCGGCACGGGATCGTCGTCGAGAAAACGACCGACTTCACGATCCTGTTCCTGTTCTCGCTCGGCGTGACGAAGGGCAAGTGGGGCACGCTCGTCAACACGCTGCTCGATTTCAAGCGCGACTACGATGCGAACGCGCCGCTCGAACAGGCGCTGCCCGAACTCGTCGCGCACTATCCGGAACGCTACGGCAAGCTCGGCCTGCGCGACCTGTGCGACCTGATGTTCAGCGCGATGAGCGACCTGAAGACGACCGAGATGATGTCGCGCGGCTTCTCGACGCTGCCGAAGCCCGATTACAGCCCGGCCGAGGCGTTCGAGCATCTCGTGCACAACGACATCGAGATGCTGGAGTTGTCGGAGATGGAAGGCCGCACCGTCGCGACGGGCGTCGTGCCCTATCCGCCCGGCATTCCGCTGCTGATGCCCGGCGAGAACGCGGGGCCGGCCGACGGCCCGCTGCTCGGTTACCTGAAGGCGCTCGAGCAGTACGACCTGCGCTTCCCGGGCTTCACGCACGACACGCACGGTGTCGAAGTCGAGGATGGCGTGTACCGGATCGCGTGCATCAAGCAGAAGGCGCGCGATACCAGCACGCGCTGAGTGCGCGACGCGATGCCGTCACGCGCCGGCCGGCGCGTGTCGGCGTCGCCACTTGCAGCCGGCGTCGGCCGCTCGGGCGGCCGGCTGCTCCCGGTGCTGGACGATCTTGCGCGACTGCGGTTGTCACCCGCGGAAAACGTCGACAGGAACCGGCACCGCGCTCAAACGTCCCGCGCGTGTTCGCCGCGATTCATCCCGCGCCGGTACGCGGCCGGGCTCGTCGCCGCGACGCGCCGGAAATGCCGCCGCAGCGACTCCTCCGACCCGAACCCTGCACGCGCCGCCACCTGCGCGAGCGACAGCGCGGGATGCGCTTCGAGCATGTCCTTCGCCACGTTCACGCGTTCGCGGATCAGCCATGCGAGCGGCGACATCCCCGTCGCGTCCGCGAACTGCCGCTGCAGCGTGCGCGTGCTCATCGCGGCCTGCGCGGCGAGCGACGCGAGCGTGTGCGGCTCGGCCGCGTGCGCGCGCATCCAGTCGATCAGCTTCGCGAGCCGGTCGGTGCCGCCCGGCGCGACCGGGCGCGGCACGAACTGCGCCTGGCCGCCGTCGCGATGCGGCGGCAGCACGAGGCGCTGCGCGACCCGGTTCGCGATCGCGCCGCCGTGATCGCGGCGCACGAGATGCAGCAGCATGTCGAGCCCCGCCGCCGATCCGGCCGACGTGACGACCTGCCCTTCGTCGACGTAAAGCGCATCGGGATTCACGCGCAGCGCGGGATAACGCGCCTGCAGTTTCTCCGCATAGCGCCAGTGGGTCGTCACCGTGAGGCCGTCGAGCACGCCGGCCGCGGCCAGCACGAACACGCCCGAGCAGATCGAGCAAAGCCGCGCGCCACGGCGATGCGCGGCCCGCAGCTTCTTCAGCAACGGCTCCGGCGGCGGTTCGTCCGGATCGCGCCAGCCGGGAATCACGATGGTATCGGCGCGATCGAGCGTCGCGAGCCGATACGGCGCGGCGACCGTGATGCCGCCCGCCGCGCGCACGGGCCCCGGCTCGCTCGCGCAGACCGCGAAGCGATACCAGTCGACCCCGAGCTCGGGGCGTTCGAGCGCGAACAGTTCGACCACGCAGCCGAATTCGAAGGTGCAGAGGCGATCGTAGGCGAGCGCGACGACGAGATGATTGTGCATGGCGCGATGTTACCGGAACTTGTCGATCGCGCCACTGCCGCGACGGTCGCTGAACCGCGATACTGCCGTTCATTCCACTGCGTTCCGTGCAACCTTCAGGAGAACTTGACCATGTCCTACGTCACCGACGTCCCCGCTGCCGACAGCCCCGCCGCCCTCGCGCATTTCGAGGCGTCCTTGCGCTTCGAGACCGATTGCTGGGACGTGCACGACGCGCTCGCATCGGGTGCGCCCGATTTCGTACTGCTCGACGTGCGCGGCCCCGACCAGTTCGCCGCCGGCCACGTGCCCGGCGCGCGCAACCTGCCGCGCCGCAAGATCATCGAGAGCAAGCTCGCCGGCTATCCGGCCGGCACGCTGTTCGTCGTCTACTGCGCGGGCCCGCACTGCAATGGCGCCGCGCGCGCGGCGATCCAGCTCGCACGCCTGGGCCGGCCGGTCAAGCTGATGATCGGCGGCGTGACGGGCTGGCGTGACGAAGGTTTCGCGCTGAGCAACGAAATGCAGCCGGCGGACACCGAAGCCGGCTGATCATCATTAAAACCGCAACAATCAATTGTCTGCGCGCGGCCTGCACGCGAACGGAAAAAGCGCGACAATCGGCTCCATTGCAGTTCGGATGGAGCAGCAACATGCAGAACGCAGTCCTGATTCAAGTGGCCGGTTCGGTGGCCGCGATCGCGATCTATTTTCTGCCGGCGGTCATTGCCGACCGGCGTGGCCGGCACGACAAGCTGACGGTCGCGATGTTCAACGCGCTGTTCGGGTGGACCGGCATCGGCTGGCTGATGACGCTGTACTGGGCCTGCCAGCCGAACCCGCGCACCGATGTCGCGCAGACGATCCTCGCCAAGCGTCGCGGCATCAGCATGCGGACCTTTTCAACCGGTCTCGTCGAGCGCGTGCAGCGCCGTGTCGCCGCCCAGGAGCAATGGGCGGAAAAGCAAGGCTGCCGTTAAGTCCCTCTTTCCCGATCACCCTGCCGCATCGAACTTCGGCATCCTGACGTTGGTCGACGCGCGGTAATGCCACGCCAGCCCGTCGTGCCGCGGCCCGCCGCCCGCACGCAGCCACGCCCCGAACGCCCCCGCTGTCACCGCCCGTGCGATCCGCTCGCCCGGGCAGCCATGCGGCCCCGTGCCGAAGCCGAAATTCGGCCCGGCCGCGCGGCCGGGCATCAGCCGGTGCGGATCGCGATGCACGGCCGGGTCGCGGTTCGCCGCGGCGAGCACGACGAGGATCGCGTCGCCGGCTTCGACGGTCACGCCCTCGATCGTCGTGCGCGATGCGACGAAGCGGCGCGTGTTCTGCACCGGGGAATCGAAACGCCCGACTTCGGCAACGAACGCGTCGAGCGCGGCATCGTCCGGCACGACAAGCGCGGCGCTTGCGCCCGCTTTTAAGCCCGCTTCCAAGTTCGCTTCCAAGCCCGCTTCCGCGCCCCCGTTCCACGCCGCCAGCACATTGCCGAGCCAGGCGGCAGTCGCCTCGCACGTCTGCGACAGCAGCCCGACGAGGTTCGCGACCAGCGCGCCGCTTGCCTGCCAGCCCGCCGCACGGGCCGCCTGCTGCACGGCGGCGACGAGCGTGCCGTCGTGCGCATGCGTCTGCGCGACGCGCACCGTCATCCGGTCGAGCAACTGTCGCGCGGCGGCGCTCGCGCGGGCCAGCGCGTCGGCATCGGACAGCGGCGACAGCGCCGCGACGAAGTCGACCACCTGCGCCGCGATCGCGTCGAGCTGCGTCTCGTCGAAGCCCAGCAGATCGGCGACCGCGCAGACGGGCATCGTCATGCACCACGTGTTCAGCGCGCCGGCATCGCCCGGCGGCGGCAGGCGCCGCGCGGCGAGCTGCATCGCACGGTCGCGCAGCGCAGCCGTGTCGATCGGCGCGAACGCCGCGCGCAGCGCCTGCTTCGGCACGTCGTGCCGCAACGCGCCGTCGTTCATGCGCACCAGCTCGCCGAACAGCGCGCCGGCCGTCGTGCCGCGCAACGCGGGCGGCACGGGCGCGTCCAGCGGGCGTACGCGGCAGGCCGGATGGCCGAGCACGGCCGTCACGGCGGCCGCGCGGCTCGCGACCCACAGGCCGAGCGTGGCGTCGAACGCGAGCGGCGGCCCGTCGACGAGCGCCGCATAGTAGGGATAGGGATCGCGGTGCGTAACCGCTGCGATGGGATCGGTCGGGTTCATGCAGACAGTATCGGCGGCGTGCACCGCCGCATGTTTCAGGCCGGCGTGAAATGTCGCGGCGCGGGCGCCGCGTGCCGCCGCATCGCGATGTCAGGTGATTGTCAGGCCGCCGACCGGTAGCGATACGACTGCATGCGCATGCGGACACGGCCGGCCGAAATCGCGCGCGGCTCCGGCACCACGGTGTCGTGAGGGAACATTTCCTGCCGGAATTCGCCGTGTTCGTCGAACCACTGGCAGATCAGCCAGTCACCGTCGTCGAATACGACCGGCCCGGCATAGGTCACGGTCATGCGCGGCCCGCCCGTTTTCAGCGTCACGACATCGCCGACGCGAAACCTGACGCGTTGATTTTCTCGGATCGTCATCGCTCTCTCAGCATTTTTATATATCGATATTCCCGGCAGCTCACCAGCGGTTCATTCGAACGTGCCGCAGATTATCAATCAAAAAACCTGCCGGCAACTCCCCTTTTCAAAAATGTCATGATCGGGAAAATGCAACAATGCGCGCCATCGACGCGCCCGGCGGGTGCCCGGCCGCCGACCCGGCGCGGCTTGCGCGCCGGACCCGGTCGAACGGGCGAAATGCGGAGAATAGACGATGTATTTTACGTCGTCACCGACGTTTAATTCCGACGTGAAATCGATTGATTATTGTCAATCAACTTTTCGATTGGGAACGATCCCACGATTTATTTACACTCATTCATCGAACAAAACCGGTGAATTATCCGGCGACGCAAACCAGCGGTTGATATCGCGCCCGGGAACGGCCGCTTGCGTGAACGTAAACGTGCCGTCCTGCGCCATCTCCTTCGCGGCGCGCAGGAACGCGCCGAGCGCGGCCCGCGCCAGTGCGCCGCCGACACTCACGCGCTTCACGCCGAGCGCCGCCAGTGCGTCGACGCTCAGCAATCCGCCCTGCAGCCCCATCACGACGTTCACGGGTGCGCCGACCGCCCGCGTCACCGCCGCGATGTCGTCCGCATCGGTGATGCCCGGCGCATACAGCATGTCGGCGCCCGCGTCGCGATAGGCGACGAGCCGCGCGATCGTGTCGGCGAGGTCGTGGCGGCCGTGCAGGTAGTTTTCGCAGCGCGCGGTCAGCGTGAACGGAAACGGCAGCGCACGCGCCGCGTCGACGGCCGCCGCGATGCGCTCGACCGCCGCTTCGTGCGCATAGATCGGCGCGTCGGCGCGGCCCGTCGCATCCTCGATCGATCCGCCGACCGCGCCGGCCTCGGCCGCGAGCCGGATCGTCTCGGCCACCGTGTCGGGCGCATCGCCGAAGCCGTTCTCGAGGTCGGCGCTCACGGGCAGGCCGCCCGCGGCGGCGATCTCGGCGATGTGATCGAGCATCTCGCCGCGGTCGATCGCATAGTCGGGCCGGCCTTTCGAAAAGGCATAGCCGGCGCTCGTGGTCGCGAGCGCCTCGAAGCCGGCCATCGCGAGCAGGCGCGCGGTACCGGCATCCCACGGGTTCGGGATGATGAAGGCGCCGGCGCGTGCATGCAGTGCGCGGAAGGCTTCGGCTTGGCGGGCTTGAAGATCGGAACGGGTCATCGCGGGCTCCAGGAGGATGTTGACGGCCGAGCTTACGCCGATCGTGCACGCGACGTTTCAGCGTTCACCGAAATGTCGTCGCGCGACAGGGAAAAACCGATGCGCCGACTGCGCGCCGGTAGCCGGTAGCCGGTAGCCGGTAGCCGGTAGCCGGTAGCCGTAAGCCGTAAGCCGTAAGCCGTAAGCCGTAAGCCGTAAGCCGGTTGCCGGTTGCCGGTTGCCGGTTGCCGGTAACCATAAGCTGGTAACAAGCAACCGGCAACGAGCGGGGCCGACACCGCCGCCCGCCCGTTGCCAGCCGATAGCCACTTACCTTGCCGCCGGTGGCCCGCCGTCGATGCCGAGCAACACGTCGGTGACGGCTTCGGAGAAACGCATCGCGCGACCGTCGATCAGTACGCCGTCCGGATTCGACGGGTCCCGCGCGGCCTGCGGCACACCGTGCGCGAGCAGCACCCGCGCGCAAGCCTCCCAGTCGGCGGCGCCGACATGCTCCGGTTCGTTGACGGATGCCCAGGACAATGTGCCGAGCGCATCGCTGTCGAACCCGTGCCTGTCACGCCAGCTCGCGCCGTGCTCGAGGAGGAACGCCAGCAAGCCCGCATCGCCGCGAAACACCGCGTGATTCAGCGCGCTCGCGTCCCAGTCGCCGCCCCGCGCCGCGATCGGCCAGCCCAGTTCGACCATGACCTTCACCGCGTCGCCCGAGCCCCACGCGGCGGCATCCGGCAGCAGCCGCAGCCGCTCGCCGGGCAGCGCGCCCGGCAGTTCGGGATGCCGTGCCTGGATGCGTCGCGCATCGTCGGCGTCGGCGCGCGCGCAGGCCGCCACGAACGCGTCCTCGGCGTCGAGCGTCTCTTCCGCGCCCGCCGCGCGCAACAACGCGGCGACCTCGGACAGCCCGGTCTGCATCGCCAGCCGGTACGCACTAACGCCCGCCGGGGTCCGCGCGCGGGGATCGGCGCCGGCCGCCAGCAGCGCGGCGACGTGGCGCGCCGAGCAGCGCACGCCGATCGCCCGCAACAACGGTGCGCCCCAGGTCTGCGCCAGCCCCTCGCCGGGCGGCTCGTTCGGGTCGCCGCCATGCGCGAGCAGCAGTTCGAGCGCGTCCGCCTCGCGCATGTCGAATGCGCGACGCAACGCATTCGTCCCGCCCACCCGCGCGCCGTGTTCGAGCAGCAGGCGCGTACAGGCCGGATTTTCGACCGAGTGATAGAGCGATTCGCCGTCGTTCGGGTCGGCGCCGGCTTCCAGCAGCATCGCGGTCAGAACCGGATCGCGATTGACGCCCGCGGCACCGTACAGCGCCGACAGCGGCCCCGCTTCGTCGGGCGCCGCGAGCGACGCCGGCGGAAACCGGTTGCCGATCCGCTGGTTCGGATCGGCGCCGGCATCGAGCAGATGACGCGCGCAGGCGCGCAGCCGGACGGCGAACCCGGGAATCTGCCCGAGCCGCGAATGCGTGACGGCAACCAGCGGCGGCAGCTTCAGCACGCCGCCGGCGCGCGCGATCCACCCGGGATCGGCGGCCAGCGCCGCCTTCACGGCATCGAGGTCGCCGGCCGCGCATGCGACGGTCGGATCGCTCGCCACGAGATCGGGCCGGTCGAGCAGCAGTTGCGCGGCGACACGCGGCCGGGCCGCGTCGAAACCGCCCGTCACGTCGCCGCCGTACGCCAGGTCGAGCCAGCGCCGGATCAACGCCGACCGCTGTTGCCCGGCAAGCGCGTGCGTTTCGACGAACGCGCCGAGATCGGCCCATGACGCGAAACCGTACTCGCGCGCAATGCACGACTGCGCATCGTGCAGCCGGAGCCCGAGCGCGAGCGCTTCGTCGTGCGTGCGGTTGGCGGCGGCGGGGAGAAAGCGGACAAAACGCGCGACGGCGTCGGCGTCACCCTGCCGGTACAGGCGCAACAATGCCTTGGCCTGCTTTTTCAGATGCTCGGGATTGGCCCCGGGAGGCAGCTTTTTCATGCGAATCCTCGTGCAGTCATGGCCGAAGGTCCGCAATACCGCCAGCACAAAGGACAGGAGGAAGACAGGATTTGCTGCGACAGGTGGGTTGAACCCTTTCCGCGGACCCGGAAGCGACCTGCATCGCTGGCCGCTATCCTAGGCGACCGCCGGCGACCTCGTCAACCGGGCCGCTCCATGCGGCGATGCTCAGCCTGCAAGCTGCTTCGTCAGGAAAATGCGCGTGTGCCCGGCCGGATAATCCGGCAGCTCGCCGAAGCGGACATAACCGCGTTTCTCGTAGAACGGCCGCGCCTGGAAGTCGAACGTATCGAGCCACGCGCCGTGGCATCCGCGCGCGACGGCTTCCGCCTCGGCCAGATCCATGATGCGCGTGCCCGCACCCTGGCCGCGCGCGGCTTCGGGCACCACGAGCAGGTCGACATGCAGCCAGCCGTAGGCCGTGCTGCCCCACAAGCCGCCGACCACCGCGCCTTCGGCGTCGGTCACGACCACGGCCAGCGCACGGAAGTCGTTCGGGCCCGCCTGGCTTTCGTTGAATCGGACGAGCGGCGCGACGATCTGCTTGCGAACGTTCACGTCGCCCGCGTCGGTCACCTCGTATGTGAACGTCATCGGTCGAGCCTGGTTGAATCGGAAATGAGGAAGGTTGAACCCGCACGCACCGCGTCAGACCACGTAAGCGCCCTTCGCATGCAGCTCCGCTTCCGTGCGCTCGAGCGCGGCGATCGCATCGCTGCCTTCGAGCGCCAGCAACTGCGCGACCAGCGCTTCGGCCATCGCGTGCGCGGCCACCAGCGACGGGAAGAACGACGGGCTGTCGTGCGTGAAGATCAGTTGTGCGTCCGCGTGCAGCGCGATCGGCGACACCGCGCTGTCGGTGATCGCGACGATCCGGCTGCCCTGCGCCTTCGCGGCCTGCGCGACGCGCGTCGCTTCCGCCGAATACGGCGCGAAGCTGACGATGACGGTCACGCTCTGCTTCGCAATCGTCCGCAGCTCCATTTCGAGCGACCCGGCGACGCCGTTGAGCAGCGACACGGTCGGGCGGAACAGCCGGTAGCCGTACACGAAGCCGAACGCAACCGGGTAGCACGAGCGAAACCCCGCGACATGCACGTGCGACGCCTTGCGGATCAGTTTCGCGGCTTCGGCGAGCGCGTGCTCGTTCTGCGCGGCGGTGGCCGACAGGTTGTGTTGTTGCGCGGCGAGCAGGTCGTGCGCGAGCGACGCCTTCGCATCGGGCCGCACGAGCGAGCGCGCCCGCTGCGTGAGCGGCTCGGGGCGCGTGCGCACGCGCGCGACGCACAGGTCGCGCAGCTCGTTCCAGCCGGGGAAGCCGAATTGCTGCGCGAGCCGCACGAGCGACGCGGGCTGCACCTGCGCGCGCTGTGCGACCTTGCGCATCGACGACGTGGCGACTTCGTCGGGATGATCGAGCAGGAAGGCCGCGCCCGCCTGGAATTGCGGGCTCAGCTCGGAAAATTGCGCCCGGATCCGGGACGCGAGTTCGTCGAAATTGGCGGCCATCTTGGTGTGAACGGGAACCGGTCGACCATGGTATCACCGGCCCCGTATGCACCGGTGCACCGGTCAGCGCAGCACTTCGACGTGATCGGCGTCGACCTTCACGCTGCCCGACCATTTGCGCTCGAATTCGCCGGTCACCTTCACTTCGTTCCGGTCGCTGACGGGCTGGCCGGCCGCCCACAGCTTGTGGTCGATCTCGACGCGGATCGTGCCCGTCGCATCGGCGAATTCGTAATCCTCGCCGCCGACATGCTTGACGATGCGCCCCTGCAACTGCACGTGCTGGTCGTCCTTGCCGTTCGCGAGCAGCTCCTTCACGGTCGTCGTGGTCAGCGTGGACGGCCCGGTATATTCCGCGTAAACGGCGGCGGGCAGCACGGCGAGCGCAACCGCCAGGATTCTCGTCAGGTGTTTCATGATCTCGGTCCTCTTCTTCGATGTGACGCCGCGCTCCGTTGAACGCGACGGCCCCAGATTACGGACCGTAAGATTAAGCAAACCTGAAGGTCGCGCCGCAGCGGCACGGTGCCGCACCGGGCACGCGCGAAAGCCGGCCGCGCGCCCGTGTTTAAGCTCCCGCTAAGGCACGCGCGCTTATCATGGGAACCCCGGGCGCCATGGCGCCCCGTTGAAGAGACACGAATCCATGCGCGTACTGCTCGTCGAGGACGATCCGCTGATCGGCAGCGGGCTCGAACAGGGCCTCAAACAGGAAGGCTTCGCGGTCGACTGGGTGAAGGACGGCGACGCCGCGTCGCTCGCGTTGCGCGCGACCGGCTACGGCCTGCTGCTGCTCGATCTCGGGCTGCCGAACCGCGACGGCCTGTCGGTGCTCGCCGCGCTGCGCCGCCGCGACGAAAACCTGCCCGCGATCATCATCACCGCGCGCGACGGCGTGCCCGACCGCATCGCGGGCCTCGACAGCGGCGCGGACGACTATCTCGTCAAGCCGTTCGAACTCGACGAACTGCTCGCCCGCATCCGCGCGGTCAACCGCCGCCACGCGGGCCGCGCGCAGACGACCCTCGCGATCGGCCCGCTGCGGCTCGACCCCGTCAAGCACCTCGTCTGGCTCGGCGACGACGAAGTCACGCTGTCGCCGAAGGAGTTCGTGCTGCTGCACGAGCTGATGCGCGACCCGGGCGCGGTGATTTCGCGCGAGCAGTTCGAGGAGCGGCTGTACAGCTGGGGCGAGGAAATCGAGAGCAACGCCGTGCAGGTGCACATCCACAACCTGCGCAAGAAGCTCGGCCACGACATGATCCGCACGGTGCGCGGCGTCGGCTACCGGATCGGTGACGGCGCATGACGCGCATGCAACACGCGATCGCGCGCTGGCGCAACGCGTCGCTGCGGCGGCGCCTGCTGATGTGGCTGCTCCCGGCCGCGTGCGTGATCGGCCTCGTCGCGAGCGCCGGCACCTACTGGGGCGCGCTGCGCGAGCTCGACGACCTGCTCGACGACCAGATGCGCAGCATGTCGAAGCAGATCGTCGTCGGCCCGAACGGCGAGCTGTCGTTCAGCAACCGCGCCAGCGGCAAGCACGGTTTCGAGGCGAGCGATCCCGACGCCGTGCTGCTGCAGGTCTGGCGCAACGGCAAGCTCGTGTATTCGACCGACCGCGATTCGACCCTGCCGCCGCCCGAGCAGAAAGGCATCGCGAGCGTCGACGTCGGCGGCCAGCCGTGGCGCACCTACGTGACCGAACGCGGCGGCACGACGATCCGGCTCGCGCAGGCACGCCATGCGCGCTGGGAAGCGATCGCGGGTATCGCCGTGCACCTGCTGTGGCCCGTGTTCTCGATGCTGCCGCTGCTCGCGATCGGCCTGTGGTTCGGCATCGGCGCGGGGTTGCGGCCGCTGCGCACGATCGCATCCGGCCTCAAACGCAGGAATGCGAACAATCTCGAGCCGGTCGACGTCGGCGCGATGCCGAACGAAGTCCGTCCGCTCGCCGAAGCGATCAACGACCTGCTCGCGCGCCTGGACCGTTCGTTCACGCTGCAACGGCACTTCATCGCCGATGCCGCGCACGAATTGCGCACGCCGATCATGGGCTTGTCGATCCAGTCGCAGCTGCTGCGGCGCGCGTCGACCGCCGAGGAACGCGAGCACATCCTCGCGCAGATCCATGCCGGCACGACGCGGCTCGGCCACCTCGCCGAACAGCTGCTGACGCTCGCGCGCCTCGAACCCGATGCGCAGGCGGCCGCCTCCGCGTCGGCGCCCGTCGATCTCGCCGCGCTGTGCCGGTCGGTGGTATCGGACCGCACGCGCGTCGCCGACGCGCACCGGATCGATCTCGGCGCGATCGTATCGACGCCCGTGATGACGTCGGGCAATGCCGACACGCTGCGCGTGCTGCTGAACAACCTCGTCGACAACGCGATCCGTTATGCGGGCGACGGCGCGCGTGTCGACGTGTCCGCGCGGCTCGACGGCACGACGCCCGTGCTCGAAGTCGCCGACGACGGCCCCGGTATCCCGGAAGCCGAACGCACCGACGTGTGGGAGCGTTTCTATCGCGGCGAAGGCGCGCAGGCCGTCACGTCGTCGGGCAGCGGGCTCGGGCTGTCGATCGTCAAGCGGATCGCCGAACAGCATCGCGCGACGGTCGCACTCGGCACGACACGCGGCGGGCGCGGGTTGACCGTCACGGTGCGCTTTCCGCTACCGGCCTGACGCCGCGCGACACACGACACGCAGCTTTTCCACAGATTGTGTTGGCAAGCTTGTGGACAACCTTTCATTAACGGCACCAAGCCATTGATCGGAAAGGGTTTGTCAGGGCTGCGTCGGAAATGCGCCGCCCGGGTCACTCATGCTCCCCGCTCAGTTGTCGAAGACGATCCGCTCGATCCGCAGGCCGGTCGAGGTTTCGAGAATGCTGGCGTATTTCTTCACGACGCAAAACAGGCGGCCCTTGGGATAGTCGTCCGGCCTTTGCCGGGTGCGATCCTCGGTGTGGACGACCACGGTACCGTCGAACGGATGCGCGCCGACGTGTTCACCCATGAAATAGAGCTGACCGTTCAGTTGGTAATAGCCGTGCCCGAGGTACCAGAACGAATCGCTCCCCGTGGCGATCCGGTCAGCGCCCAGATAGATCCCGTCCCCCTTCCGGACGATCGCGTAGAACAGCAAGCCGATTTTCGGCTCGATGATCGTGTAGTGATTGGCGCGGATGTCGTCGACTACCTTGTCGCGTAGTGCGTCGCCCATGTATTCGGCCGTGCCGAAATACGCGGTCTCGTATCGGGCCGGCAGGCACGCGTGTGCAGGCGTTCCGCATGCGATCGCCAGCAGCGGCACGGCGACCGTTTTCCGGATGGTTCTCACTGATTCTCTCCAGGTTCTTTGTTGTTGGCCCGCCATCCGTCGCGGCAAATGTTACCGGTGCCGGATCGCGTTGCCAGTTTACCGGCCTGACTACGCTCAGTGACGCTCATTCGCCAATTTGACAACCAGTTGTCCATTACGTAAAGTAGTTGTCAATTCATCACGCGTATCGAACATGACGAAATCCGCGAAGTTGACCACCGTCGCGCTGTCCGTATTCCGGTTGAACGGCCTGCTGATCGAATGGGGCAACACCTTTGCCGGCCCGCACGGGCTGACCAGTGCGCGCTGGCAGGTGCTGGGTGCCATCGCGATGGCACCGGTTGCCCCGAACATCCCGCAGATCGCCGAAGCAATGGGCATCACGCGGCAGGCCGTGCTGAAACAGGTCAACGTGCTGACCGACGAAGGGCTCGTCCAGTCGCTACCCAATCCGGCGCACAAGCGCTCGCCTCTGTATGCGCTGACGCCGCGTGGTGATGCGGCCTATCAGGCCGTGGTCGGGGAGTGGCAACAGCATGTCCGCGACATCGCCGGCGACTTCAGTTCGGCTGACCTGGACGCAGCGATCCGCGTGCTGTCAGCGATGTCTAGCGCACATGGCGCCGATGCACCGACGTGAGCGCTCAATCGCGCCCGCCCCCCTCACCCGAAGGAGTTCCCATGCCTCAATTCAAGCCGATGGATCCGGCCTTTCCGATCCAGCAACAGATCGGCATCGACGCCGAGCCGGTCGTTCTCGTCAACCTGTTCACGTTGGCCCCCGCCGACGAAGCGGACTTTCTCTCCGTGTGGAAGGACGATGCCGAATTCATGAAGCAGCAACCGGGATTCATCTCGACCCAGCTTCATCGCGCGCTCGGCAACAGTCCGACTTACCTGAACTACGCGATCTGGGAATCGACCGAAGCATTTCGCGCGGCCTTCACGCACCCCGGGTTCGTGGCCAAGCTGTCGGCCTATCCATCGTCCGCCGTCGCGAGCCCGCACCTGTTCCAGAAAGTCGGCGTGGCCGGCATCTGCACTGCGTGAGTGCCCGCACGCATCGCGGCAACACGTGGCATCCGCGGGTGTCCTGCGCGTCGCGCACGCACCCCGACTTCTCCACAGAAAATGTTGGCAAGCTTGTGGATATCCTGCGCACCGCAACGCTAAACCCTTGATCCGATGGACTTTGGCACGCGTGATGCAGACGAGGCCCCGGTGACGGCCGCCGCGTCCACCGCTTCGCCGCACTTCGCATCACGACGCCACGACGAGGCACGCCGCAGCCGGCGCACACGTGCCGGCCATGCGCTGCGCGACTTACCCACAGATTTTGTTGGCAAGCTTGTGGATATCCTGCGCACGCGTGCGCTAACCCGTTGATCGGCTTACGGTTCATGCGCCGCGTCACGGTTGCGGCAGCGTGCGGCCCGGACATGCGCGAATGCGGACGATCCCGCGCGACAGACGCGCCGCCGCCGTGCAGCGCCCTCGCCTTGACGCTCGCGCCTGCCGCGCGTCAAGATCACGCGAGCCGCACGCGGCCGTGCATCGCCGGCTTCGCGCGACGGCTCAACGGGCCGGACGTTCCGCCCGACACATCACTCCGAGGAAGGCCATGGAACACTTCACCGCGTGGCAGCTGGTCGTCTCACTCGTGCTCGTCGCCGTCGTCGTTTATCCGTACGTCCGCATCGTCCGGCGCACCGGGCATTCGGGCTGGTGGATCCTGACGATGTTCGTCCCGGTCCTGAACTTCGTCATGTTGTGGGTGTTCGCGTTCGTGCGCTGGCCCACGGTCGACGATCGGCAGCCCTGATCGTCGCCAGCGCGGCTGCCGGGCTTGTCCACAATTTTTGTTGGCAAGCATGTGGATAGCCTGCGCATACCGCGATCAAGCGCTTGATCCGAAAGACTTTGTCCGCGCCGCCTCAAATGCGGCACGCGGCAGGCAAAGTGCCGCTCGCACGTCGTCGCGCCACGTGACGGGCTGCCTTCCGCGCGGGCGAACCGGCTTGTCCACAGATTGTGTTGGCAAGCGTGTGGATAGCCTGCGCATACCGCGACCAAGCGCTTGATCCGAAAGGCTTTGTCCGCGCCGCCTCAAATGTGGCACGCCGGCCCGCGCCACGCCGGGCGCGGCCGCGCGCGGGCTTGTCCACAATTTTTGTTGGCAAGCATGTGGATATCCTGAGCATGCGTGACCTAAGTCGTTGATCGCACAACGTTTGATCGCGCGGGTCACGGCTGCGGCACGGCCCGCCTGCGCATCGCATCACACACGCGCACCGACCGCCCGCGTCAACCGAAGGCCTGAACCACGATGCGCGCGACCGACGCGATCACGTCGTCCTTCGCGCGCGCATCGGCACGCGCCTGCGTGTAGTACACGGCCACCGCGATCGGCGCACGCGACGGCGACCACACGACACCCGCGTCGTTGGTCGTCCCGTAGTCGCCGGTGCCCGTCTTGTCGCCGACCGTCCACCCGGCCGGCACGCCCGCGCGGAGCCGCTTGTCGCCCACCTTGTTGCCACGCATCCACGCAACGAGCTGCGCACGCTGCGCGGCCGGCAGCGCATCGCCGACCATCAGCACGCGCATGCTCGCGGCCATCGCGGCCGGCGTCGTCGTGTCGCGCAGGTCGCCCGGCAGCGCGGTATTCAGTTCGGTCTCCCATCGATCGAGCCTGAACGTGTCGTCGCCGATCGAGCGCGCGTAGGCCGTCACCGCCGACGGGCCGCCGAGCAGCTTCATCAGCAGGTTCGCGGCCGAGTTGTCGCTGTACTGGATCGCAGCCTCGCACAGCGCGGCGACCGTCATGCCCTCGCCGACATGCTTCTCCGACACCGGCGAATAGTTGACGAGATCGGCCCGGGTATACGTCACGCGCTGTTGCAGCAACGCCGGACGCTCGACGCTCTGCGCCAGCACCGCCGCACTCAGCATCGCCTTGAACGTGCTGCAGAACGGGAAGCGTTCGTCCGCGCGATGCGCGATGACGCGGCCGCTCGCCGCGTCGATCGCGCACACGCCGAGGCGGCCGCCCACGCTGCTTTCAAGCTCGGCCAGCATCTGCCCGGCGGCGGCAGGCGCCACGGCCGCCGCAGCGGCCGCGGCGGCGGCGCTTGCCTCGTCGGGCGCGGCGGCCTGCCGCGACGCGCACGCGGTGACGGTGAGAACGAGCGGCGCCGTCGCGGCGGCCAGCAACAGGGTTCGACGTTTCGATGAGTAGGTCATGTCGGTTGTCTCGTGATGGAATGGAGGCGAATCGATAGTGAAAACGGCCGGCCGCCGAGACAGCACTATCGTGACTTTACGGTTGCCTGACAAGCAACGATAATTGAGCGCTGACAAAAGAAAATCTTATGACCAAGCTCCGCCCTCATCTTCCGCTCAATGCCCTGCGCGCGTTCGAATCGTCGGCGCGCCACCTGAACTTCACGCGCGCCGGCCTCGAGCTGAGCGTGACCCAGGCCGCGGTCAGCCAGCAGGTGCGCTCGCTCGAGGAGCGGCTCGGCTGCACGCTGTTCACGCGGCTGCCGCGCGGCCTCGGGCTCACCGACGAGGGGCGCGCGCTGCTGCCCGTGCTGAGCGACGCGTTCAGCCGCATCGAGACGGTGCTCAAGCAGTTCGACGGCGGGCGCTTCCACGAGGTGCTGTCGCTCGGCGTCGTCGGCACCTTTGCCATAGGCTGGCTAATGCCACGGTTGAAGCAGTTCGGCGATACGCATCCGTTCGTCGAGCTGCGGCTGCGGACCAACAACAACGTCGTCGATCTCGCCGCCGAGGGCCTCGACTTCGCGATCCGCTTCGGGGAAGGCAGCTGGCCGGCGACGCGCAACGAGCACCTGCTCGACGCGCCGCTCACCGCGCTGTGCGCGCCGGACATCGCGCGACGCCTCGCGCAACCGGCCGATCTCGCGAACGAAACGCTGCTGCGCTCGTACCGCACCGACGAATGGCTCGGCTGGTTCGACGCCGCGCAGCTCGCGCCATGGGCGGTCAACGGGCCCGTGTTCGATTCGTCGCGGCTGATGGTCGAGGCCGCGATGCAGGGCGCGGGCGTCGCGCTCGCGCCGGCATGCATGTTCGTACGCGAACTTCAGCTCGGCCTGCTCGCACGGCCGTTCGACATCGACGTGCGCGCCGGCGGCTACTGGCTCACCTCGCTGAAGTCGAAGCCGCTCACGCCGGCAATGACGCTCTTTCGCGACTGGATCGTGGCCGAAGCAGCCGCCGCGGCGCAGGCCGAATGACACGGCCCCGCTTGTCCACGGAAAGTGTTGGCAAGGATGTGGATATCCTGGGTACCCGGGGCCTAAGCCGTTGATCGCGCACGAATTAGCGTGCGGACGCAGACATCGGGCAGCCCGTGTGCACCGGACTTCTCGAGCGGGCCCCTCGGCGGCCCGATCCTCAACTGTCGCGACGCAATCGATTGCGAGTTATCCACAGAATATGTTGGCAAGCCTGTGGATATCCCGCCGATGCGGCGCGTAACACGCTGATACAAAAGGGGATTCGATACCAGGACCTTGCGCGGTCAACCGTGTGGCACCGCACACGCTTTCGCGCGGCACGCGCCGCATCTCCGGCCCGGGGCCGGACGGTTCTCCACAGATTGTGTTGGCAAGCTTGTGGATATCCTGCGCATCGGCCACCTAACTCATTGAGCGCACGGGGTTTTGTGCTTCGTCTGCGGAATCGGGCAGCGCCGGCGCAACCCTTTCGGCCAACGCCGGCGCCAGCCGCGCATCAATGCCGGTCAAGCCCGCCGCGCAGTTCGCTCGCCTTGTCGCGCAGCGCCTCGTAACCCGAGCGCGCGTGTTCGGGCAGGTCGGGATCGCCGATCAGCGCGCCGAGCGTTTCGATCAGGCTGAACAGAATGCCTTTCGCCGCGCCGACCGCGATGCTCTGCGATTCGATCGACTTGTGCAGGTGGTCGACCGCCGCTTCCAGATTCTCGAGCTTGTGCTCGCCGTCGTCGGGCCGGTTGTCGGTCGTCATCGTTTACCTCCGCCATCGTTCAAGGGTCATGTCACGATTCTATGCCGCGTCGTGCGAACGTGGCGCGACATCGCGCAACGTTCGCGCGGCACCGCTACAGCACCGCGACCACCTTCACGCGGCCCGGCTGCTCCGCCGACGCGACGACCTGGCCGTCGACGCGGCGGAACGTGAGCGACACGGTTTCTTCACCGACGCGCAACGCGTCGATCCGCAGCCAGTCGACGCCTTCCGGCAGCGTCGGACGCTCGACGCGCACCTCGTGACGCGACGCGTCGATGCTCACGCCGAGGCAGGCCTGCAGCATCATGAACGGCGCGCCCGCCGCCCATGCTTGCGGCAGGCAGGCCACCGGATACGCGGTCGGCGGTTCGCCGCGCCGGCGCGGAAACCCGCAGAACAGCTCGGGCAAGCGCATCTCGAAACTCACCGCCGCCTCGAACAGCGCGCGCAGCAGGTTCACCGCGGCCGTCTTGTCGCCGTAGCGCGCGAGGCCGCGCGCGATCAGCGCATTGTCGTGCGGCCACACCGAGCCGTTGTGATACGCCATCGGGTTGAAGCGCGGCTGGCCGGCGGCCAGCGTGCGGATGCCCCAGCCGGTCTGGAACAGCGCCGAGCCGAGCACGCCGGCAACCGCCGCGCCGCGCTCGGCGTCGGGCAGCCCGAACGCGAGCAGGTGGCCCGCGTTCGATGCGAACACGCGGCACAGGTCGCCATGACCGTCGAGTGCGATGCCGTAGAAATCGCCTTCCGGCATCCAGAACAGCGCGTCGACCTGCTCGCGCAGCGCCTTCGCGCGCAACGCATAACGCGTGGCGTCGGCCGCGTGGCCGCGCCGGTACGAGCACATCGACATCGCATCGAGCGCCGCGCACGCATACGCCTGCACTTCGACGAGCGCGATCGGCCCGTCCGGAAAGCGGCCGTCCGCATGGAACACCGAATCGTGGCTGTCCTTCCAGCCCTGGTTCGCGAGGCCGCGCTCCGACGTGCGCTGGTAATCGAGCAATCCATAAGGATTGCGGTCGCACTTGTCGATCACCCATTGCGCGGCGCGCTCGAGCGCGGGCCACAGTTCGTCGATCAGCGCATCGTCGCCGGTGCGTTCGACATACGCGCCCGCGAGCACGATGAACAGCGGCGTCGTATCGACACCGCCGTAGTACAGCGCGAACGGCACCTCGCCCGTCGCGGCCATCTCGCTGCGGCGGAACTCGTGCATGATCTTGCCGGGCTCCGCATCGCGGAACGCGGAAGTCTCGCGCGCCTGGTGCTCGGCCAGGAACCGCAGCACGCCGCGCGCGAGCGACGGCTGCAGCCAGAGCATCTGCAACGACGTGATGACCGCGTCGCGGCCGAACGGCGTCGAGAACCACGGAATGCCCGCATACGGGTACGGCCCCGTGTCGAGCTGCGTCGTGAGCAGCCCGAGATCCGCGAGCGAACGGTCGAGCCACGCATCGAACAGCGGATTGCCGGTGTTCACGCGCGCCATCGATTCGCGCCGCGCGCGCATTTCGCGGTGCACGCCGACGAGCGCGGTGCGCAGCGCGACGCGGCCGCATCCCGGCCCTTCCTCATGCACCGGGCCGAGCGTCGCATCGACGGTCAGGTAGATCGACACGCATGCCTGCGCGGCAATCGTCAGCGTGTAATCGGCACGATCGACCGACAGCGCGTCGGGCGCCGGCGAGAAATGCACGGTCACGTTGCGCTCGACGCTGTCGAGGCCGTCATAGCGCAGGCGCACCGCGCCCGCGTCGACGCGCGGCGCCACCACGGTGCCGCGCTTCGGGCGCTGGGTGCCGCGCACCTCGAACATGTCCTTGAAATCGGCCGCGAACGACAGCGACAGCGGCACCTCGGCCTCGCTCGAGCCGTAGTTCGTCAGCGTCAGCGCTTCGTAAAGCACGTCGCCCGCGAGCACGCGCATCCGTTCGATGTGGATCACGCCCTCGGGCGTTTCGTGGCCGCCGAGCGGCGGCAGCGGGCGGTTCGTCAGGTGGGCGGTGAACGACGCGTTGTCGGCGCTCGTCGCGCCCGACAGCAGCGACGGCGCGCGGCCGCCGAACGTCAGGCGCCACTTCGACAGCACGCGCATGTCGTCGACGAACAGGCCGTCGTCATGACCGCCGATGTCGCCGAGCGCGTCGCTGACCACGAACGCGTTGCCGGATTTCAGCACGTACTGGTTGTTGCGCGCCAGTGCCTGCGGATCGGCTTCGGGCGCGATGAAGGCGGGGCCCGACGCGTGGGTCGGGGCAGTTGGCGCAACCTGCGGCGCCTGGGTCGTCGTGGCTTCGGCGTGATTCGGCATCGATGCTCCTGTGTCGAGCGCGACGCGCGTCGCGCGCCGCGTGGTTCGCACAGGATAGGACAGAACGGGGAACGTGCGCAGCGACGAAAAGAGCGCGACGCCATGCGACGTTGCCGTCGCCGCCTGGCGTCGCTTGCAGGCACATCAAGTGCGGATCAGAATTTCCACAGGATGTTGCCGAGGATGGCGTTGTCGCGCACGCCGCTGCCATACTGGCCACTGTACGTGAGGCCGAGCGTCAGGCGCTTCGTGATGTTCGCGTCGATGCCGGCCTCGAGCACGGCGCTGTCGCGAGCAATCGGCACGCCTGACACCTGGAACGACGTGCCGCCGTTCGCGAACGTGAACGCCGACGACGGCCGCACGTTGCCGAACGCATGCCGCCAGCCGACCGTCCCGCGCGCGGTGAACGTGCCGCTCCCGATCGAGCCGAGCTGCGACGCCGCGCGCAAGCCGAGCGTCGAGAAGCCGACGTGGGTCGTCTCGCCGCCGGCACGCAGTGCGGCCGCGCCGCCCGTTTCCGTATAACCGTCGGTATGCAGGTTCACATACGCGAGGCCCGCGAACGGCTCGATCGCCACGGGCCCGACCGGCAGCGCGTAGCCGACTTCGCCGAACACCTGCGCCGAATTCGCGTCGTAACCGGCCGAATCGTGATCGGAGAAGCCCGCGAAGCCCGGATTGCGGTCGCTGTTGATCCGGTACCACGTGTACGACGCGCCGCCGCGCACGCCGAGCGCACCGTACTGCGCGCCGCCGTACAGCGACAGGTAGTAGCTGTTCACCGACGCCGACGAACTCTGGGCGTTGTCGAGCGAGCTGTGCGTGACGCCCGCGGCCAGGCCCGCACGCCACTTGTCGTTGAGCGCCATGTCGGCACCGGCGATGAAGCCCGTCATGCTGCGGTTGATCGTCGACGCGTTGCCGTCGCCGGTGAGCCGGCTGCGGCCGCCGAACGCCTGCCCCCAGACCACCGGTTGATAAGGCGTGCCGCCGTAGCAGCCCTCGCGCGAACCGATCCGGCGTTCCGGCGACAGCGTCGGGTCGACCGCGCCGGCCGTGTTGTCGCCGCACAGCGCGGCACCGCCCGACGACAGCGCAGCGAGCGGGCCCGATCCGGGCGCGAGGCCCTGGCGGACGCGATCGGTCACCGCGTCGCGCACGTAGCGGCTGTCGAGCAGCAGCATGCTCTTCAGGCTCGCCTGCAGTTCGCCGTCGAGCAGCCCGTATGCGCGGCGTGCGGTCGGCACGTCGGTCGTCAGGACTGCGTCGTACAGCGGATTGCCGGCGCCGAGCCCGCCGAGCGCGGCCGCGACCGCGCGCTGGTTGGGCGTCGTCGCGACGTCGGGCAGCGACGTGCCGTTCTGGACCAGTCGCAGGTACACGTGATTCGGGTCGTAGCTGAGCGTCGGCATCAGGAACGCATAGTTCGCATTCACCTGGCTGAACGCGCCCTGCACGCCCGACGCCGCGGTCACGATCGTGTAGGTCGTGCTCGGCTGGTAGCCGCTCTGGTTCGCGAGCACCTGCACGGTGCCGCCGTTCAGCGTCGCCGTGCCGCCTGCCGCGAGGCTGCCGCTTTGCTGCGGCGACGCCGCGACCTGGAACGTCGAGCCCGGCTGGAACGTGACGTTGCCGCCGACGTTCAGCGCCGCGCCCGGCTGCGACGCGGCCGCCGTCGCGCCGCCCTGCACCACGAGGCCGCCGATCGTGCCGGTGCCCGTGACCGTCGCGCCGTTCTGCACGGTGACGGTCGACTGGCCGAGCGACCCGTTGACGGCGAGCGTGCCCGCGCTGACCGTGGTCGGCCCGCTCAAGGTGCTGGTGCCCGTCAACGTCAGTTGCCCGCTGCCGGCCTGCGTCAGCGAGCCCGCGCCGGACAGCACGCTTGCAATCGTCACGTTGCCGGATTGATTGACGATCAGCGCGCCGTTGTCGACGACATTGCCGGCGATGCTGCCCGACGTGCCGCCGTTGCCGAGTTGCAGCGCGCCGCCGGCCGCGATCGTGGTGCCGCCCGTGTACGTGTTCGCGCCCGTCAGCGTCTGAACACCGGTGCCGGCGATCGTCACGCCGCCCGCACCGCCAATCGTCCCGCCGAACGTGCCGTTGCCGCTGCCGTTCAATGTCAGCGCGTTGGCGCCGAGATTGATCGTCGCGCCGGTCGCACCGTTCAACGTGCCGATCGTCTGCGCGCCCGTCGCGGCGCTTACGTCGAGCGTCGCACCCGTGCCCGCGAGATTCACCGCGCCCGCCGACGCGAGGCTGCCGCCCGCGCCCAGCGCGAGCGTGCTGCCGCCGTTGATCGTCGTGCCGCCGGTGTACGTGTTCGCGCCCGTCAGCGTTTGCGTGCCGCTACCGGCAACCGTCACGCCGCCCGTGCCGCCGATCGTCCCGCCGAACGTGTTGTTGCCGCTGCCGTTCAGCGTCAGCGCGTTCGCGCCGAGGTTCACGTTCGTGCCGCCCGTGCCGGTCAGCGCACCGATCGTCTGTGCGCCCGTCGCGGCGCTTACGTCGAACGTCGCACCCGTGCCCGCGAGATTCACCGCGCCCGCCGACGCGAGGCTGCCGCCCGCCCCCAGCGCCAGCGTGCTGCCGCCGTTGATCGTCGTGCCGCCGGTGTAAGTGTTCGCGCCCGTCAGCGTTTGCGTGCCGGCACCCGCGAACGTCACGCTGCCCGTGCCGCCGATCGTCCCGCCGAATGTCCCGCCGCTTCCGTTCAACGTCAGTGCGTTGCCGCCGAGGTTCACGTTCGTGCCGACCGCGCCGCTCAGCGCACCAAACGTCTGTGCGCCCGACGCGCCGCTCACGTCGAACGTCGCACCCGTGCCGGCGAGATTCACCGCGCTGCCCGAAGCCAGGCTGCCGCCCGCGCCGAGCGCGAGTGTGCTGCCGCCGTTGATCGTCGTGCCGCCGGTGTACGTATTCGCGCCCGTCAGCGTTTGCGTGCCGGCGCCCGCGAACGTCACGCTGCCCGTGCCGCCGATCGCGCCGCCGAACGTGTTGTTGCCGCTGCCGTTCAGCGTCAGCGTATTCGCACCGAGATTCACGTTCGTGCCGGTACCGCCGGTCAGCACGCCGAGCGTCTGCGCGCCGGATGCGCCACCGAGGTTGAGCGTCGCGCCCGTGCCGGCGAGACTCACCGCGCTGCCCGACGCGAGGCTGCCGTTCGCGCCGAGCGCCAGCGTGCTGCCGCCGTTGATCGTCGTGCCGCCGGTGTAGGTGTTCGCGCCGGTCAGCGTCTGCGTACCGGTGCCCGCGTACGTCACGCCGCCCGTGCCGCCGATCGTCCCGCCGAACGTACCGCTGGCCGTGCCGCTCAGCGTCAGCCCGTTCGCGCCAAGATCCACGTTCGTATTCGCCGCGCCGTTCAACGCGCCGATCGTTTGCGAACCCGATGCGCCGCTCAGGTTGAACGTCGCGCCTGCGCCGGCAAGGTTCACGGCACCGCCCGACGCCAGGCTGCCATTCGCGCCCAGCGCAAGCGTGCTGCCGGCGTTGATCGTCGTGCCGCCGGTGTAGGTGTTCGCGCCGGTCAGCGTTTGCGTGCCGGTACCCGCGTACGTCACGCTGCCCGTGCCGCCGATCGTCCCGCCGAACGTGCCGCTGGCCGTGCCGCTCAGCGTCAGCCCGTTCGCGCCAAGATCCACGCTCGTATTCGCCGCGCCGTTCAACGCGCCGATCGTTTGCGGGCTCGACGCGCCGCTCAGGTTGAACGTCGCGCCTGCGCCGGCAAGGTTCACGGCACCGCCCGACGCCAGGCTGCCGTTCGCGCCAAGCGCCAGCGTGCTGCCGCCGTTGATCGTCGTGCCGCCCGAGTAGGTGTTCGCACCCGTCAGCGTTTGCGTACCCGTGCCCGCGAACGTCACGCCGCCCGTGCCGCCGATCACGCCGCCGAAGGTGCCGCTGGCCGTGCCGCTCAGCGTCAGCCCGTTCGCGCCAAGATCCACGTTCGTATTGGCCGCGCCGTTCAATGCACCGATCGTTTGCGCACCCGACGCGCCGCTCAGGTTGAACGTCGCGCCTGCGCCGGCAAGGTTCACGGCACCGCCCGACGCCAGGCTGCCGTTCGCGCCGAGCGCCAGCGTGCTGCCGGCGTTGATCGTCGTGCCGCCCGTGTACGTATTCGCGCCGGTCAGCGTTTGCGTGCCGGTACCCGCGTACGTCACGCTGCCCGTGCCGCCGATCACGCCGCCGAACGTGCCGCTGGCCGTCCCGCTCAGCGTCAGCCCGTTCGCGCCAAGATCCACGTTCGTATTTGCCGCGCCGTTCAACGCGCCGATCGTTTGCGGGCCCGATGCGCCGCTCAGGTTGAACGTCGCGCCTGCGCCGGCAAGGTTCACGGCACCGCTCGACGCCAGGCTGCCGTTCGCGCCGAGCGCAAGCGTGCTGCCGCCGTTGATCGTCGTACCGCCCGTGTAGGTATTCGCACCCGTCAGCGTTTGCGTACCGGCACCCGCGAACGTCACGCTGCCCGTGCCGCCGATCGTCCCGCCGAACGCGTGGTTGCCGTTGCCGCTCAACGTCAGCCCGTTCGCGCCGAGGTTCACGTTCGTATTCGCCGCACCGGTCAGCGCGCCGATCGTTTGCGAACCCGACGCGCCGCTGAGGTTGAACGTCGCGCCCGCACCGGCGAGGTCCACCGTACCGGTCGCCGCGAGGCTGCCGCCCGCGCCGAGCGCCAGCGTGCTGCCGCCGTTGATCGTCGTGCCGCCCGTGTAGGTGTTCGTGCCGGACAGCGTTTGCGTGCCCGTGCCGGCCACGGTCAGGCCGCCGGTGCCGCCGATCGTGCCGCCGAAGTTGCCGCTGGCGGTCCCGCTCAGCGTCAGCCCGTTCGTGCCGAGATTCACGGCCGAGCCGGCCACGCCGCTCAGTGCACCGATCGTCTGCGCACCCGTCGCGGCGCTCAGGTCGAGCGCCGCGCCCGCGCCGGCCACGTTCACCGTGCCCGTCGCCGCGAGGCTGCCGCCGGCACCGAGCGCCAGCGTGCCGGCGTTGATCGTCGTGCCCCCCGTGTAGGTGTTCGCGGCCGTCAACGTCGTGGTCGCCGCGCCGTCCTTCACGAGACCGCCCGCGCCGGCGATGCCGCCGGTCAGCGTGAGCGCGTTGCTGCCGCCGAGCGTCAGCGTCGAACCGTTGCCAAGATTGACCGCGTTGTCGACCGACAGGTTCGTGTTCGTGTCGAGCGTCGCCGCACCGCCGACGTTCAGCGTGCCCGTGCCGAGTGCCGAGTTGTTGCCGAGCACGACGCTGCTGCCGCCGTTCAGGTTCGTGCCGCCCGAGTAGGTGCTCGCGCCGTTCAACGTCTGCGTGCCGGTGCCGGCCAGCGTCAGGCTGCCCGTGCCGCCGATCGCGCCGCTGAACGTGCCGCTGGCCGTCCCGCCGAGCGTCAGCCCGTTGCCGCCCATGTTGACGTTCGTCCCGGCCACTCCCGACAGCCCGCCGATCGTCTGTGCGCTCGTCGCGGCGCTCAGGTCGAGCGCTGCACCCGCGTTGGCCAGGTTCACCGCACCGGTTGCCGCCAGGCTGCCGCCCGCGCCCACCGCGAGCGTGCCGGCGTTGATCGTCGTGCCGCCGGTATAGGTGTTCGCGCCCGTCAGTGTCGTGGTCGCCGCGCCGTTCTTCACGAGAGCGCCCGCGCCGGCAATGCCGCCGCTCAGCGTGAGCGCGTTGCTGCCGCCGAGCGTCAGCGTCGAACCGTTGCCAAGATTGACCGCGTTGTTGACCGACAGGCTCGTGTTCGTGTCGAGCGTCGCCGCGCCGCCGACGTTCAGCGTGCCGGTGCCGAGCGCCGCATTGTTGCCGAGCACGACGCTGCTGCCGCCGTTCAGGTTCGTGCCGCCCGAGTAGGTGCTCGCGCCGTTCAGCGTCTGCGTGCCGGTGCCGGCCAGCGTCAGGCTGCCCGTGCCGCCGATCGCGCCGCTGAACGTGCCGCTGGCCGTCCCGCCCAGCGTCAGCCCGTTGCCGCCCATGTTGACGTTCGTCCCGGCCACTCCCGACAGCCCGCCGATCGTCTGCGCGCTCGTCGCGGCGCTCAGGTCGAGCGCTGCACCCGCGTTGGCCAGGTTCACCGCGCCGGTCGCCGCCAGGCTGCCGCCCGCACCCACCGCGAGCGTGCCGGCATTGATCGTCGTGCCGCCGGTGTAGGTGTTCGTCCCCGTCAACGTCGTGGTCGCCGCGCCGTCCTTCACGAGGGCGCCCGCGCCGGAAATGCCGCCGCTCAGCGTGAGCGCATGGCTGCCGCCCAGTGTCAGCGTCGAACTGGTGGCAAGGTTGACGGCGTTGTTGACCGACAGGTTCGCGCTCGTATCGAGCGTCGCCGCGCCGCCGACGGTCAACGCGCCCGTGCCGAGTGCCGAGTTGTTGCCGAGCACCAGGCCGCCGGCATTCAGCGTCGTGCCGCCGGCGTAGTTGTTCGCGCCGGACAGCGTCACGGTCGCCGCGCCGTTCTTCACGAGACCGCCGCCGCCCGAGACCGTGCCGTTCAGGCCGACATCGGCGCTGCCGACGAGCGTCAGCGTCGTGCCGGTGGCGACGTTGACATTGTTCGCGAGCGATACGTTGGCGGTCGCGTCGAGCGACGACGAGCCGTTGACGTTCACCGCGCCGATGCCGAGCGCCGTATTGCTGCCGACCGCGAGGTTGCCGCCGTTCAGGTTCGTGCCGCCCGAGTACACGTTCGTGCCCGTCAGCGTCTGCGTGCCGCTGCCGGAGAGCGTGATGCCGCCCGCGCCGCCGATCGAGCCGGCATACGTCGCATTGGTGGTGCCGTTCAGCGTCAGCGAATTGCCGCCGAGGTTCACGCTGGTACCGGCCGAGCCCGCCAGCGCGCCGATCGCCTGAGCGCTCGTCGCGGCGCTCAGGTCGAGCGTCGCACCCGCGTTCGCCAGGTTCACCGCACCGGTCGCCGCCAGGCTGCCGCCCGCGCCCACCGCGAGCGTGCCGGCATTGATCGTCGTGCCGCCCGTGTAGGTGTTCGCGCCCGTCAGTGTCGTGGTCGCCGCGCCGTTCTTCACGATGCCGCCGTTGCCGCTGATGGTGCCGGCCAGCCCGAGATTGTTGCTGCCGCCGACCGTCAGCGTGCTGCTGTTGGCGAGATTGACGTTGTTGCCGAGCGTCGTGTTCGCACTCGAGTCGAGCGAGGCCGCGGCGTTGACGTTCAGCGCACCGCTGCCGAGCGCCCCGTTGTTGCCGACGACGATGCCGCCGCCGTTCAGGTTCGTGCCGCCCGTATAGCTGTTCGCGCCGTTCAACGTCAGCGTGCCGCCGTCGTTCTTCGTCAGCGCGCCGCCGCCCGTCACCGCGCCCGACAGCGTGAGCCCGGTCGCGCCCTGCACCGTCAGCCCGCCCGCGCCGAGGGTCACGGTGTTGGCGACGTTGAGCCCGGCGGCACCCGCCTGCAGCGCGCCGCCGTTGGCCGTGACGTTACCGGTGCCGAGCGACGCGTTGTCGCCGATGATCGCGACGCCGCCCGCCAGCGTCGTGTCCTGCGCGGTCGACGCGCCGTTGATCGTCCAGTTGCCGCTCTGGACGTCGACGTGATTGAAGTTGACGTAGTTGTTGACCGCGATCGTGCCGTTCGCGCTTGTGCCCTGCTGCAGGTTGAGCGTGTTGTTGCCGCCCGCGCCGCCGTCGACCGTTCCCGTCGCCGCCACGTTGATCGTGTTCGGGCCGATCGTGATGTTGAATCCGCCGCCGGTGCCGCCCGCCGTGTTGACCGACGAACCCGTCACGGCATTGAACGTGTTGGTGCTGTTCGCGCCCATCGACACGCCGCCGTTGATCGTGCCCGAGTTGGTAAACGTATTGCCCTGGCCGGGCGTGCCGTTCGAGCCGAGCGATACGCGACCGTTGATCGTCCCGCTGTTCGTCATGTTGACCGCGGCGCCGCCGTACGCAGCCACCACGGGCGCATCCGCGCCGACGAGGGTCGCGCCGACCAGCGGGTTCGAGCCGATCGTGCCGGTGTTGTTGATCGTCGACGTACCGCCCGTGCCGTTCTGGACCGACAGCGCCATGCCCGTCACGCCGCTGATCGCCACGCCGGTCGAGCCGTTCATCGTGCCGTTGTTGGTGACGCTGGTGCCGATGCTCGCCGATGCATTGCCGATCACCGCACCGCTCGACAGCACGCCGAGCCCGGAGCCGAGCGCGGACGGGTCGATCGTGCCGTTGTTGGTCAGCGTGGTGTTGTTGCCGGTCAGCGACATCGCGGACCCGCCGACGCCGAGCAGCACGCCGACGCTCGCACCGGGATTGACGGTGGCATGGATGTTGTTCGCGCTGTTCGCATAGCTCGGCGCAAGCGGGTTGGCGACCCCGGAGCAGGTCACCGTCGTGCCCGCCGTGCTGCAGGTCGCCTGGGCGGGCACGATACCGGCGCCGGACAACGCCAGGAAAACGCCCGTCGGCAACAGCAATCTCGGAAACGGTTCGCCGGCTTTTTTCGAACGCGCAAGATTCATGCTTTCCCTCGTTATTGGAATTGGTATTACCGTGAAATCGAACGGCCGGCAGCAGAAAATCGCGGACAAAAGCATCCACGCCGCCTGTCGCGATGCGACGTCGGTTAATTCATGGACGTATCTTTAATTGGCCCGGGAAGGCAGGCGTGAAACTAGTCGAATGACATGTCGATGGCCCCTGTTTTTCTGCAGCGATTTTCTGGTTGATTTGATTACCGCCCTGCTTTTGTCAGACAAGGCTATATCAAAAAAACAGGCTTTTCCAGTCGATCTTTTCCCCATTTGATCGAGGTCCGGCGGGCACGCATTTTTTACTTATCGGGACGCGTCAGACAGGTAAATCGGCATTCCTTTTTTGTCAATTTCCCGGATATTTATTTACAGCATCGAAAATAACGCATCCGTGAAAACACGGATATCCACGCGATTATCACGGTCGAATTTTTTTGCAACGCAATATCCACATGCGCGGGAAGTATCGACACACGATAATCCGCCCGACGTTATTCGTCAGACGAAACGTCCGGGATGTCCAGGGTTAGTCGATGTTCGTCACGCGTCGATCGGAAAATCCGCACCGCGTGACGAAAACAGCCGTATCAGATAAAGCATCGGCCGGAACGAGACGGGCCGCGCATCGGGGTTGACCCACAACCGCACCGCATACACCGCGTAGGCCGGCACTTCGCGCCAGCTCGAATAGATGTCGCGCAACTGGAAACGGGCCGGGTACGCGGCGGAGATGTTCGCCCGCGCGATGCCGACACGCTCGAACGCGAGCCGCGCCCGCGCGAGGTGGTAGAACTGGCTGACGATCAGCACGCGCGACACACGGTGCGCCTGCAGGTAAGCGAGCGTGTGCTGCGCCGTCGCGAGCGTGTTGTCGCCCTGGTCGTCCACCGCGATCCGGTCGGCCGGCACGCCGCGCGCCACCAGATAGTCGCGCATCGCGGTCGCCTCGTTCAGCCCGGGGCCGTCGATCGCGCCGCTGACCAGGAACGCCGGGCACTGCCCCGTGCGGTAGCAGCGCACGCCGACATCGAGCCTGGCGGCGAGTACGGGCTTCGGCGCGCCGGTCGCGTCGAGCGCGTTGCCGAAGATCACGGCAACGTCGGCCGGCTTGCTCGGCATCCGCAGCCCGTGCGCGACGAGCGCAACGGCTGCGACGATCCACAGGCAGGCAACGATGGCCAGCAGGCGGCCCGTTCGGGCGAAGAAGCCCCGTTTGTTACGGTTTTTCAAGGTTTTGGGTCTCTCAGGTCATCGGGCTCGCCGGGCTCGCCGGGCATTTCGGCGTGCCCGGCCCCGCGCGGGCGCGTAACGCTAGCACGGTGCGCGTTCGGGTGTCCACGCGGCGGACCGATGCCGGACGATGGCCGGCCTTCCGGCAAGTCGACCGGAGCAGCGTGCCCGGCGAAGCGGGCAGGCAACTGGAAAGGGAAAGTCTCCGGAAATTTACGGAGATCGAAGGAACGTCAATAACCGTGCCGCGATGCCCGGCCCAGCCCGAATCAGTCGACCGGGCACATCGCGAGCCGCCCCATCGCCTCGCCGGCGCCGCGCACCGCGCAGGTGGCCGGCTCGTCGGCGATCCGGGCGACGAGGCCCGTCTCGTCGTACAGCAGGCGCTCGAGATCCGCGAGCAGCGCGCCGCCGCCCGTCAGCACCACGCCGCGATTCGCGATATCGGTCACGAGCTCGGCCGGCGCGTTCTCCAGCACCGACTTCACCGCGCCGATCACCTGCTTGAGCGGCGCGACCAGCGCGTCCGCCACGTCGTGGTTGGACAGCTCGATCGAGCGCGGCAGGCCGTCGCCGACACTGCGCCCGACCGCGCGCGTCGACCTGCGCGGCACCGCGCTGGTGGCCGAGCCGATCGACTGCTTCACGTGCTCGGCCGTCTGCTCGCCGAGCAGCACGCCATACAGGTTGCGGACATGATTGACGATCGCCGCGTCGAACTGGTTGCCGCCGACGCGGATCGCCTCGCGGTAGACGATGCCGCCGAGCGCGATCACCGCGACTTCCGTCGTCCCGCCGCCGATGTCGACGACCATCGAGCCGACCGGCTCGGTCACCGGCAGGCCCGCGCCGAGCCCGGCCGCCAGCGATTCCTCGATCAGTTCGACCTCCGATACACCCGCCGCGAACGCGGCCTCGCGAAGCGCGCGGCGCTCGACGGCCGTCGCATCGGACGGCACGCACAGCGTGACCTCGACGCGGCGGCCGAAACGCGACCGCGTGCGCGACATGTCGATGAAACTGCGGATCATCTGCTCGGCCGCGTGCGCGTCGGCGATCACGCCGTGCTGCATCGGCCGCACGGCTTCGAGATGCCCGGGTTCGCGGCCGAGCAGCGCCTTCGCGAGCTCGCCGACGGCCTCGAGCGTCGGCCGTGCGTCGGTCGCGCCGGCCTTGCGGAAGCAGACGACCGACGGCTGGTTCAGCACCACGCCGCGTTCGTGCGTATAAATCCGCGTACTTGCCGTTCCAGGGTCGATCGCAACGGGTTGCGCAAACAACTTTCCGAACAGCGGTGTCGACATATCAAACCCTTGTAATCGAACGGACGCGGGGCAGCCGCGCCGCATTTCCGTGGCGCGGCCATGCCGCTCCATCACGGACTTAGCGGCAAATCGTTCCGATACTTTAGGCAATTCCGATGATTTTTTCGCGACGCAATTGTCAAATGTGCCGTTCCGGACACATCCGGCTACGCCACAGCCTCTCGCATTGCGTCTGTAAAACACGGTAATCTCTCGGTCTTGCCTGCTCCCGGCAGGCCTCAGACGCCCGATCACGCCAGGTATTTCCTCCATGACAGCGACCGTTTCCTTCCGCTGGGCGCGGGTGCGCCCGCTTTGCACGACGCTCGTCGCCTTCTGGTGCTGCACGGTCGCCGCGCAACCGCTGCCGGCCCCCGAATCCGCCGCCGCCCAGGCCACCGCCGCCAGCGCGCCGGCTGCCACGCCCGCCGCATCCGGGCACACCTGCGACGCCGACGGCGGCCCGGCCGGCCGCCCGTCGATCGGCCTCGTGCTGTCCGGCGGCGGCGCGCGCGGCTACGCACACCTCGGGGTCCTGAAGGTGCTGGAGGACAACCGCATCCCGATCGACTGCATCGCGGGCACCAGCATGGGTGCCGTGGTCGGCGGGCTGTATGCGAGCGGCATGGCCGCCGGCGAGATGCAGAAGCGGCTCTCGGAGGTCAACCTCGCGGACATCGCGTTCGACGTGACGGACCGCGCGGATCTGCCGCAAACCAGCCGGGAGGACGAACGCCTGTACATCAACGGGCTGACGCTCGGTTTCGGCAAGAAAGGCGTGAAGGCGCCGGTCGGCCTCGTGCAGGGCAACCGGCTGCAGGCGCTGCTCGCGAACTGGACGGCCGCCGTGCCGACCAACCAGCCGTTCGACCGGCTGCCGATCCCGTACCGCGCGGTCGCGACCGACCTGCAGACGGGCCAGATGGTGGTGCTCGACCACGGCTCGCTGCCGCTCGCGATCCGCGCGAGCATGGCCATGCCGGGCCTGTTCGCGCCGGCCGAGATCAACGGGCGCGCGCTGGTGGACGGCGGGCTCGTCAGCAACCTGCCCGTCGACACCGCGCGGCAGATGGGCGCGAACGTCGTGATCGCGGTCGACATCGGCTCGCAACTGCGCCCGCTCGACGCGCTCGCGTCGCCCGCCGACGTGATGCAGCAGATGGTCGGCATCCTGATCCGCCAGAACGTGACCGCCCAGCGCAAGCAGCTCGACGCGCAGGACGTGCTGCTCACGCCGGACCTCGGCTCGCTCGCGTTCACCGATTTCCAGAACGCGAAGCAGGCGATCGCCGCCGGTGCGGCCGCCGCGACCGCGGCGCTGCCGAGGCTGCAGCGCTTCGCGCTCACGCCGGAACAATATGCGGCGTACCGCTCCGCGCACGCGCAACCGCTGCCGCCGCCGATCCGGATCACGCGCATCGAGATCAAGACCTCCGGCGGCGTGCCGAAGCGGGTCGTCAGCAACGCGCTGCACGTGAAGCCCGGCGACACCTACGATCCGAACACCGTCAGCCAGGATCTGCTCGGCCTCACGACGGGCGGCAACTTCGAGAGCGTCACGCAGCAGATCGTGAGCCACGGTGACGAGAACGTGCTCGAGATCGACGCCCGCGAGAAATACTGGGGTCCGAATTTCCTGCTGTTCGGGCTCGGCATGTCGAGCAGCTCGACCGACGAGGGCGGCTTCCGCCTGCATGTCGGCTACCGGCGCCCGTGGCTCACCGAATCGGGGCTCGAATTCCGCGCGGACACGACGATCGGCAGCGACCTGCAATCGGCGCGCGTCGAGTTCCGCCAGCCGCTGTCGATGGCCTACGGCGTCTATCTGTCGCCCTACGCGGAATACCAGCGCCGCTACGCGAACCTGTACGACGACTCCGGCGACGTGAAGATCACGCAGTACCTGATGCAGACCGCGCGCGCCGGGCTCGATTTCGGCCTGCCGATCGCGCGGCTCGGCGATTTCCGGATCGGCGTCGGGTACGTGACCGGGCACGGCTCGCCGACCTACAACCTGCCGTTCGACGACGGCAGCGGCCAGACGCTGCTGTGGCCGAGCTTCACGTCGCAGGCGCTGATCGCGCGCGCGCGGCTCGTCATCGACCAGCTCGACGATCCGCTGTTCCCGCGCAAGGGCTATTTCACCGAGTTCCGCATCGAGCGCTCGCTGGTGTCGCGCAACGGGGGCTCGGCGAGCGAATTCGACGACAGCATCAACAACGCGCCCTACACCGAGATCTACGGCAAGGCGATGGTGGCGCAGCAGTTCGGCAGCCACAGCGTCAGCGCGACGATCGAAGGCGGCAAGAGCATCGGCGGCACCAACCTGATCAACGCGTTCAACTTCACGCTCGGCGGCTTCCAGCATCTGTCCGCGTATGCGGCCGACCAGCTGAACGGCAACGAGCTCGCGTATGCGCAGGTGACCTACATGAACCAGCTGATGACGTTCAACGCATCGCCGATCAAGGCGCTGTCGGTGGGCGCCAGCGCGGAAGTCGGCAACGTCTGGTCGAGCGGGCAGCAGATCGGCGGCGGCGCGCTCAAGCAGAGCTATACGTTCTTCACGAGCCTGTCGACCGCGTTCGGGCCGGTCTACCTCGGCGTGGCGCTCGCACCCGGCGGCCGGCGCAACTTCTACCTGCAGCTCGGCCGCACGTACTGAGCGTGCGCGGGTGCCGCCTCGGCGGCATCCGCCACGCCTTCGCGCGACTCGCCCGGATCAGAACGCCGCGGCCATCGCGACCGCCCGGGCCTGCGCCTGTTCGATGCTGTCGCTCGCCCGCGCCCCCCACGTGTGTTCGACGGTCAGGCTCCTGACCTCGCTCACGCCGATGAACTTCAACCAGAATTCGATGTAGTCGGCCTGATGCCGGAACCCCGGATTGTCGGCACCGGCGCCCGTCTCCCGGCTCTGTCCGCGAACATGGATGACCAGCGCGCGCGGAATCTCCAGCAGCGGACCGTAGGCCTTGCCGTCGAACGTGAACAGCATGTTCCGCTGGCTGACGAGATCGATCAGCTGCTTGAGCTTGTACGGATAGCCGAAATTCCACATCGGCACGCCCACGACGATCCGGTCCGCTTCCTGAAAGCGCTTCACGAGCGCCTGGATGCGCCGCCAGACCGACTGTTCCGCGTCGTCCATCGGCGCGTTGGCGACGCCTTTGTACTTCGCGCCGATCGCGTCGCTGCCGAAGTCCGGCAAGTCTTCTTCCCAGACATTCAGCGTATCGACGTCGATCGATGCGCCCGTTTCCCGGAACGCATCGACAAAGGCATTGGCGACCGCGATCGACGCCGACCTCGCGCCGCGGGGAGAAGACACGATATTCAAAAGCCGCATGACGTATGACCCTGACAGGAATGCATGAACAACGGAGCGGCCACCGTGGCTGCCCCGGCTTCACGGCTGCGTCGCGGGCCGCCCGCCTCCACTGACACGGATCGGCCCGCCCACACAGTTGCAATTGCAATCGTAATGCAAAGCGCGCACGTGCGGCAAACGAATCGTCATGCGGTGGCGGTGCGGGCAGACATCGGGACGGGAAAGGAACGGCGGGACAACCCGGCGACGCGCTCGAATCCGGCGCGCGCGGCTGTCGTGGGGTCGTGGGGTCGTGCGGGGTTGCTGTCGAGGCCCGGGGCCCCGGGATTCGTGTTGCGGATCGTCAGACCGGCCAGCTGATCTCGAAGCGTGCGCCGCCGAGTTCCATCGGGTCGACGACCGCGATCCGGCCGTTGTGCGCGTGGAGCACCTGCCGCGTGATCGACAGGCCGAGGCCATAACCGCCGGTGCGGCGGTCGAGGCGCACGAACGCGTCGAAGATCCGCTCGCGCTCGCTCTCCGGCACGCCGGGGCCGTCGTCCTCGACGAAGATCCCGATGTTGCCGTGCACGAGCGAGATCCCGACGACGATCCGCGACCTCGCGTACTTGCTCGCGTTGCGCAGCAGGTTGCGCATCGCGTACGACATCAGCCGCCGGTCCATCTTCACCCGCAGGTCCGACGCGATCGCGATACGCGACTCGATCGCGCGTTCCGGATACAGCAGCTGCGCATCGTTGACCTGGTGTTCGAACCACGCGACGGGGGCCGTCATCTCGAGATTCGACTGCAGCGAACTGTATTCGAGCCGCGCGAACGTCAGGCTCATGTCGATCAGTTCCTCGAGCTCGGTCACGTCCTGCGCGATGCTCTCGAGCGCGCTCTGGTATTCGGCCGCGGAACTTGGCTCGCGCAGCATTTCGAGCGCGAAACGCACACGTGCGAGCGGCGTGCGCAGCTCGTGCGAGATGCCGTTCGTGAGGTCGCGCTGCGCGGCGATCAGGCGTTCCATCCGCATCGCGAGCGCATTCAGCGTCCGTGCGAGCGGGCCGATGATCACGCTGTGCGATTCGCGCGCGCGCGTGTTGAAGCGGCCGCCCGTGAAGTCGATCGCGCGCTCGCGCACCATCACGAGATCCGACCACACCGGCCGCATCCACCGGTACGCCGCGAGCGCGGGTGCGGCGAACACGAACGCGAGCACGATCCAGATGTCGCCGGGCAGCGAATCGAACGCATGCCACACGACCTGCGGCGACAATTCGACACACAGCGCGAGCGCCGGCACGAGCGCGGTCAGCAGCACGAGGCCGAGCAGATGCAGGTAGGTGCGCACGTAAAGGCGCGACCAGCTCGGAATGCGGTCGGCGCGCGTATCGGTCCACGCGCGGCGGAAATGCAGCCAGCGCCATTTGACGTAGCGCAGCGTCGGCAGCGGCGGTGCATCGGGGTGCGAACGGGTTCGTCGGATCATCTCGGCTCCCGGCCGGCAGGGGGAATGCCCGCGCGGAACGTGACGGCGTCGCCCGAAGGCCGCGTCATTCCCACGCGTGCTTGCTGAATTGATAACCCTTGCTGCGGATCGTCTTGATCCGCTGCGGGTTGCTCGCGTCATCGCGCAGCTTGCGGCGCAGCTTCGAGATGCGCCCGTCGATCGTGCGGTCGAGGCCGTCGAACTCGACGCCACGCAACTGCAGCATCAGGTCGTCGCGGCTGACGACTTCGCCCGCATGGCACACGAGCGCCCACAGCAGGTCGAATTCGGCCGACGTCAGGTCGGGCGTGCTGCCGTCGGGCAGCACGACGGAGCGGTCGGTGCGGTCGATCGAGAACTTGCCGAACGCGTAGCGTTCGGGCTGCGGCGCGCTGCTCTCGGGCGCGCGCGCGGGCGCACGGCGCAGCTGGGCCTTGATCCGCGCGAGCAGGATGCGCGGCTCGACCGGCTTGTGCACGTAGTCGTCCGCGCCGAATTCCAGGCCGAGCAGTTCGTCGAACGGCTCGTCGCGGGCCGTCACCATGATGATCACGCCGTCGTACTGCTTGCGCGCCTCCCGGCAGATTTCGAAGCCGTCCTTGCCCGGCAGGTTCACGTCGAGAATGACGAGATCGGGACGAATGGACAGGATCGCCGGCACCGCGGCGTCACCATGCAGCACAGTGTCGACTTCATAGTCGTTCTTGCGCAGGTAGCCGGCGATCAGCGTGGACAGGCGGGTGTCGTCTTCGACGAGCAGGATACGAAAAGACATGGGCAGCGGTCGGTTCATCGGGAAAGCCGCGGCGGCGCCGGCCGGTGCCGGACGCCGGCCAGTGGCCGAAACGTACCGCATGATACTGCGACAGCCGATTGCCTGTTTAGCGGTCTTGAAAATAAGGGAACGATATCGGCCGAACTTGACGAATCGGCGCCGGGACGGTTCCATACGGGCTCGCCTGAATCCGGGCCATGCGCTGCCCGCCTGACTTGATGAATTACCAAACGATCCTCGAACGCATCCACACCGAACTCGCCCCCTGGATTGGCCAGGGACGGGTCGCCGATTACATTCCCGAGCTCGCGAAAGTGCCCGCCGACAAGTTCGGGATGGCCGTCGTCACACTCGATGGAAACGTTTGCACGGTCGGCGACGCGCACGAGCGCTTCTCGATCCAGAGCATCTCGAAGCTGTTCGCGTGCACGCTCGCGTTCCAGCTGCTGGGCGACGACCTGTGGGAACGGGTCGGCCGCGAGCCGTCCGGCAACGCGTTCAACTCGCTGGTCCAGCTCGAGAGCGAGCGCGGCAAGCCGCGCAACCCGTTCATCAATGCGGGGGCGCTGGTTGTCACCGACGTGCTGTGCCGGCGTTTCGTGAAGGCCGAGACGGCGCTCGTCGAATTCGTGCGGCGGCTGATCGGCGCGAACGACATCGACTACGATTCGCGCGTCGCGCAGTCGGAACTGCAGCACGCGGAGCGCAACCGCGCGATGGCGCACTTCATGGCGAGCTTCGGCAACATGCAGATGCCGCCCGACACGGTGATCGATGCGTATTGCCGACAGTGCGCGATCACGATGAACTGTGTCGAGCTGGCAAGCGCCGCGCTGTTTCTCGCGAATGGCGGGGTCGCGCCGGTGACCGGCGAGCGGATTGTGGATTCGAGTTCCGCCAAGCGGCTGTCGGCGTTGATGCTGACCTGCGGCACTTACGATGCGGCGGGGGATTTTGTGTATCGCGTCGGGTTGCCGGCGAAGAGTGGTGTCGGCGGCGGGATCGTGGCGGTGCTGCCCGGGGAAATGGCGGTTTGTGTGTGGGCGCCGGGGCTCGATGCTAATGGGAACTCGTTGGCGGGGACGCTGGCGTTGGAGTGGTTGACGACTTATTCGGGGAGGTCGATTTTTTGAGGTGCGAAAGTCAAGTGAGACTCATCTGGCGCAACGGCGGCTGGTGAGTTCCGGCACACTCAATGGCGAATTCGTCGTTCGGCAGCGATCGACCCGGAGCGGCCCGCCCCATTCTCGGTTGCGGACAGTCACGTCGGCATTTGCGGAGAAACGTGTGGATTGAGCTCTATGAGCTCACGGGCTAACCTGGCAGTAATCACAACGCCGCAGCCCAGACAAACGCTATCGTCGGTCTGTTCACCGCAACATGGACAAAACCATCGCCCCACATAGGACCGGGATGGTTGACCGGACATTCCGCCGGTCCTGAGTGCTTCGAGCTGCGTTCGAACGGAGCGGCTAAAAAGTGCGCCCGTCGATGCACATTGAAGCTCTCCTCCCGCAGCCATGACGAGTTCGGCAGCGCAATAGGGGCAATGCATCAGCGGTGAGGTCGAAGTCATGACTGGATTGCCCACAATCTTGGACGAGACGTCAAGGGTCCGCAACTGGCGATTGCTGACGCCTCAAAGCCCCCGGGTTGGGGTGTCTTTGAGGCGGCGGATCTCATCGTTTGGCGACTCTCGTTTTGGTTACTGGCTCGATTCGTCTTCTGACCATACGGCCAGTTCATAACCATCGGGGTCAATAAAGTGAAAGCGCCGGCCGCCAGGGAACGAGAAGGTCTGACGGTTGATGGTGGCGCCCGTCGCCTCGATCCTTCGCTGGATTTCAGCCAGATCATCGGCGTAGAGGATGACTAGCGGGCCGCCTGGCCGGACAGGCTCACCCGTTGTCAACCCGCCTGCGATCCGGCCGTCGTGAAACTCGGTGTAGGTCGGGCCGTAATCGGTGAAAGTCCAGCCGAAAACGCTGCCATAGAAGGCCTTGCTTCGTCCAATATCGCTGACATTGAATTCGATGTTATCGATCTGGCGGTCTTTCCCTCGAATGCTCATCAGTACCCGTTCCCTTGGTTGTCTGCCGAAAGGCAATATATGTACCGTAGCCGCCCGTAACGACATGGAATGGTACTGGCGCTGAAATGGTTGACGACTTGTTCGGGGAATCCGGCAACCGGAATCAATACCAGTCTCTCGACTGGAACCTTAGTCAAATTCGATCCTCAACGCACACTCTTCTCCGTATTGAAGCCTCAAATCGACCAGAATCGCATTTGAGAGTGCGGTGGCCAGCGCGACCTTCAATTCCGGCGTGACGCCATCGAGATGAAAAGAAAACTCCCATCCCGGCGACGCATCGATCCAGGACACAAACAGATCGTCACAGCCGGATTGCCAGAACTGTACGTTCTTCGCTTTACCTGTTGGTGCTTCGTCAATAATCCAGGTTCGGGATACTGCGATCTGCTGCCCGTCATCGCTCCAGTGCGTGATTTGTCCGCTATCGGGATTGACGAGCAGGAATCCAAGAGGTTGAAGCAAAGTCTCGACAAAGCCAAAAGCTTCCGGAAATGAACCCTTCACTAATACGGTTAAGAACGGTTTTGCCATCGCGTTTACTAACCCAAATGTTGGCCAGCTGTACCTGCGCCGACCAGCTCGCGCAAACCCAACGACGCATGCGAAAAGGCGAGCAGCAGAAGCTGGCCATCGACATCGGTATCGCCCTACCGCAACCGACTGTCGGTCGATAAAGCGCACGCCAGTATATTGCGGCCGAGCGGCAACTTGACGCCGGTGTGACGGAAACCACCGCGCGACGCAACAAAATGCCCCTACGAAAATCGCATCGGCACCCCCCCCGATTTTCCGGTACAAATCGGGGACGCTGAAATTCCCCGCGAGCTATCGGAGACCCTCGTTCATGACTCGGCAAAACGCACCGGAAATCGCAACAACGCCCCCCCGCACCAACCCCGGCGACGCCCCATCCGCGCCGATTCCCGCGATCGTGCCGTCAAGCACCGCGCTGCTCGTCATGCATTACCAGACCGACATCCTCGGCCTCTTTCCGTCGGTCGCCCCTGCGCTGCTCGCCAATACGCGCCGGCTCTGCGACGCGGCGCGGGCAAGCGGCATCGGCGTCTGGTTCGCGAACCTCCGGTTCAGCCCCGGCTACCCGGAAGTCAGCCCGCGCAACAAGAACGGCCAGGGCATCAAGCAGCTCGGCCACTTCATCGACGACGGCCCATGCCCGGAGTTGGGTCGGCAGGCCGACGAACCGCTGATCGTCGCGCACCGCGCCAGCGTGTTCTTCGGCACCGATCTGCAAGCGCGCCTGGTCGAGCAAGGCGTCGATTCGCTGATCATGGTCGGCATCGCGTCGACGGGCGTGATGCTGTCGTCGATCGCCCACGCGAGCGACGCGGACTTCCGCCTCTTTACGGTCAAGGATTGTTGCTACGACCCGGACCCGGTGGTTCACGAGCACCTGTTCGCCACCGCCTTCGAATCGCGCACGACGGTGCTGTCGCTCGAGGACGCGTTGCAGTTGCTCGCGTAAACGCACGCACACACACACGTGCGAGCGAGCGCGACAGGCCAACGACATCACCCGAGTCGACCTGCAGGGTGACGGCCACCAGGCCCGGCTGCCGTGGTCGAGCGTCCCGCCGAACCCGTAACCGGCGACGGCGTGCGCGATGCCGCGCGCGCCGCCCCCCCCTTCCGCGTTACTTCGCGATATACACACCCGACGTCGGGCACGTGCCCTGCGTATTGCCGTCGGTCACGAGCGACGCGGCGCTCGGAAACTGCGCGGTCGCATTGGTCTTCACCGCGATCCACGCTTCGGTGAAATAGCTGACGCCATTCGTCTTCGTGCACTTCAGCGACACCGCGCTGCGCGTGTTGCTGCCGAACGCGCCTTCAAATGCCGACAGCAACTGGTTGCGCGTGACCGTCTTGCCCGCGTTCGCCTGCAGGTACGCGTTGAACGACGTATTGCCGAGCCGGCTGATCATGCCGGACGCCTGGTTCCAGTACGCATCGGGCGTCGCCGAGTTCGAGCAGGTGCCGTGCTTGAACCATTCGTGCTTGTCGAGGCACGACGCGACGCCCGGCATGTACGTCGACAGCGTGTTGCGGGTCGCGCTGCTGATCGGGTAGGCGTCCATGCTGCACCACTGGTGCGCGTTGTCGAGGTCGATGTCGTTCTGCGGCACGCCGCAGTAGAACGGCTGGTTGCCGTCATAACGGTTCGGCCACAGGCCATGCAGCGACAGGCTCGTCGCCGCATACGAGCCGGCGAGGTTCGTGCATTCCGGCGTGTCGTGCGACGCGCAGAAGCCGGGCTCCCACGATGCGGCGAGCAACAGGTAGTCGTAGCTGGTCTGCGCGGCGGCGTGCAGCGACACGGAAGCAACGGCGAGTGCGGCAGCGGCGCGGGCGAGCGTCTTGAGCATGGCGTGTTTCCTCGGAAAAGGCATGCGGTCGCGGGATGCGCCGCACGGTTGTCGAATGTCCGGCCGCGATTGTTGCCGTCGCAACGTGGCACGAATGTGAAGGTGGACGAAATAATGTGCGGGTCGCCGCCGAGCCGGTTACAACCGGTACCGGCACCAGCGGTTGCCTTCCGCCGCACGCGACGCCGGCGTACCGTGTCGCCACCCTCATCCTGCAACGGAGCATCGCCATGGTGACCGCGACACGGCTCGGCAAGCCACATTGCGTCGAGATCGGCAACGGACGCAGCGTCGTGCGCTCGGACACGCGCAAGGACGGCCAGTGCGGCGACGCCGGCATGCGGCCGCACGAACTGCTCGAAAGCGCGCTCGCGGCCTGCGTCTGCATGTCGATCGACCTGGCCGCACGACGCGCGGGCGTGACACTGCCCGCGTGCACGGCGGACGTCACCGTCGATCGCCTCGACCACGAAACGGGCTTCGACATCGCACTGCGCTTCGCGGCGCCGCTGTCGCACGCGCAGCAGACACTTGTGCGCGACGCGGTGCGGGCTTCTCCGGTCGCCCGGACGCTCGGCAAGCCGATACGGGTCAGGCCGGCCACGATCGCGAGCGGCTGACCGTCACGGCGCGCCGGACTCGGCACGGTCGACGGCCGCACGTCGATGGCCACACGACAGGCATCCGTGGCGAACAGGCACTCACGACCCGGTGCCGAGCCGTGTGCACGCGCGGGCGGACGCTTCGGGGCCTTCGAGCGCGAGGATCTGCCACACGCCGATGCTGACGCGCTGGCGCGCCGCCGTCGACGCATCGGCCAGCAACGCCTCGACGCGCGGCGCCGCATCCGGCGCCTGCTGCTTCAACGCCGCGTGATGCCGCGCACGCGATGCCGGTTCGGATTCGTACACGTCGCATAGGCGCACCATGCCGGCGAGACCGGCAACGTCGTCGTCCTTGTCGATCGCGCGCGGCTCGACAGGCGCGAGCCCCCTGCGCTCCGCCGCCGGCAGCTTGTTGCGCGCGCCTTCGTCGATCGACACGGCGGATGCCGGCGGCAGGCCGCCGATCGCCGCGACGATCCGGCTGCCCGCGGCAATCATGTCGCCCTGGCACGCGATCTTCTCCGCGGCCGCGACGTTCGAGCAGAACGACACCGAGGTGCGGTACACGTCGTCGCTCATGTGCGGCACTTCGTCCGCGCTCGCCTGCGCGAAACCGGCGCTCGTCAGCGCCAGCACGGCGGGAATCAGGATGCGGAATGCGCTCGTCTTGTTCATTGTTGTTCGTATCTGTGGGTTCTTGTGGCGGGCAACATCGCCGGGCCGCGCGGTGGCGGCCTCAGTGACGCCGGGCCCTCGTCCGGCGGCACGCGGTCACTTCAACGACGCGGCCTCCGATCCGCCCGGCGACAGCGCCGCGTTGTCCTGCTCGCGCCACGTGCGGCGCGACTCCATGATCGCCTTCACGGCCGAGCGCGCGACCTTCCACCACGCGAACGGCCGCGGGTCGGCAAGCATGCTGAGCGCGCGCGCATAGTCGAGCGTGAGCCCGGGCGTCCATGCCATCGTCACCGCGCGCTTGCGGATCTGCGCGGCAACCCACAGCTCGGGCGTGAGCAGCAAGCGCACGAACGCGCCCCATCCGGCGCGCGCCCCCTTCAGCCGCCACACCGCGCCGTCGAGCGCGGCTTCGAGTGCGTTCGACACGGTGCTCGAGCAGTTGCGGTGCGTGAGGTTGTACGTCACGTTCTGCCGGTACGACGACCAGAACGCGTCCAGCTTCGCCGGATCGTAGTTGCGGATCCGCACGCGCACGGTCGACGGGCACCATGCCTTCGACTCGGTCGCGTAGTCGGGCTGGAACAGGCCCGGCACGTCGTTTTCGCGGGTTGCACGCAGGATGCGCGTGAATTCGTCCGGAGAACGATCGATTTCGACGCCCGGATACAGGCTGATATAGATGCCCTCCGGCGATTCCAGCGCCGCGTGCCCGGTCGAGATCACGCCGTTGACGTCCACCGCCGCGATATAACGGTCGATCACCGGGTAGCGTTGCGCTTCGGCTTTCGACGTGCCGGTCGGCGTCCACACGTGCACGGTGAGCGCATGCTCGCCGTCGGCCGGCGGGCCGTCCCATTCGGATTGGGAAAAATGCGGCAGGTCGCGCGCATCGTCGAGGTCCGGTGCGAGTGCCGGCGCCGGCGAGGTCGCGAACGCCGGATTGCGCGTCAGTCGCCGCACGCGTGCGGCGAGGCTCAGCATGTGCATCCCGCCGAATATCAGCAGCAGGCCGAGGCAGTACGGCACGGTGCCCACGTAGTGGGTCGGGTACGGCTGGTAGAAGAAGATCGCCAGCAGGATTTCGACGACGCCCCACGCGAAGGCGACGTTCCAGCGGCGATAGCGCACCATCCACGCGGCGGTGCACTGCAGCAGCCCGTCGACGAGGAACAACGTGCCGAAGATCATCGACAGCAGGAAATGGCCATGATGATGCCCCGCGAACACGAGCCCGGCGGCCACCACGACCGCGATCCCCTTCACGTAGCGCAGGACGCGCTGCCCGCCGACGCCGCTGCCGGCCACCGCGAGCGTCGCGAGCCCCTCGATCAGGAACAGCCACGCGAAGATCTGGATCGGAAAATGCAGCGCGCCGTCGAGCGCGTCGACGAAGATCACCACACCCGCAACGACCCACACCCAGCCAAGTGCGGTCAGCCCGCGCCAGCGGGTGCGCAAGTATTCGATGCCCAGCAGCAGCAAGACCAGTCGTACCATCGCGCCCTCTCGTGATTTTTTTGGGACACGCGCTGGCCACGCGGGTCCTGTCGTTTCGACCGCGCGTCGAGCGACGCACCGGCCGAAAAGCGGTCATTCATGCCGGCGCGTCATGCCTCGACATGACCGTTGGCGGCCGGTACGCCTCCGCACTGGCCGAATAATAAGATATGGCGGAGGCGGTTGAAAGCGCGACGAAAACGTTGGCGGCGGGTCGGGAGAGCGCAGCATGCCTCTGGACAGGGCCGGATTGCGAGCGCTGCCCAGGCAGATTTCCCGTTCGACAACGCGCAGCGGATACGCGAGAATCCGGCTTCCGAGGGCGCAAGCCACCAAACCGCATCAGACGGGACAATAATCCATGAAAACATCGATCACGCGCCGGCGCCTGCTGGCCGCCGCCATGGCCGCGAGCACCCTCGCGCTGTCGGGCTGCTTCACGCCGAAGCTGTACGAGAACGACGCATACAGCGAATACGTCACGAGCTTCATGATCACGCAGGACGGCAAGAAACTGGTCGTCCTCGGTACGAACTATCACTACATCTTCGATCTGCCGGCGCAATTGCGGCCGGTGCTGTTGTCCGGGTACCGGAAATCGCTGCGCACGACGTTTGCCGACTTTCATGCGCGCGGCGGCAGCATCACCGGCCACTACCGGATCGTGTTGCCAAAGGACGCGCCGGACGACGCCCGGCAAGCCGCGAGCGCCGACGGATTCACTGCCGGGACGGCCGGCCTCGCGCTCGAAGGCAACATCGAAGGCAAGCGCTATTCGACGGAGGGTTTCGCCGCGAAGGATAAAGGCGCCACGCAACCTTTCAACGAGCGGTACTCGGTGTACATCCGGGAATCGCCGTCCGTCGCCGGCATGGGCCTGCGGATCCTCGCCACGCCGATCACGGTGGCTGCCGACGGCCTGCTCGTGCTGGGCGGCATCGTGCTCGTGCCGTTCGCAGCCATCGCGATCGAGGCAAACGGCGGCCTCCGGATCATGTAATGGCACAAGCGTCGCCGCTGTTGCGCCTGTGACGGCAGGCAGCGGCACGCGAGCGCACCCGACGACCGCAACCGGAGCATCGCCATGTCTGCCTCACCGCTACACACGCCGCCACTCGGCCCGCAACTCAAGCGCTGGCGTGCGCTGCACCGCGTGAAACAGAGCCACGCGGCGGAACTGTTCGGCGTGGCGCAGTCGACGATCTCGCGCTGGGAAGCCGGCCTGCAACAGATGTCGCCCGGCGAACGCGCGACGGCCGAACGGCTGCTCGCCGCACGCCTCGATTCCGCGGGCGATCACGCGCTTGCGCGGCTCGTCGCGGGCAGCGCGGGCCGCATGCATCTCGTGTGCGACCTCACGCACCGGCTGCTCGCCTGTTCGCCTGCGCGTGCAGCCGAATTCTCGCAACCGCTGTCGATGCTGCTCGGCACGTCGCTGTGGCGCTATGCGACGCCGGCAATCGTCCGCATGGAAACCGCGCTCGATACGCTCGGCTGGCATGATCGCGCCGGGCCGCCGAGCGTCGAATTCGACACCGGCGCGAATGCGTCGCGCGTCGTGCCGATCCGCGGCAGCCTGTGCCGGTGGACACGGATGACGTTGTCGGACGGGTCGGCCGCGCGGCTCGTGGAAACGCTGTAGTACGACCCGCGCATATTTCATGCGTGGACGAACCGTGCGTGGCCGCCTTACGCTTGACGGCTCATCGCACGGACACCGACCATGAACCCCGATACGATCCACGCGCGGCTCGCGTTCCTGCGCGAAGCCGAACGCCTGAAGGATGTGCTGCGCAGCGGCCACACGTCGGCCGGGCGCGCGGAAAGCACCGCCGAGCATAGCTGGCGGCTGTGCCTGATGGCACTCGTATTCGCCGATGCGCTGCCCGGCATCGACACGCTGAAGCTGCTGAAGCTGTGTGTCGTCCACGATCTCGGCGAGGCGCTGCACGGCGACATCCCCGCGATCGAGCAGGCCGCGCACCCCGACAAGAGCGCGCACGAACGCGACGACCTGCTGACGCTGACCGCGCCGCTCGATCCGGCGCAGCGCGACGAGATCGTCGCACTGTGGGATGAATACGAAGCGGCCGCGTCGCCGGAAGCGCGCGCGGCAAAAGCGTTCGACAAGCTGGAGACGATCCTGCAGCACACCCAGGGCCGCAATCCGCCCGGCTTCGACTACGCGTTCAATCTCGGCTACGGCCGCCGCTATACCGACGCCGCACCGCTGTTCAGCGCGATCCGCGACATCGTCGACGCCGACACGCAACGCCGGATCGACGCGAGCGGGCAGCACGCGTAAGCTCGCGGAACCGGGCGCGCGACACCGCGCACCCTGCCCGCACGAGGCCCTACGCATGACGCAGAACATCTACGACGACCCGGCCTTCTTCGAAGGCTACAGCCGCCTGAACCGCTCGATCCACGGACTCGACGGCGCCCCCGAATGGCCCGCGCTGCGCGCGTTGCTGCCCGACCTGCGCGGTCGCCGCGTGCTCGACCTCGGCTGCGGCTACGGATGGTTCAGCCGCTGGGCCGCCGGCCAGGGCGCGGCAAGCGTGCTCGGCATCGACGTGTCCGAGCGCATGCTCGAACGTGCGGCATCGAGCGCCGCGCATCCGGCGATCACGTACCGCCGCGCCGACCTCGAAACGCTCGCGCTGCCGGATGCGGCGTTCGATCTCGCGTACAGCTCGCTCGCGTTCCATTACATCGGAGACCTCGATACCTTGTTCCGCACGCTCCATCGTGCGCTCGTGCCGGGCGGGCGGCTCGTGTTCTCGATCGAGCATCCGGTCTATACGGCGCCGCGCCGGCCCGGTTTCGTCGTCGACGCGCAGGGCAACCGTTCGTGGCCGCTCGACGGCTATCAGCGCGAAGGCGAACGCGTGACCGACTGGCTCGCGCCGGGCGTCGTCAAGCAGCACCGCACGCTCGGCACGCTCGTGAACCTACTGATCGGCAGCGGCTTCACGCTCGCGCACCTGGACGAATGGGGGCCGACGCAGGAACAGGTCGATGCCCTGCCCGCGCTCGACGAGGAACGCGACCGGCCGATGATGGCACTCGTCGCCGCGCGGCGATAACGCGAAGCGCGGTACGCACGCGGGCCGTCGTCCGCAGACTTGACAGATCGCAACAATGACGCCGCCCGGCCCCCGCTCCGGCGTGGCGTCCGCACAATTCAGCACAATTTCCACACGATTTGTCGTGAATTCCTCGCTTACCATGAGCGCCTGATTCGAATCGGCACGCCCGCGCGATGCGTACGCGGATTCCGTCGCGGGCCACACGCCCTGCATGCGACGCCGGCCGGATCGTCCCGCCCGGCCGCACGCAACGCCGGCATCGCTTCATCCTCGCCGCATGCTCATGACTCAGAAGACCCATCGCCGCCGGCGCATCGTGCTGGCTTCCCTCGCCATCGTCGCGATCGCCACCGGTGTCACGCTGAAGGCGTGCGCACCCGACAAGCATCCGCAATACCTGTCCGCGCCCGTCTCGCGCGGCGACCTCGAAAACGCGGTGCTGGCCACCGGTGCGCTGCAGGCATTCAGGCAGGTCGACGTCGGCGCGCAAGTCTCGGGGCAGTTGAAGTCGCTGAAGGTCAAGCTCGGCGACAAGGTCACGAAGGGCCAGTGGCTCGCCGAGATCGACCCCGTGCTCTCGGAAAACGCGCTGCGCCAGGCACGCGCCAGCGAAGAAAGCCTGCGCGCGCAGCAGCAGTCGACCGCCGCGCAACTCACGCAGGCGGAACTCGCGTTCCGGCGCCAGCAGGCCATGCTGCCCGACGACGCGACGTCGCGCGAGTCGTTCGAAGCCGCGCGCGCGACGCTCGACGTGCAGCGCGCGACGCTCGCGTCGCTCGCCGCGCAGATCCGCTCGGCCCGCATCCAGATCGAGACCGCGCAGGCCAACCTCGGCTACACGCGCATCGTCGCGCCGATCGACGGCCAGGTCGTCGCGATCGTCACGCAGGAAGGCCAGACGGTGATCGCGCAACAGCAGGCGCCGGTGATCCTGAAGCTCGCGGATCTCGACACGATGACCGTGAAGGCGCAGGTGTCGGAAGCCGACGTGATCCGCGTGAACGCCGGCCAGACCGCGTATTTCACGATCCTGGGCGAACCGGACAGGCGCCACTACGGCAAGCTGCGCGCGATCGAGCCGGCGCCGCAGAACTACGCCGAAACGCAAGGCGCGCTCGGCGGCGGCGCGGGCGGCGGCGCGAAACCGAATTCGGCGGTGTTCTACAACGCGTTGTTCGAGGTGCCGAATCCCGAGCACCGGCTGCGCATCTCGATGACCGCGCAGGTCAACATCGTGCTCGGCAACGCGCGCAACGCGCTCAGCATTCCGGCCGCCGCGCTGGGCGAGAAACGCAAGGACGGCACCTACGCGGTGCGCGTGCTGCGCGCCGACGGCAGCACGGAAACGCGCAACGTCCGCATCGGCATCAACAACAACGTGCGCGTCGAAGTGCTGGCCGGCCTGAAGGACGGCGAACGCGTGGTGATCGGCGAAGCGTCCGCGGACGACCACGCGCCGCTGGCGGACGTGGTGTGACGATGAGCCAGCCCCTGCTGAAACTCTCCGCCGTCACACGACGCTTTCCGGCCGGCGACAAGGACGTCGTCGTGCTGAACAACGTCAACCTGTCGATCCACGCGGGCGAGATCGTCGCGATCGTCGGCGCGTCGGGTTCCGGGAAGTCGACGCTGATGAACATCCTCGGCTGCCTCGACCACCCGAGCGAAGGCACCTACACGGTCGGCGGCCGCGACACGCACATGCTCGACAGCGACGAGCTCGCGCAACTGCGCCGCGAGCACTTCGGCTTCGTGTTCCAGCGCTATCACCTGCTGCCGCACGTCGATGCCGTCGCGAACCTCGAAATGCCCGCGATCTATGCCGGCACGCCGCGCGCGGAGCGGCACGCGCGCGCACGCGAGCTGCTCGCGCGCCTCGGGCTCGCGGATCGTGCGCACCATCGCCCCGGGCAACTGTCCGGCGGCCAGCAGCAGCGCGTGAGCATCGCGCGCGCGCTGATGAACGGCGGCCACGTGATCCTCGCCGACGAACCGACCGGCGCGCTCGACACGAAAAGCGGCCAGGACGTGATCCGCATCCTGCACGAGCTGAACGCGCTCGGCCACACGATCGTCATCGTCACGCACGACAAGGCCGTCGCGCGCCATGCGCGGCGCATCATCGAAATCAGCGACGGCGAGATCGTCGCCGACCGGCCGAACCGCCACCATGCGGAAGCCCTCGCGGAAGCAGCCGCGGGCGCAGATGCAGCGGAAGCGAGCGAAGCGGAAACCGGCACACCATCCACCCGCGATCGTCGCGACATGCCGTTGCCGCCCGCGGCAGTCGCCCCCGACCCGCAGGCCGATGCCGCCCCGCGCGTGCGCCGCTTCGCGGCCGGCTCCGGACGCTTCGCCGAGGCCTGCCGGATGGCGTGGATCGCACTCGTGTCGCACCGGCTGCGCACGCTGCTGACGATGCTCGGCATCATCATCGGCATCACGTCGGTCGTGTCGATCGTCGCGATCGGCGAAGGCGCGAAGCGCTACATGCTCGACGAGATCGGCAGCATCGGCACGAACACGATCAACATCTACCCGGGCACCGACTGGGGCGACAGCCGCGCCGATGCGATCCAGACGCTCGTGCCCGCCGATGTCGCCGCGCTCGCCGAGCAGCCGTATGTCGACAGCGCGACGCCCGAAACGTCGCGCACGCTGCTGCTGCGCTACCGCAACGTCGACGTGAACGCGCTCGTGAGCGGCGTCGGCGACCGCTTCTTCCAGGCGCGCGGGATGCGTTTGGCGCTCGGTGTCGCATTCGATGAGGATGCAGTGCGCCGCCAGGTGCAGGTGGCCGTGATCGACCAGAACACGCGCCGCAAGCTGTTCGGCGCGACGCGCAACCCGATCGGCGAAGTGATCCTGGTCGACAACGTGCCGTGCGTGGTGATCGGCGTGACGGCGGACAAGAAGAGCGCGTTCGGCAGCGTGAAAAGCCTGAACGTGTGGGTGCCGTACACGACCGCGAGCGGGCGTCTCTTCGGGCAGCGTTATCTCGACAGCATCACCGTGCGCGTGCGCGACGGGCAGCCGAGCGCCGCCGCCGAAAAAAGCCTCGAAACGCTGATGAAGCAGCGCCACGGCCGCAAGGACTTCTTCACGTACAACATGGACAGCGTCGTGAAGACCGTCGAGAAGACCGGCCAGTCGCTGACGCTGCTGCTGTCGTTGATCGCCGTGATCTCGCTCGTCGTCGGCGGAATCGGCGTGATGAACATCATGCTGGTGTCGGTTACCGAGCGCACGCGCGAAATCGGCATCCGGATGGCGGTCGGCGCGCGCCAGTCCGACATCCTGCAGCAGTTTCTCGTCGAGGCCGTGCTGGTCTGCCTGCTCGGCGGCACGATCGGCATCGTGCTGTCATTCGGGCTCGGCGCGCTGTTCTCGATGTTCGTCGCGCAGTGGAAGATGGTGTTCTCGGCCGGCGCGATCGTGACCGCGTTCGTCTGCTCGACGCTCACCGGTGTGATATTCGGCTTCATGCCCGCGCGCAACGCATCGCGGCTCGATCCGATCGATGCGCTCGCGCGCGACTGACGCAAGGCCCGCCATGACGCATTCCTCACCGCTCCAGCGCCTCGGCGCATTCGCATGCGCGGCCGCGCTGCTCGCCGGTTGCGCGGGCGCGCGCCATGATCCGCTGCCCGCCGTCGCGATGCCCGCGAACTGGTCGGCGCCGGTTTCCGCCGACGCACCGGCCACGACGCGCGACTGGTGGCGCAGCTTCGGCGATCCGCAACTCGACGCGCTGATCGACGACGCGCTGCGCGCCAACAACGACCTCGCGATCGCGGCGATCCGCGTGTACCGCGCGCAACTGCAGGCCGGGCTCGCGAATACGAACCTGACGCCCAACGTGACGCTCGGCGCGAACGGTGCCGTGTCGCGCACGCTCGATACGCACCAGATGAGCCGGTCGAGCAACGCGAACGTTTCGCTCAGCTATGAAATCGACCTGTGGGGCCGGCTGGCCGCGCTGCGCGACGCCGCGCGCTGGGAAGCCGACGCGACGGCCGCCGATCTCGAAGCCGCGCGGCTGTCGCTGATCGGCACGACCGCGTCGCTGTACTGGCGGATCGGCTTCCTGAACCGGCAGATCGCGCTCGGCGACGCGAACATCGCGTATGCGGTCCGCACGCTCGCGGTCGTCCGGTCACGACACACGGCCGGCGCCGTGTCGGGGCTCGACCTTGCGCAGGCCGAGCAAAGCCTCGCCACGCAACGGGCCGCGCAGACACGCATGATCCAGCAGCGTACCGAGAACCGTCACGCCCTCGCGATCCTGTTCGACCGGCCGCCACAACAGCGCGCGGCCGAACCGCCGGCGCTGCCCGACGCGCCGCCGCCGGAAGTGGCGGCCGGCCTGCCGGCCAGCCTGCTCGGCCGGCGCCCCGACTTGCGCGCGGCGGAATTCAGGCTGCGCGAATCGCTCGCGCAGGTCGACGCGACACGTACCAGTTTCTACCCGACCTTCACGCTGACCGGCGCGGCCGGCACGTCGAGCACGAGCCTCGAGCGCGTGCTCGCGAATCCGGTCGGCACGCTCGGGCTCGGCCTGGCCCTGCCGTTCATCCAGTGGAACACGATGCAGTTGCAGATCAAGGTGTCGAAGACGCAGTACGAGGAGGCCGTCGTCGGGTTCCGGCAGAAGCTCTACACGGCACTCGCGGAAGTCGAGAACGCGCTGTCGGCGCGCGTCCAGCTCGAACGCGAGGCCGAACAGCGCGCGCTGTCGCTCGAACAGGCGCAGCGTGCCGAGCGGCTCGCCGCCGCGCAGTTCGCGGCCGGTGCGACCGCCGTGCAACCGTGGCTCGACCAGCAGCAGCGGCTGCGCGATGCGCAAAGCGCCGACGAACAGACGCGGCTGGACCGGCTCAACAACCAGATGACGCTGTACCGCGCGCTCGGCGGCGGGATGTCCTGACCGGCCCGCGCACCGGGCCGGCCGCCCCTGCCCCGCCGGCCATGCGCGGCGTCATTCGCACACGGCCGCCCCGCGCCGCGCCGGCGCGAACGCCACCGCGCTCGCCGTCGCGAGCACGGCCACGCCGGCCGCGCCGTACACCATCACCCAGCCGAACCCGTGCACGAGCGCCGCATGCAACGCCGCGCCGGTCGGGTCGGCCTGTGCGAGCGCCGGTGCGATCTCGTGCAGCCCGTCGGTTCGCCCGGAAGCAATCTCCTGCGCGAGCCGGCGCAGCGCCCCATCGCCGATCGTGCCCGCGACACCGCCCTTCAGGCTCGCGACGATGCCCGCGACCAGCACGAAGCCCATGGCCGCGATATTCAGTGCGAGCGAGATCATCCGCGCGCTCATGTCGATGCCCGACGCCATCCCCGCCCGCGCGCTCGGCACCGCGCCCGTCGTCGTGTTGGTCACCGGCGTGTTCGTGAGCCCGAGCCCGATGCCGGCGATCACGCAGCCGGGCAGCATCGTCAACCAGCTCGCGTGGTCGGCCGCGCTGCCGATCCGCATCAGCACAAAACCGGCGGCGATCGTGAACAAGCCGCCCGGGATCACGACGCCCGGCCCGTAGCGCAGCGCGAGCCGTTCGCCGAACGGCGGCGCGACCAGCGTCGGCAGCGTGTACGTGAGCAACGCGAGGCCGGCCGTCACGCTGTCGTAGCCGAGCGCGACCTGAAACCAGATCGGCAGGTAGATCATGAACGGCCAGAAGCTGAAGTTCATCCCCATCGAGCCGAAGATCGCGCCGGTGAACGCGCGGATCCGGAACACCGAGAAGTCGAACATCGGCCGCGCGCTCGCGCGTTCCGCGAGGAAGAAGCCGGCCACCGCCAGCACGGTCGCGCCGAGCACGCCGAGGCCGGCGGCGCTCGTCAGCCCGAGTTCCGCGCTTTGCGTGATGTAGAAGGCCAGGCCGAGCACCGCGAGCGACAGCGTGACGATGCCCGCCACGTCGAGGCTGCCCGCGTGCGGATCGCGCGACTCCTGCACCGCGCCGCCGATCAGCGCGAGCGCGACGGCCGCGAGCGGTGCATGAACGAGGAACACCCACGGCCAGTTCGCCAGCGCGACGATCGCGCCGCCGACGATCGGCCCGAAACCGAGCCCGATGCCGAACACGATCCCCCAGATCCCGAATGCGCGGCCGCGCTCGCGGCCTTCGCGGAACTGATGCGACAGCACCGCAATCTGGCAGATCAGCATCGCGCCGCCGCTGGCGCCCTGCAGCAGCCGGCCCGCGACGAGCACCGGCACGTTCGGCGCGAGCCCGCACAGCAGCGACGTCGCGCCGAACAGCACGGTGCCGGTCACGTACACGCGCTTGCGGCCGAACCGGTCGGCGAGCGTGCCGGCCGCCATCAGCACGGTCGTACACGCGATCGTGTACGCGTTCATGATCCACTGCATGCCGTTGAAATCGCCATGCAGCACGTGTTCGAGCGTCGGCAGGATCACCGGCACGCTCGAGATTTCGAGGCCGAACATCAGCGACGTGAGACAGACGGCCGCGAGCGCGACCGCATTCCTGCGGGAGTCGGATAGCGTCATGCGTATTGCGCGGCGGCCCGGCAACGGGCCGCGCGCCTCCAGATGAGAAGGATGGGTCGCGCGCGGCCGGCAACGCACGCTGAACCGGAATCGGTACTATAGTGAGAATTTCCATCCCCATTGACGCAGGCATTTCTCCAGACTGGGGAACCACAGGACTCAATCACCCCTCCCTCCGATGACCGACAGACTCGACGGCGTGACGACCTTCGTCCAGGTAGTGGAATCGGGCAGCTTCGCGCTGGCGGCAGAGCGGCTCGACATGACGCGCTCTGCCGTCGGCAAGGCGGTCGCGCGGCTCGAGAAGCGGCTCGGTGCGCGGCTGCTGCAGCGCACGACGCGCAGCCAGAGCCTGACCGACGACGGCCAGGCGTACTACGACCGCTGCGTGCGCGCGCTGGCGGAACTGGAAGCGGCGGAGGCCGACCTCGACTGCGGCCGCAACGAGCCGCGCGGCAAGCTGCGCCTGAGCGTGCCGCTCGCGTTCGGGCACCACTGCGTGACGCCCGTCGTGCTCGATCTCGCACGCACCTACCCGGATCTGCGGATCGACGTGTCGATCACCGACCGTTTCGTCGATCTCGTCGAGGAAGGCATCGACCTCGCGGTGCGGATCGGCACGCTCGCGGACAGCACGAGCCTCGCGGTGCGGCGGCTCGGCACGCAATACGGGAGCCTCGGCGCGGCGCCGTCGTATCTTGCGCGCCACGGGATGCCGAAGACGCTCGACGACCTGAAGCATCACCGGACGATCGCGTATTCACGCTCGGGCGTGGTTCAACCGTGGGACTTGCGCGCGCCGGACGGCACGACGGTTCGTATCGACATGCCGCACCAGCTCAGTTTCGACGACGTGCAGGCGATCGCGGCAGCCGGCGCATCGGGGTTCGGGATCGCCTGGCTGCCGAGCTGGCTGCTCGATCACTACGTGAAGCGCGGCGAGATGACGGTCGTGCTCGACCGCTGCTTCGTCTGCGAAGGCGACATCCACGCGATCTGGCCGAAGACGCGCTACCTGCCGCGCAAGACGCGCTGCGTGATCGACGCGTTCGCGCAGGCGATTCCGCCGATGATCGAGCGGTGAGATGCAACGCGCGCCGCGCGGCAGCGTGTGCCCGCGCGGCGCGCCGGCTACGCGCTCACGCCGCGCCGAGATCGGCGAGCGGATGCGCGAACAGCTTCCACGGCGACGTGAGGAAATGCCGCACGCGTTCGGCGCGCAGTTCGACGAGCGACGCGGGCGCCCAGCGCGGCTTGCGATCCTTGTCGACGAGATGCGCGCGCACGCCTTCGCAGAAGTCGCCTTCCTCGATCGCGCGCGCGACGATGCCGAGCTCCATCCGGAACGATTCGGCGAGCGTCATCTGGCGACCGCGCAGCAGCGCCTCGCGCGTCACGTACAGCATCGTCGGCGAATGGCCCGTGAGCGCATCGAGCGTCGCCTGCAGCCATTGACGGTGCTCGCGCGACAGTTCCTCGCGCGCGAGATCCTGCGTCAGCGTCGCGACGATCCGCTCGACGGTCGAGCGCTTGTCGAAGTGACGCACGATCCACGGCATCTGCCCGTCGAGCGCCGCATGCGGCACGACGTTGCACGGCGGCTCGAACACCTTGCGCAGCAGCGGCAGCGCATCGCCTTCCCACTTGACGCTTTCGATGCGCGTCTCGAACGTGTCGAGCCACGCGGACGGCACGCACAGATCCGCGAGCTTCGCGGTCAGCGCGTCGGCACCCGACAGCATCGCGCCGGTCAGCCCGACGTACAGCTCGAGTTCGGCCGGCATGCGCGACAGGAAATGCGTCGCGCCGACATCGGGTACGAGGCCGATGCGCGTTTCCGGCATCGCGATCTTGCTGCGCTCGGTCGCGACGCGCAACGCGGCACCCTGCGCAAGGCCCATCCCGCCGCCCATCGTCACGCCGTCCATCAGCGCGACCACCGGCTTCGGGAACGTATGGATCGCGTAGTCGAGCCGGTATTCGTCGACGAAGAACGGCAGCCAGGTCTCGCGCTGCGCGACCATCCTGTATAGCGCGCGCACGTCGCCGCCCGCGCAGAAGCCCTTCTCGCCCGCCCCGCGCAGCACGACCGCGACGATCTGGTCGTCGTGGCGGCAGCGTTCGAGCAGCGCGGCCAGCTCGCCGATCATCGCGTACGACAGCGCGTTGAGCGCGGCCGGCCGGTTCAGCGTGATCAGCGCCACGCGATTCACCACGCGGAACAGCACCTCGGGGGCATGCTCCGCGAACGCGTCGTGATTCGTGACCGGCGTGCTCATCGTTGCCCCTCCCCGTCGGTGTGCCACTGCGGCGCGCGCTTGCCGAGGAACGCGGCCACGCCTTCGCGCGGATCGCTGGTATCGAACAGGTCGACGAAGCGTTCGCGCTCGACCGCCAGCGCCGCACCGCGCGGCACGCCGCGGCGCGCGAGACCGATCAGCTCCTTGCTGTACGCGACCGCGTGCGGGCTCTGCCGCGCGACGTTGCGCGCCAGCGCCAGCGCCGCATCGCGCGACGCGCCCGACTCCACGACATCCTCGACGAGGCCGATGCGCAGCGCGGTGGCCGCGTCGACACGCGCGCCGGTCAGGATGATCTTCTTCGCCCAGCCTTCACCGACGAGCCAGGGCAGCGTCTGCGTGCCGAGCCCGCACGGCAGCAGGCCGACCGACGGCTCGGGCAGCGCCATCTGCGCATGGGTCTCGGCGATCCGCAGGTCGCACGCGAGCGCGCATTCCAGGCCGCCGCCCATCGCGTAGCCGTTGATCGCCGCGATCGTCACGACACGCGCGTCGTGCAGCGCCTCGAACGCCGCGCCGAAACGCGACGCCATCGCGCGCGCGACCGCGCGGTCGCCTTCGGCAAAGGTGTTGAGGTCGGCACCCGCGCTGAAGAATTTCGGGCCGTCGCCCGTGATCACCAGCGCGCGCACGCGCGGGTTCGCATTCAGTTCGGCGACGGTGTCCTGCAGTTGCCGCAGCCCGTCGGCGGTAAAGGCGTTCGCGGGCGGACGCTTGAGCGTCGCGCACGCGATCGCGCCGTCGTCGACGTAGTCCAGTTCGATCATGACGCGTCCTTCTTGCTGGCCGGTTGGTACAGGCGGATCACCGCCGAGAAATCGAGCTGGCCGTCGCCACGGCTGCTCATCGTCTGGTACAGCTGCTGCGCGAGCGCGCCGAGATAGACGGGCTGGCGCGCCTGCTTCGCGGCGTCGTTCGCGAGACCGAGATCCTTCAGCATCAGGTCGGTGCCGAAGCCGCCCGAGTAGCCGCGCGACGACGGCGCGGTCTCGATCACGCCCGGATACGGGTTGTAGGTGTCCGAGCTCCAGCAGCGGCCCGTCGACGTGTTGACGATGCCGGCCAGCACCTTCGGGTCGATGCCGAGCGCGACACCGAGCGACATCGCCTCCGACACCGCCGCCATCGAGATGCCGAGCACGAGGTTGTTGCAGACCTTCGCGACCTGCCCCATGCCCGTCGCGCCGCAGTGGACGATGTTCTTGCCCATGCCCGCGAGCACGGGCTTCACGCGCTCGAAATCCGCGTCGCTGCCGCCGACCATGAAGGTCAGCGTGCCGGCCGCCGCTCCGCCGGTGCCGCCCGACACGGGTGCATCGACGAACGCGCCGCCGTGCTCGCGCACCAGCGCGCCGAACGCCTGTGCGCTCGCCGGGTCGATCGTGCTCGAATCGATCACGGTCGCACCCGCGCCGAGGCCGGCGAGCACGCCGTTCTCGCCGGACAGCACCGAGCGCACGTGCGGCGCGGCCGGCAGCATCGTGATGACGAACGTCGCGCCCGATGCGGCATCGCGCGGCGACGCGGCCACCTGTGCGCCGGCATCCTGCAGTGCGCGCAAGGCGTCGGCGCTCAGGTCGAACGCGTGCACTTCGTGGCCGGCTTTCAGCAGGTTCAGCGCCATCGGCGCGCCCATGTGGCCGAGGCCGATAAAACCGATTTTCATGTTGTCCTCCACGGCTCAGTGCAGCCGGATCGTCGTATTCACCGGGCCGGCCGTCGTGTCGTCGTCGAACCAGCGTGCGGTGACCGTCTTGGTCTGCGTGTAGAACTGCACGACCTGCTTGCCGTACGGGCCGAGATCGCCGAGCTTCGAGCCGCGCGAGCCCGTGAAGCTGAAGAACGGCACGGGCACCGGGATCGGGATGTTGATGCCGACCTGGCCGATGTCGATCTCGCTCTGGAACTTGCGCGCGGCCGCGCCGCTTTGCGTGAACAGGCCCACGCCGTTGCCGAACGGGTTCGCGTTGACGAGCGCGATCGCGTCGTCGAGCGTGTCGGCTTCGAGCACGACGAGCACCGGGCCGAAGATTTCGTGCGTGTAGATCGACATGTCGGTCTTTACGCCCGAGAAGATCGTCGGGCCGATGAAGTTACCGCTTTCGTAGCCGGCCACCTTCACGTCGCGGCCGTCGAGTTCAAGCTTCGCGCCTTCGCTCACGCCCGCTTCGATCAGCGACAGGATGCGCGCCTTCGCGGCCTTCGACACCACCGGGCCGACGTCGGTGCCGGCTTCCGCGCCCGCATTCACCTTCAACAGCTTCGCCTTCGCGACGAGATCGGGCAGCCAGTCGCGCGCTTCGCCGACCAGCACCGCGACCGACGTCGCCATGCAGCGCTGCCCCGCCGCGCCGAAACCGGCGCCGACGAGCGCATTGATCGTCTGCTCGCGGTTCGCATCGGGCAGCACGACCGCATGGTTCTTCGCGCCCATCATCGACTGCACGCGCTTGCCGTGTGCACTGCCGAGGTTGTACACGTGCGTGCCGACGGCGGTCGAGCCGACGAACGAGATCGCCTTCACGAGCGGATGCGTGCAGATCGCGTCGACGACTTCCTTGCCGCCGTGCACGACGTTCAGTACCCCTTTCGGTACGCCGGCTTCGATCGCGAGCTCGACGAGCTCCATCGTCGACATCGGGTCCTGCTCGGACGGCTTCAGCACGAACGTGTTGCCGCACACGATCGCCATCGGGAACATCCACAGCGGAATCATCGCGGGGAAGTTGAACGGCGTGATGCCCGCGCACACGCCGAGCGGCTGGCGCAGCGTGTAGGTATCGACGCCGCCCGCGACGTTCTCCGCGAATTCGCCGAGCTGCAGCGAGCCGATCGAGCACGCGTGCTCGACCACTTCGAGGCCGCGGAAGATGTCGCCTTCGGCATCGGGGATCGTCTTGCCCTGCTCGGCCGTCAGCGTCTTCGCGATGCGCTGCTGGTTCGTGCGCACCAGATCCTGGAACTTCAGCATGATGCGCATGCGCGCGGCGATCGGCGTGTTCTTCCACGTCGCATACGCGGCGTGCGCGGCCTGCACGGCCGCGTCGACTTCCTCGACGGTCGCGAACGGCACGCGCGCGAGCACCTGCTGCGTCGCCGGGTTGACGATGTCACGCCACTCTTTCGTGGCGGACTCGACGAAAGCGCCGTCGATCAGCAGCTTGACCGTCGGCACGTCTTGCCCCGTCCGGGGCGTCGGATTCGCGTTCATCGATCCCTTCTCCTTGCAGAGGGCCGCGAAGCGCGATATCGCCGCGCGGCCGGTTCAATTCGGCTGCGGGCGGCGGCCGCGGAATGCGGCGCGCGGCCCGCGGTCACGTCATTTCAATTCGGCAGCAAAATCTTCTTCCCAGTATTCGCCGGGCATGCGCGCGGTCGCGTCGTCGCCGCGCTCGATCTCGCGGCGGCGCAGCTCGACGCGGCGGATCTTCCCCGAGATCGTCTTCGGCAGCTCCGCGAATTGCAGGCGGCGGATGCGCTTGTACGGCGCGAGCTTCTCGCGCGAGAAACGGAAGATCTCCAGCGCGAGCGCGGGGCTTTCCTCGTAGCCCTGCCGCAGCGTGATGAAGGTCTTCGGCACCGACAGCCGCACGGGGTCGGGGCTCGGCACGACGGCCGCCTCGGCGATCGCCGGATGCTCGATCAGCACGCTTTCCAGTTCGAACGGGCTCAGCCGGTAGTCGGACGACTTGAACACGTCGTCCGCGCGGCCGATGTAGACGTAATAACCGTCGTCGCCGCGCATCGCGATGTCCGACGTGCGGTAGTGGCCGTCGCGCATCGCGTAGGCGGTTGCATCGGGGTTGTTCGCATAGCCTTTCATCAGGCCCACCGGACGCGTGACGTCGGCGCCGATCGGGAGCGCAACCTCGCCTTCGGTCACGGGCGCGCCGTCCGGGTCGAGCAGCGTAATGCGGTAGCCGGGCAGCGGCCGGCCCATCGAGCCCGCGACCACCGGCTGGCCCGGCGAGTTGCCGATCAGGCAGGTCGTCTCGGTCTGGCCGTAGCCGTCGCGAATCGCGATGCCCCACGCCTTCTTCACGCGCTCGATGATCTCGGGATTCAGCGGCTCGCCCGCGCCGACGATCTCGCGCAGCTTCACGTCGAACGACGCGAGCGGCTGCTGCACGAGCATGCGCCACACGGTCGGCGGCGCGCACAGCGTCGTCACCTGGTATTTGACGAGCGCATCGAGCACCACCTTCGGCTCGAAGCGCGCGTAGTTGAATGCGAACACGCAGGCCTGCGCGTTCCACGGCGCGAAGAAGCAGCTCCACGCGTGTTTCGCCCAGCCCGGCGAGCTGATGTTCCAGTGGATGTCGCCCGGCTGCAGGCCGACCCAGTACATCGTCGACAGGTGCCCGACCGGATAGGTGCGATGCGTATGCTCGACGAGTTTCGGCTTCGACGTCGTGCCCGACGTGAAGTACAGCAGCATCGGATCGTTCGCGTGCGTGACGGCGTCCGGCTCGAATTCGGCGCTCGCCGAGTAGCCGTCGTTCATCGCGAGCCAGCCGGCGCGCGGTGCGCCCGCGACGATCTTCTGCTTGAGGCCGAGGTCGGGCTGGTCGAATTTCGCGGTTTCGTTCTCGTCGACGATCGCGTATTTAGCGCCGCCGATCTGCACGCGGTCGCGCACGTCGTCGGGCGACAGTTGCGTGGTGGCGGGCAGGACGATCGCACCCAGCTTCATCGCGGCGAGCATCGCATCCCACAGCTCGACACGGTTCGGCAGCATCAGCAGGATGCGGTCGCCGCGCACGACGCCGATCGAGCGCAGCCAGTTCGCGATCCGCGACGAACGCTCGGACATCTGCGCGAACGAATACGGATCGCCCGTGCCGGTGGCCGCGTCGACGATCCACAGCGCGGGCTGGTCGTTGCCGCGCGCCATCGGGTCGAAGTAGTCGAGCGCCCAGTTGAACGCATCGAGCACCGGCCATTCGAAATCGCGGTACGCGGTTTCGTAGTCGGTGCGATGGCGCAGCAGAAAGTCGCGTGCGTTCAGGAATGCCTGTACCGTCATCGTTTTGTCTCCTGTCGACGAGAGTTAGCGCTTCAGCGCTTACTCTCGTCCCATGCCTTGCGCGGTCGACGAGAGTTAGCGCTTCAGCGCTTGCTCGCGTCCCATGCCTCGTGCGGTCGACGAGCGTCAGCGCTTCAACACTTACTCTCGTCCCATGCCTCGCGGTGAACCGGCTGCATGACTGCAGCGCATGCCCGGTCTCCTCTGTCGCGGTGCACGGTCACGTCGTTGCGTGCCGCGTTCACCGCACTGCCCTCGTGCCCTGCGCGATGCTTCTTTTCGACCCGGATGTCGCGGCTCAAAGCTGCCGCGCGATCACCATCCGCTGCACTTCGCTGGTGCCTTCGTAAATCTGCGTGATGCGCGCGTCACGATAGTGGCGCTCGACTTCGTAATCGACCAGGTAGCCGTAACCGCCGTGGATCTGGATCGCGTCCGAACATACGCGCTCGGCCATCTCCGACGCGAACAGCTTCGCCTGCGACGCTTCCGACAGGCACGGCAAGCCGGCCGTCCGCAGCTTCGCCGCGTGATGCACGAGCAGGCGCGCGGCGTTGATCTGCACGGCCATGTCGGCGAGCTTCTGCTGGATCGCCTGATGCTCGGCGATCGGCTTGCCGAACTGCACGCGCTCGCCCGCATAACGACGCGCCTTGTCGAACGCGGCGCGCGCGATGCCGAGCGCCTGCGCGGCGATGCCGATGCGCCCGCCCTCGAGATTCGACAGCGCGATCTTCAACCCTTCGCCGCGGTTGCCGAGCAGGTTCTCTTCCGGAATCGCGCAGTTCTCGAACGTGATCGGGCACGTATCCGATGCACGGATGCCCATCTTCTTCTCGGGCTTGCCGACGATGAAGCCCGGCGTGTCGGTCGGCACCAGGAACGCGGAGATGCCTCGCTTGCCGGCTTCCGGGTCGGTCATGGCAAAAACGATCGCCACCCCGGCGCGCTGGCCGTTGGTCACGAACTGCTTCGCGCCGTTCAGCACCCATTTGCCGTCGCGCAGTTCCGCACGCGTGCGCAGGTTGTTCGCCTCGGAGCCGGCCTGCGGCTCGGTCAGGCAGAATGCGCCGATCACGCGGCCCGCCGCCATGTCGGCCAGCCAGCGATCCTTCTGTGCGGGCGTGCCGAAACCGAGGATCGGCCCGCAGCCGACCGAGTTGTGCACGCTCATCATCGTCGCGCACGCGGCGTCGCCGGCGGCGACTTCTTCCATCGCCAGCGCGTAGGCCACGTAGTCCGTATACGAGCCGCCCAGCTCCTGCGGCACGATCATCCCGAGCAGGCCGAGTTCGCCGAGCTGCGCGACGATGGCGTCGGGCAGGTGCGCATCGTGGTCCCACTGCGCCGCGTTCGGCGCCAGCATCTCGGTGGCAAAGGCGCGTGCGGCGTCGCGGATCATCCGCTGGTCTTCGGTGTAAAGCTCGTCCATGGTGCTGCTGTCTCCCGCGGCCGCCGGGCGCGACCGTCCTTGCGTTTCGATGCAACAAGTGTAGGCAAGCACGCGCGACTGTTCGATGCTCGCGCCGCTCATTTACACTGAGCGTTTTTGCCACACCGGCGGCACGGATGAAGCAGGAAGACAAGGGAACCGTCGCGATCAGCCTCGTCGCTTACAGCGTCGCGCTCGCGGCCCGGCGCGGCGTCGCGGCCGAACCGCTGCTCGCGCAGGCCGGCATCGCCCCGGCGCTGCTCGGACAGCCGCGCGCACGCGTGTCCGCGCAACAATACGGCGCATTGTGGAACGCGATCGCGCGCACGCTCGACGACGAGTTTTTCGGGCAGGATCGCCATCCGATGCGCAGCGGCAGTTTCATCGCGATGAGCCAGGCGGCGCTGACCGCGCGCGACGGCCTGCACGCGATGGCGCGCGCGGTGAATTTCATGCACTGCGTGCTCGACGACCTGCACGCCGAGCTCGACGCGAACCCGCAGCGCGTGCGGTTGCGCTTCGTGCACCGCAACAACGGTGCGACGCCCGCGATGTTCACGTATGCGACCTATTTCATCATCGTCTACGGGCTGACCTGCTGGCTGATCGGGCGGCGCATCCCGCTGCTGCATGCGAGCTTCCGCTGCGACACGCCGCCCGCCGACCATGAATACCCGGCGATGTTCTGCGACGACATGCGTTTCAACGAACCCGATTCGTATGTCGATTTCGATCCCGAATTCGCGACGCTGCCGGTCGTGCAGAACGCGAAGACGCTGAAGACGTTCCTGCGCAACGCGCCGGCGAGCTTCATCGTCAAGTACCGCAACCCGAACGCGCTCGCGCAGCGCGTGCGCGCGGTGCTGCGCGGGATGCCGCCCGCCGCGTGGCCGGGCGCGGGCGGGATGGCCGCGCGGCTGCACGTGGCCGAGGCCACGCTGCGCCGCAAGCTGCACCAGGAAGGCCACGCATACCAGTCGATCAAGGACACGCTGCGGCGCGACCTCGCGTTCGAGGCGCTGGCCGACCCCGCGCGCACGATCGCCGACGTCGCGGCTGCAACCGGTTTCGCGGAACCGAGCGCGTTCTACCGCGCGTTCCGCAAATGGAGCGGACGCAGCCCGGCCGACTATCGCGACGAAGTGCTCGCGCGCGGCGGCGGCGCGAGCTGATACCGGCCGGCACGGCACTCGCTTCGCGCTTTCCGCCGAAACCGCCTAATCTTTAAGCATCGGGCCCACGCCCTTTCCGCAAGCCGGATGGCGCACGGCCACGCGCCGCCCGGACGCCCCGATGCACTTTCACCGTCACGGGCCGTCGCCGGTGCCTGCCACGCCCGGCGGCCACCCTCGTCACCCGCTGTCCGCGCGGGTCGCGCGCGCCGCGCTGTTCGCGGCGCTGCTGGTCGTGTGTGCCGCGGTCGCCGCGCCGCCGTCCGCCGACACACCCGACACACCCGACACACCCGCCGCACCCGCCGCCGCCCGCCCGGTCATCGTGATCCCGATCAACGGCGCGATCGGGCCTGCCAGCGCCGATTTCATCGTGCGCTCGCTCGACCGTGCGGCACGCCAGCACGCGCCGCTCGCGATCCTGCAGCTCGACACGCCCGGCGGCCTCGACACGTCGATGCGGCAGATCATCAAGGCCATCCTCGGCTCGCCCGTGCCGGTCGCCGCGTTCGTCGCGCCGGGCGGCGCGCGGGCCGCCAGCGCGGGCACCTACATCGTCTATGCCAGCCACTTCGCGGCGATGGCGCCCGGCACCAATCTCGGCGCGGCGTCGCCGGTGCAGCTCGGCATCGGCGGCGCCGCGCCGCCGGGTGCGAACCCCGCTGCACCACGCCCGCCGGCCGGAACCCCGGGCGCGTCAGGGGCATCCGGTGCGTCCGAGGCCGCCACGCAGGCCGCATTGCCGACCGACACGCAATCGACCGAGATCCGCAAGGCGATGCAGGACGCGTCCGCCTACATCCGCGGCCTCGCGCAGTTGCGCGGGCGCAATGCCGAATGGGGCGAGCGCGCGGTGCGCGAAGCCGTCAGCCTGTCGGCCAGCGAGGCGCGCGCGCAGCACGTCGTCGACCTGATCGCACAAGATCCGGCCGACCTCGCGCGCCAGCTCGACGGCCATACCGCGACGACCACCGCCGGCACGGTGAAGCTCGCGACCACGCATGCGCCGCTCGTCATCGTCGAACCCGACTGGCGCAGCCGCTTCCTCGCGATCATCGCCGATCCGAACGTCGCGCTGATCCTGCTGACGATCGGCATCTACGGCCTCTTCTTCGAGTTCGCGAACCCCGGCTTCGTGCTGCCGGGCGTCGCCGGCACGATCTGCCTGCTGGTCGGGCTGTTCGCGATGCAGTTGCTGCCGATCAGCTATGCGGGCCTCGGCCTCGTGCTGCTCGGCCTCGGCTGCCTGGTCGCCGAGGCGTTCCTGCCGACCTTCGGCGTGCTCGGTTTCGGCGGGATCGTGTCGTTCACGATCGGCGCGCTGATGCTGATCGACACCGACGTGCCCGGCTACGGGATTCCGTGGCCCGTGATCGCGAGCCTGGCGCTCGGCGGCGGGCTGCTCGTCGCGGGCGTGTCGAGCGTCGCGCTGCGCGCGCGGCGGCGCCCGGTCGTGACGGGTGCCGAGGCGATGGTCGGCAGCATCGGCGAAGTGCTCGACGACGGCCTGCGCGCCGACCAGCCGTACGGCGCGGCCGGCGCGGCTACATCGGCCGCGGGCTGGGCTCGCGTGCATGGCGAACGCTGGCGCGTGGCCAGCAGCGCGCCGCTTGCCGCGGGCTGCCGCGTGCGCGTCACCGGCCGCCAGGGGCTGCTGCTCACCGTCGCGCCGCTGTACGACGTGCCGGCGCAGGAACAACAACACCAAGGTGAACCAACATGATCGGCTACACATTCGGCTTCAGCAGCGTCCTGATCGTCTTCGTCGTGGTGCTCGTCGCGTCGTCGATCCGCATCTTCCGCGAGTACGAGCGCGGCGTGGTGTTCATGCTCGGCCGCTTCTGGAAGGTGAAGGGGCCTGGGCTCGTGCTGATCATCCCGATCGTTCAGCAGGTCGTGCGGATCGACCTGCGCACCGTCGTGTTCGACGTGCCGCCGCAGGACGTGATCACGCGCGACAACGTGTCGGTGAAGGTGAATGCGGTCGTGTATTTCCGCGTGGTCGATCCGGAGAAGGCCGTGATCCAGGTCGCGCGCTTCTTCGACGCGACGAGCCAGCTCTCGCAGACGACGCTGCGTTCGGTGCTCGGCAAGCACGAGCTCGATGCGCTGCTGGCCGAGCGCGAGCAGCTGAACGCCGACATCCAGAAGACGCTCGACGCGCAGACCGATGCGTGGGGGATCAAGGTGTCGACCGTCGAGATCAAGCATGTCGACCTGAACGAGACGATGATCCGCGCGATTGCGCGACAGGCCGAGGCCGAACGCGAGCGGCGCGCGAAGGTGATTCATGCGGAAGGCGAACTGCAGGCGTCGGAGAAACTGCTGCAGGCCGCGCAGCGGCTCGCGCTGCAGCCGCAGGCGATGCAGCTGCGCTACCTGCAGACACTGACGACGATCGCGGCGGACAAGAACTCGACGATCGTGTTTCCGCTGCCGATCGATCTGCTGGGGGCGTTGCTGGAGCGGTTGGGAGGAAAGCGGGAGGAATGAGGCAGACATTCGGATCCTCACCGGATTCGCCGGACGAGAGGCAGCAGGCATCGATACCGACCGGCGCCCCCATCTGCCGAATGGTATGGAAGGTGGCCACTCACGGTCCAATGGCGTATACAACGAGATCCTCATGCATGGCAGTACCGATCGACGATGGGCAAGACTCGGACAAGGAAGACGGCACCGGCGACGCCAACCAGGACCTATGGCAAGGTGGCCCTCAGTGCCGAGGAAACGCTTCATCGGCTGTGGCAACGCGGCCTGCGCATCGACAATCGCCCGGCGAACTTGCGAACGCTCCGGTCGATCGGCCATTTCCGGTTGCTGGTCTACATGCGGCGGTTCCAGAACCCCACGACCAGGCGATTCTGGCCTCGAACCCGATTCTCAGACATCGTTGAACTCTACGCATTCGATCGACGTCTGCGCTCGATCACGATGGACGCGGTCGAGCGCATCGAGGTTGCGCTGCGCGCCGCACTCAGCAATCCCCTCGCAATCGACTACGGCAGCCACTGGTACGTCGAGAGGGACCGTTTCGTCGACCTGCGCCACTACGCGCGCGTTCTGGATCAGATCGCCCGGGAGTGTGAAACCCGGAAGGGCTCGGCACTGACTCACTACTATCGAACCTATGCCAACCCCGACCTGCCGCCGATCTGGCTGGTCTGCGAGCGGCTGAGCCTGGGCGCATTGTCCCGAATTTTCAGCGCGCTCTCGATGCGCGACCGCAAGGTCGCCGGACGCCATGCGTGGCCGGACATCCCTGATACGGTGCTCACCAGCTGGCTGCAATCGCTCACCGACCTGCGCAATGCGTGTGCGCACCACGCCCGGCTTTGGGGAATGAAGCTGACGGTATCGCCTCCCGCCAAGCCGGCCGGGCGAACGCTCGCCCGGTATGCTCCGGAAATGACCCGGCCGGAGACGTTCTACGCCCGCGCAACGATGATGAAGGCCCTGCTCGACCCACTCGGTCATGGGAGCGAATGGCGCGAAGCCTTGCGAGCGACGTTGACGGGGTGTGAGCACGTGGACGCGGCGGCCCATCTCGGCTTCACGACCGATTGGCATTCGACGCCGGCGTGGCGGTGAGTTCAGGGCGGATACAACCGAACACGCGGCAGGATGCCCGTCATGCATCCGTTTTCGACACGATGCATTTTGACATTCGTTCGATACTTCGCTAGGATTGCCGATGAAAACGCTGGGGACGCCTCTCGACGATGCGCAACACTTCAGACGGCAAAAGGACGCGCAAGCGTCCTTTTTTATTGCCCGCCTCCTCCGTTGCGAGCTCGATCCGCTTCCCTCCCCGGATTCGGTACCACTCCCGCACCCGATCGATCGTCCGGCGCCCGGTCCTGCGCTTCTCCTTCATTTTCGTGTTTCCGCTGCCGATCGATCTGCTGGGGGCGTTGCTGGATCGGCCGGGTACGCCGCGCGAGGGCCGAGACGAGCGAGTTCCGGCTCGCGCGACGCGCCGCCGTCGATCCCGCCGGATGCCGGACGCCGGGCCGCCACGGCCCGGCATCAAGCACCCGTCAGGCCAGCAGCTTGCGCTCGGTCTTGCCGTACTTGATCGACTTCTCGTCGGGAATCATCAGGCCCGTGTGCTCGTCGCGGCCCTGCAGCAGGAAACGCGCATCCGGCTGGCCGATCTGCCCGGCCGCGAGCTTGCTGTCCGCGCCGATCTCGCCCTTCTTCATCCGGTTGACGATCACGCCGGCAGCGGTGTCCTTGAAGTCGCGCAGCATCCACGCGTCGCCGTCGCTGTCGCCGAACACCAGCAGCGGGCCGTAGCCCTTCTTCGATTCGAGCACGTTGCGGATACCCACCGTCTTGCCGGGCCCCCAGTTGAAATGCCAGCCGGCCGGATAGGTGCTCGTGTACTTGCCGTCCTGCATGTCGAGGCGCAGACCGATCACGTTTTCAGGCGGCACGCCGTAGCCGTAGTTCGGATTGCCGGCGAACACGCGCACCACATCGTCGAGCGACGCGGTGCTCACGTACACGTCGATGCCGTTCGCGCGCAGCGTGTGCATCACCGCGCGGATTTCCTCATGGATGCGAATGCCGTGGAAATGCGTATCGGCCACGACGCCGGCCTTGCCCGGCAGCGTCTTCGGGCTTTCGTAGCGAACCTTGCGCAGCGCGTCGCCGATCCCGTAGTTGTCCGACGCTTCCGCCATCGCCTGCAGCTCGGCGGTCGTCATGTTCTTGTAGAAATAGATGATCCACTTGTAGCCGACTTCGAGCGGGTGCGTGTCGCAGATCGCGTCGTACATGAAGTACAGCTTCGCGCGGAAATCCTTGAACTGGTCGGTCTCGTGAATCTCGTCGAGGCTCTTGCTGCCGCCGAAACCCTTGTAGTTCGCGTAGAGCCAGCGGTAGTCGGATTCGACGTCGGCGGCGAGATCCTCCATCGTCACCGGCTTGCCGTCGACGGTCGTGTAGTCCTTCATGAACGCGCCCTTCGGCACGTCCTTCCACATCACGCCGACGAATTCGTCCGGTGTCAGCTTGTATTGCAGATGGTTGATCTGGTACATCAGCAACGCCTCTTCGCAGTCGTTCATGATGCACGTGTTGTCCCAGTCGAACACCGCGTACGGGCGGCGCTTTTCGTCGTAGCGCGCGCTCGCGACGCCATGCTGGTCGAGCACCGCCTGCAGGCGCGCGGCGTTGAACGGCGACCAGCGGCCCGGGTCCAGCGCGTCCGGCGCGGTTGCGCTCTTTGCGTCGGCGGTGCCGGCCTTGAGCATCAGCGACGTCGCAGCGGTCGCCGCGGCAAGGGTGTTCATGAACTGGCGGCGTTGCATGGTCTCTCTCCGTGGAAATGTCGAATCGGTTCCGGTCACTGCCCCGTGCGGCGCACTGGCGGGTCATCGCCACCGCGAAGCCGGGACTGCCTCGAATCGGGGGACGAATGATGTGACGAAATTATTTCGGCAATTTGACAGCGTCACGCCGCGACACGACGGCGAGTTGATCCGGCGCGACATGCCGGGCATCACGAAGCGATCGAACTCGGCCGTCCGGGCCGGCGACGCACCCGCTCGCGACATCGCCCGGAAACCTAGAGGCTCCCCTCCATTTCCCCCTGCCATTAGGACAAATCCTCACGTCCCGGCACGTGGAACCGTCTATGATCGTTACATTGATCAATGACACATTAAATGCTGACTGAATAACCCGCGACGGCGACGCCGGCGGGCGGATTCCGGATCAGCGCCCCTTGGAGACGCATCATGGCCGACCACTCGCTGCCGGAAGTCCACCTCGACGAGCTGCCGCAATTCCGCGCGGTCCAGCAGCTTGCCTACCGCTGTGTCGAGACCGTCGGCGCGATGCTCTACCCCGGCATCACCGAAAAGGAAGCCGCACGCCTCCTGACCGAATGGCTGCAGGACAACGGCGTACACGACTGGCTGCACAAGCCGTTCGCGTGGTTCGGCGACCGCACCGCGTTCGAAGGCTTCTCGGGCCTCAAGCACATGGGCGGCTTCAATCTCGCGTTCTTCCCGAGCAACCGCCAGCTCGAAACCGACATGCCGGTGATCCTCGACGTCGCGCCGGTGCTCGACGGCATCGTGGCCGACGTCGGCTACGCGCACTGCCTCGGCCAGAACCCGATCCTCGAGCAGCTGCAGGACGACCTGATGGACCATCGCGACCTGATCGTGCGGCTCGTGAAGGCGCGCCGGCCGATGGCCGAGGTCGCGCAGGAAGTCGACGCGCTGTGCCGCCGCCAGGGCGTCGAGCCGCGCCACAAGGCCTATCCGTTCAAGGTGCTCGCGCATCGCATCGCGAAGATCCACAAGCTGTCGAAGCCGCGCTTCGTCGCGCGCTTCGGGCTGAACGCGACGCGCAACCTGCTGCTCGACCAGGGGCGCGCGGCGAAACGGCAAGGCTGGTCGCCGCTGTGGTCGATCGACCGCCGCTCCGAGCATGCGCCCGTGCCGGGCCTGTGGGCCGTCGAACCGCATCTCGGCTTCGCCGGCGTCGGCGCGAAATTCGAAGAGCTGCTCGTGATCACCGAAGACGACGCGTACTGGCTCGACGAAGACCTGCCGCACGTGCGCCGCTGGCAGCGCCGCCAGGCCGAGCGTGCGCAGGCCGTCGCGACAGTGCCGGCCGCCGCCTGACGCATCCTCGCCTTCCCCCCCGACTCCCTGAACGACGGACTCACGATGCAGCCTCTTTCCAACGAAGCGCCGCTGGCCCTGTTCGAATCGGTTCATGGCGAAACGGCGGTCGCCTCCGGCGACCTGACGCTCGCGGTCAGGACCTGGGGCGACCCGGCCCGCTCGCCGGTCGTGCTCGTGCACGGTTATCCCGACGACAGCAGCGTCTGGCAGCACGTCGCGCCGCTGCTCGCGCGCAAGCACTACGTGATCGCATACGACGTGCGCGGCGCGGGCCTGTCCGGCGCGCCGAAGCGCACGGCCGACTACCACCTCGCGAAGCTGACCGACGATTTCGTCGCGGTGATCGACGCGCTCTGCCCCGGTCGCGCCGTGCATCTGGTCGCGCACGACTGGGGCTCGATCCAGGGCTGGGAATTCGTCACCGATCCGCGCCTTTCCGGCCGCATCGCGTCATACACGTCGTGCTCCGGGCCGTGCCTCGACCATGTCGGCTTCTGGCTGCGCGAACGCGTGCTGCACCCGACGCCCGCGTCGCTCGCCAGGCTCGGCGGCCAGCTCGTGCGCTCGTGGTACGTGTACCTGTTCCACCTGCCGTTCATCCCGGAGCTCAGCTGGCGGCTGTGGCTCGGCCGCGCGTGGCCGCGCCTGCTGCGCCGGCTCGAGAAAACGCCCGTCGCGCCGCGTCCGACGCAAGCCGACGACGGCGCGCGCGGCGTGCGCCTCTATCGCGCGAACTTCATCCGCTGCCTGTTCGCGCCGCGCGAGCGCCATGCGCATGCACCGGTGCAGACGATCGTGCCGCTCGGCGACAAGTACGTGAGCCCCGCGCTGTCCGAGAACCTGTCGCGCTGGGTGCCGCAGTACTACCGCCGTGAGGTCGCGGCCGGCCACTGGCTGCCGCTCGCCGATCCGGCGCGCTTCGCGGATCTGGCCGGGCAACTGATCGACGCGGTCGAATCGGGCAACGAGCCGCCCGCACTCGCGAACGCGCGCCGCCGCGCAACGAGCGGCCGCTTCAGCGGCAAGGTCGCGGTCGTCACCGGCGCGGGCAGCGGCATCGGCCGCTGCGCGGCGCTCGCGTTCGCGCGCGAAGGCGCGACGATCGTCGCCTGCGACATCGATCCCGCAAGCGCCGAACGCACCGCGCTGCTGATCGGGCTGACCGGCGCGCAGGCCCATGCGAAACGCGTCGACGTCGGGTCCGCCGACGAAATGGAAGCGCTGGCGACGTGGGTCGGCAGCGAACTCGGCGGCGCGGACGTGGTAATCAACAACGCCGGCATCGGCATGGCCGGCGGCATCCTCGACACGAGCACGCGGCACTGGGAGCGCATCCTGCACGTGAACCTGTGGGGCGTGATCCACGGCTCGCGGCTGTTCGCGCAGCAGATGGCCGCGCGCGGCACCGGCGGGCACATCGTCAACACCGCGTCGGCCGCCGCGTTCGGGCCGTCGCGCGACCTGCCCGCGTATGCGACGACGAAGGCCGCCGTGCTGATGCTCAGCGAATGCATGCGCGCGGAGCTCGCGGAAAAAGGCATCGGCGTGACGGCCGTGTGCCCCGGCTTCGCGGAGACCGGAATCATGGCGTCGACGCAATACGCGGGCGCCAATGCCCAGGACGAAGCGCGGCTGCGCAAGCGCGCGACGAAGCTGTACCAGATGCGCGGCCTGAAACCCGAAACCGTCGCGCAGGCGATGGTCGACGGCGTGCTGCGCAACCGTCCCGTCGTCGCCGTCGGCGGCGAGGCGCACGCGATGCGCTTCGTCGGCCGCTTCATGCCGTGGCTCGGCCGGATGATTGCCCGCGTCAGCATGGCATCGCATTGACGGCGCACGCCGCCGCACAGGGAGACAAAGATGACCGATACCGCCGACTATCACAAGATCAAGGCCCGGCACGTGAAGTTCGACTTCAGCGACACGCCGGTCACCTGGGTGCCGAACGACCCGGGCAGCACGCACATCATCAACACGCTGAACCTGCTGTTCCCGGAAGGCGAGCTGTGGTTCTGCCGCGTGTACAACAAGGCCTTGCCGCTGATCACCGACGCGCGCCTGCGCGACGAGGCCGAAGGCTTCCTGCGGCAGGAGGCCGTGCATTCGCGTTCGCACGGCGGCGTGCTGAAGCATTACTACGACCGGCACGGGATCGACACGAAGCCGTTCACGCAAAAGCTCAACCGGCTGTTCACGCGCGTACTCGGCGAACAGCCGCTCGGGCTGAAGATCGGCCACACGCGTTTCTGGCTGCGGCAGCAGCTCGCGGTGATCGCGTCGCTCGAGCATTTCTTCGGTTATCTCGGCAACTGGGTGCTCAACGCGCACGGGCTCGACGAGGGGAAAGCCGATCCGACGATGGTCGACCTGCTGCGCTGGCACGGCGCGGAGGAGGTCGAGCACCGCACGGTCGCGTTCGACATCTACCGGCACATGGGCGGCACCTACCCGGAGCGCTGCGTGCACATGACGTTCGTGATCCTGCTGCTGCTCTACTACATCACGACGGGCGCGAAATTCATGTACCGGCGCGACCCGGACGCCGGCCGCTACCCGGGTTTCGTGCTCGCGTGGTGGCAAGGCTCGCGGCGCGGCCACCTGCCGTCGTTCTGGAAGGTGATCGGCGCGGCACTGCGCTATTTCAAGCCCGGCTATACGCCGCATCACGAAGGCTCGACCGAACAGGCGCTCGCTTACCTCGCCCGCTCGCCGGCCGCACAGGCGGCCGCGCACGGCGGCAACTGGGGCACGGCGAAGGGCGCCTGACCGGGTTTCTTGCCGGCTCCACGGGCGGCGCCCGCCGAAATGCGTACAATCGCGGCTTCAATTTCCCGGAGGTGCCGCGATGGCCATGAAGAAAACCGATCTCGAAAAGAACAAGGCGCTCAAGCTGACGCACGCGATGAAGCAGTCGAGCTCAGCACGTTTCGGCAAGGGTGCCGAAGAAGTCGCCAAGCTCGACCGCCGCGCGCAGCGCAAGCTCGACCAGGAACAGGGCCTCGTGCCGTTCGCATGCAAGCTCAACGCCGAACTCGTCGAACAGCTGAAAGCGCGCGCGGCCACGCACCCGGAAGGGATGACGGGCCTGCTGTCCGAGCTGCTCGTGAACGGCCTCGCGCAACGCGACGCGTAACCGTCACGTATCTCGAAATTTCCGTTGACATCGATGCGCTGCCACGACACACTCATTCGCATGCTTATGCTCAAGCCTGCCGCCATCGCGCATGAAAACCGAGTGAACGCCCATCCGTGGCGAGCACCGGAGGCGCTTGTGCGTTAGCATCGAGATTCAGTTGCGCATGTCACAAGGCCTCGCCGGAAGCGGATGAGGCCTTTTTGTTTTGGTGCGCGTCATCCCGCCCGGCTCAACGGAAGGAGATGACGATGGACCAAGCAAGCCGGCTGGTTGTCTGCCCCGATCGGTGCCGCACCGATGCGATCGCGTTGCCGCGGGTCGTGATCCAGTTCACGGTCGCGCCGCGCAAGACGCTGGCGTGGCGCGCGCAATACGATGCCGAGATTCGCGTGCACGACGCGACGCTGTGGGTCACGCGGCTGGGCAGCGTCGACGATTACTGGATACGAACCGGCGACGTGCTGCGCGTGCGGCGCGGCGATCGCATCTGGATGAGCACCGACGACACCCGTCCGGCCGAAGCATCGATCACGACCGCGTACGCGACGGGACGCGGCGCATGGCTGGCGCATGCGCTCGCGCGAATGCGCAGCCTGTTGCGCGAACGATGTCGAAGTCGCTCATGACGAACGTGTCGCGACGCATGCGATCCGGGAGCGCGGCCGCTTGCGCGCAGCCTCCGACGCATCCCCTGCACTATCTCGAAAATTGTCGTTGACAACGCCGTTCCACGAAGACAAACTCGTTCGCATGCCTACGTACACGCTCGTCTCCGCCTCGATTCATCGATCGATGAACATTCGAAAGAATGGTTCACGGGAGGCGCTTGTGCGTTAGCAATCGGGCAGTACCGCATGTCACACAAGGCCTCGCCGGAAACGGATGAGGCCTTTTTGTTCTGGTGCGCGTCATCCATCCGGCTCAATCACTGGAGAAGACGATGGACCAGGCAAGCCCGCTGTTTGACCGTCCCGATCGGCGCCACGCCGGCACGATCGCGTTACCGACTGTCGTGATCCGTTTCGCGGTCGCGCCGCGCACGACGATGACCTGGCGCGCGCCGCGGGACGCGGAGCTCCGCACGCATGGCGCGGCGCTGTGGGTCACGCGCCCGCCGAGCGTCGACGATTGCTGGGTGCAGCCCGGCGACGTGCTGCGCATCGCACGCGGCGAACGCATCTGGCTCGGCACCGTTGCCGACGACCGGCCGGCCGAAGCGACACTCACGACCGCATACGTGCGTCGCGGCGAGCGCTTCAGGCGCACGCTCGCGCAAGTGCAACGTTTGCTCTTCGGGATAGCGGGAAGGAGCGGATGAGCGACGTGCCGTCAGGCACGCGAGACGCGGAACGGCCGCGACCGGAAACGGACGCACCCGCGGCATGAGGCGCCGCGGGTGCGCATCGAATGACGCGGCACGCCGGTGCGTGCCGCGAGCGATCGCGCGCCGCGATGCAGCTGGTGCATCAGGTGCTGGCGGCGAGACGCGGGCCCGTGCTGCGGGGAGTGGAATCGAGGTCGGGGCGTTGCGCTGCCTGCGAGGTCACCCACGGATCGATGCCCTGCTTCTGCACCTCCTCGAGGAATGACACACGTGTGCGCCAGTAATCCGCTTGTAATTTCGCGTCGATGACGCGCTGTTCGGCAGCGAACAGTTCCATGCGCGCCGTCACGAGCATCGACGCAGCGGTTTTTTCCGGCGTGGGGGCGTGTCGCATCGCCCAACGGCTGATCCAGTTCAACATGCTGACCTCCGTGATTACGGACGAACCCGCATCGGGCAATCGCAATCGGCCGTGCCTGCCCGAACGCGCAACGGCCTTGACCGCACTTCACCGCCCGGCCTGCACGGACTGCGACTCCCCCGCGTCGGCAATTACCGGCCGGCGTGTGCATGCGCGGTGTATCTATCCTAGAAAGACTTGCCGGTTTATGCGATGGGGTCTTGCAATCTTTTACACAGAAACCACAGTCGCCCCCGCATCGCGAAATGACAGTTGCGGGCGGGACGGCTTCGGCGCACGATAGCCCGATATCTGCTCCCGCCTGGCCTGAAGAATGGCCGCCGCACGCCGCTGCAGGCCTCCGCGCCGGCCGCGCACGTGCTGCCTGCCCCGCGTTCGTGCAGCATGCGGGCGATCCGTTTCAGCCGGATGTCATCCCGCACCCGCCACGCGCACCACACCGCGCGCCCTTTTGAGCGTCCACCTGCACGTCCGGCGTGTACTCGCTTCTCTCGTTGTTGCGCGCGTTGTTGCGCACGCATCGGCCGGCTCCGTTCGCTGGTGTTGCTTCCTTGCCTTGCTTCCTTGCCTTGCTCCCGTTTCCGCCATTTCTTCCGGTTCGTTCCACCCGAACCGGTAAAATGCGCGCCTTCGCCGCGCGGCCGGGCTGCCAGACCGTTCGCGCGCAGGCTGCCGACCGATCTTGCGATCGTGCCCTCCAACTATATCGTCCGAGCTATCCGCGCTATTACAATCCGCCGATAGCCGGGCAATAGTGGCTGGTTACATTAGGCCGGCCGCTGCCTGTACAACAATTCGGCACAACAAGCAACACGACAACCCGACCGGAGAAACGCCTTCATGGAATCCATCAAGCGGTATTTCGGCTTCGCTGAAGCCGGCACCGACTTCCGCACCGAAATACTCGCGGGCGTCACCACGTTCCTGACGATGGCCTACATCATCTTCGTCAACCCCGCGATCCTCGGCGACGCCGGCATGCCGAAGGAATCCGTGTTCGTCGCGACCTGCCTCGTCGCGGCGCTGGCATCGATCATCATGGGGCTGTACGCGAACTACCCGATCGCATGCGCGCCCGGCATGGGCCTGAACGCGTATTTCGCGTACACGGTCGTCAAGGGGATGGGCTTCACGTGGCAGGCCGCGCTGGGCGCGGTGTTCATCTCCGGCTGCCTGTTCCTGCTGGTCACGCTGTTCCGCGTGCGCGAGGCGATCGTCAACGGCATTCCGAAATCGCTGCGGATCTCGATCACCGCGGGTATCGGCCTGTTCCTCGGCATCATCTCGCTGAAGACGTCGGGCGTGATCGTCGGCAACCCGGCCACGCTCGTCACGCTCGGCGACCTGCACAAGCCCACGACGATCCTCGCGATCATCGGCTTCTTCACGATCGTCACGCTCGACCACCTGCGCGTGCGCGGCGCGATCCTGATCGGCATCATCGGCGTGACGATCCTGTCGTTCTTCTTCGGCGGCAACCAGTTCCACGGCGTGTTCTCCGCGCCGCCGTCGATCGATGCGACGCTGTTCAAGCTCGACATCGGCGCCGCGCTGTCGACCGGCATCATCAACGTGATCCTCGTGTTCTTCCTCGTCGAGCTGTTCGATGCGACCGGCACGCTGATGGGCGTCGCGAACCGCGCGGGCCTGCTCGTCGAAGGCAAGATGAACCGCCTGAACAAGGCGCTGCTCGCCGACAGCACGGCGATCGTCGCGGGCTCGGTGCTCGGCACGTCGTCGACCACCGCGTATATCGAAAGCGCATCGGGCGTGCAGGCCGGCGGCCGCACGGGCGTGACGGCCATCACCGTCGCGGTGCTGTTCCTCGCGTGCCTGTTCATCGCGCCGCTCGCCGGCGTCGTGCCGGCATATGCGACGGCACCGGCACTGCTGTACGTGTCGTGCCTGATGCTGCGCGAGATGGTCGAGGTGCCGTGGGACGATGCAACGGAAGCCGTGCCGGCCGCGCTCACCGCGCTGCTGATGCCGTTCACGTACTCGATCGCGAACGGCGTCGCGTTCGGTTTCATCGCTTACGGCGGCCTCAAGCTGCTGACGGGCCAGGCCCGCTCGGTCAAGCCGATCGTGTGGATCATCGCGGCCGTGTTCCTGTTCCGCTTCTTCTATCTCGGCAGCGAGTGACGGTCGCGCTTCGGCGCGATGCTCGACGAACGAACGCCACCTTCGGGTGGCGTTTTCGTTGGGCGGGTCGTGCGCATCACGGCGTCGCGACGCCCTTGAGTTCCTCATCGTACAGCCGCTGCGCCAGCGGCGGATCCAGCGTCTTGACGCGGCGGTACAACTGCATCGCGTCATCGATCCGCCCGGTGCGGCAATAGGCGACCGCCAGGTTGGCGATCACGTGTGCGTCGTCGGGATACGCGCGGTTCATGCCCTCGAAGATCCCGACCGCCGCATCGGGCCGGTTGCCGCGGATCGCCGCGATGCCCGTTGCCTCGAGCGCCAGCCGGTTCGCCGGATCGAGTTTCAACGCCTGATTCGAATGATTTTCTCTGCGATCCTGACGAATCGATACGCCGGGTCGTGCCGGCACACCAGCAGCCGGCCGGGCGCGGCAGCAATTCGGTGCGCCCCGCATACGAAAATGCCGCCCGGGCACGCCGAACGGCATCGCATGAAAGGCAACGTCTTCGCGTGCGCGGCGTTCAGCGACGCGCGCAGCAAGACGGGCGTCGTGTCGTCAGCGCCAGTTGGCCTCGTAGAAGCGGACGTAGCCGCTGCGCAGCGTCACGCATTGCGCGCGCGTCTCCGACAGCAGGCGCCGTGCAGCCGCCTCGATACGGTCGCGGTGCTGGTCGAATGCACCGACCATGTCCTCGAAGCGCGGCGAAGCCGCACCGAAGTGGTCTTCCAGTGCCTCGGCGGTGATCTGACATTGAACGCGCTCGCCATTCACCAACGCCGTGAACGCAAGCATCAGGTCGCGCCCCGAATACTCGGGCTTCTCGTTCGTGAAATGGATTTGCATGGGACCCGCCTCGACCGGTAGAAAACGAATGACCGCGTCCGTCGTCCGCCACCGGCCGGACGAAATGTACGCGGGCTCGCCGGCGGGGGCACGGCCCGCGGGTAATGGCGCGGGTAATGCATGCCGGTTGCTTTCCACTTTAGACGGTTTCGCGCGGGAGACAAAATTTACGGCGTGCGTCGTTCCGACGCGCATTTCATCTGATCAGCGCGGCATCCGGCACCGTTTCGGAGACCGGCGTCAGTGAGGATCGTTGGGCCATACGTTGAGCGCGATTGCGGCCGTCGTGGCGCCGACCGCAATCGCGGCCGCCCCGTATCGCACCGCATCGGTCAGATCGAACAGCAGCCCGTGGATCGCCACGGCAATGCCGCCCAGCATGATGAATGTGGCGATGGCCGCCAGCACGACTCTCAGTTCCGTCCGAACCATGATGCGTCTCCCGAACGGATGCATGTCGCGTCGCATGCATGTTGCAATGCGGAACACGGCGCGTGCGTGCTCCGTTTCCATCATTGCAGGCGGGCATTTAAAAGCAAGTGGATTTTGTACGCGGTCGCGCATCGCACGCGGCGCTTGTATGATGTTGTGTGCCCGGATGGCCGGCGTTCGCGCGTCGATGGTGCGCCGCACGCGCAGGCGGGAACCGGTAGAGAAATCCGGCGAGCACGTGTGTGCCGGATCGGCCGGATTCGAGGAGCGTGGGGCTTGGGTGGCGCTAAAGCGCCAGCTCGGGCCGACCGCGAAGCATGGGACCCGAGCAAGCGCTAAAGCGCCAACTCTGGTCGACCGCGAAGCATGGGACCCGAGTAAGCGCTAAAGCGCCAACTCTGGTCGACAGGAGACAAGTCATGCCGCAACCTTTCGTGCTGCCCGCCACCGCGGGTCGCACCGACCTGCTCGCGCAGGCGCATGCGCGTTCGACCGCGGTCGGCCTGCGCGCGCACGAACGTCCCGATTTCTCGCCGCTGTCGCGCCTCGCGCTGCGCGAACTGCTCGACACGAATCACGCGCTGTTCTCGCACGCCCGCCCGGTAATGGAGAACCTCCACGCGCAAATCGCCGACACGCAAAGCCTCGTGCTGCTGACCGACGCGGACGGCGTCATCCTGCACAGCATCGGCGACGCGGACTTCATCGAAAAAGCCAACCGCGTCGCGCTGTGCACGGGCGTTTCGTGGGCGGAAGGCGCACGCGGCACCAACGCGATCGGCACCGCACTCGCATCGGGCCAGGCCGTCGCCGTGCACGGCGACGAACACTTCCTGCGCGCCAACCACATCCTCACCTGCTCCTGCGCGCCGATCTTCGACCCGTTCGGCCGCACGCTCGGCACGCTCGACGTCAGCGGCGATCCGCGCGGCTCGAGCCCGCACACGCTCGCGCTCGTGCGGATGTCCGCGCAACTGATCGAGAACCACCTGTTCGCGAACCAGTGCGCGGAAGCCCTGCGGCTGCGCTTTCATGCGCACGAGGAATGCGTCGATTCACTGTTCGCCGGGCTCGTCGCCTTCGGCCCCGACGGCGGGCTGATCGCCGCGAACCGCAGCGCACAATTCCAGCTCGGCGCGTCGTTCGACGCACTGCAACATCAGGCCAGCGACGCGCTGTTCGGCATGCGCTTCAGCCAGCTCGCGCAGCAGGCGGCACGCGCACCCGGTGCGATGTTCCGCCTCACGCTGTCGACCGGGGTACGCGTGCTGGCGCGCTGCGAATTCGCGGAAGCGCACAAGACCGCCGTCGCCGTCACGCCGCCCGCGCCCGCCGCACGCGTGCGCACACCGGACCCCGATGCGATCACGTTCGCGACGCTCGACACGGGCGACGCACGCATGGCCGCCGTGCTCGAACGCGTCGCGAAGATCCGCGGGCGCGACCTGCCGCTGTTGATCCTCGGCCAGACCGGCACCGGCAAGGAATGGCTCGCCCGCGCACTGCACCAGGCATCGCCTCGCGCGGACGGCCCGTTCGTTGCGGTCAACTGCGCGGCGCTGCCCGATTCGCTGATCGAGGCCGAGCTGTTCGGCTACGAAGACGGCGCGTTCACCGGCGCGCGCAAGCGCGGCAGCCCCGGCAAGATCGTGCAGGCCGATGGCGGCACGCTGTTTCTCGACGAAATCGGCGACATGCCGCTCGCGCAGCAGGTCCGGCTGATGCGCGTGCTGCAGGAGCGCGCGGTGATGCCGCTCGGCGGCGCGCGCGCGGTGCCGGTCGACGTGCGCGTGGTCTGCGCGACCCATCGCGACCTGCGCGCGATGATCGCGGAAGGCACGTTCCGCGAAGACCTGTTCTACCGGATCAACGGGCTCGCGGTCACGCTGCCGGCGCTCGCCGCACGCACCGACCTGCCCGCGCTCGTCGAGCGGATTCTCGCGCGGCTCGCGCGCAGCGAACCGATGCCGCGCCGCATCGCGGCCGACGTGCTCGACGCGTTCACGCGCCACCGCTGGCCCGGCAACCTGCGCCAGATGACCAACGTGCTGCGCACGGCCGGCATGCTGGCCGAGGACGAAGACGAGATCACGCTCACCCATTTGCCCGACGATTTCTGGCTCGACTGCGACGACGCACCGGCGGCGCCGTCATCCGCGGCACCGGCCGCATCGGCCGGCTCGCACGAAGGCACGACGCTGCAACACCATCAGGCCGCGGTGATCGATGCCGTGCTGGCACGGCATGGCGGCAACGTGTCGGCGGCCGCGCGCGAGCTCGGCCTCGCCCGCAATACCGTGTACCGGCACCTGCGCCGGCATTGACGCCGGCGGCCGGCCGACGCCGGCCGCCAGCCCGTTCGGGTATGCTTGGCGCGTTGCCGCCGAATCGCCGCCCGCCTTCGCCATGACCCATCCGGAACACCCTCCCCTCGTGCGCATCGAGCCGCTCGGCGCGACCTTCGATGCACCCGATTCGCTCACGCTGCTCGAAGCCGCCGCGTTCGCGCGCGTGTCGCTGCCGCGTTCGTGCCGCAACGGCACATGCCGAAGCTGCCTTTGCCGGATCGTCAGCGGCAGCGTACGCTACACGATCGAATGGCCGGGGCTGAGCCGCGAGGAAAAAGCCGACGGCTATACGCTGCCGTGCGTGGCCGTCGCGACGTCGGACCTCGTCCTCGACGTGCCCGACGCGGTCATGCTCGACTAGACGCGGCACGCGGTCGCGCGTGCCGTCCGGCAAAGGTTGATCCTGTGTGGAGAACGTCATGACCCAGCAAACCGATCGCATCGAAAAACAGGCCCTGCTCAACGCATCGCCCGACCGCGTGTGGGAAGCCGTCAGCAATTCCGGCGAATTCGGCCAGTGGTTCGGCGTCTCGTTCGACGGGCCGTTCGCGGCCGGCCAGCCGCTGTTCGGCCGCATCACGCCGACCCGCGTCGACGACGACGTCGCCAAGGCGCAAGAACCCTATGCGGGCACTGTGTTCGAAATCGTCGTCGATCGCGTCGAGCCGAAGCAACTGTTCTCCTTTCGCTGGCATCCGTTCGCGATCGACCCGAATGTCGATTACACCTCCGAGCCGATGACGCTCGTCACGTTCGCGCTCGCGGCGCAGGCCGGCGGCACGCTGCTCACGGTCACCGAAACGGGCTTCGATCAGTTGCTCGAAACGCGCCGCGCGAAGGCGCGCGAGATGAACGATCAGGGCTGGGCCGCGCAGATGACGCTGATCGCGAAATACCTGGCCAGGCACGCGTAGCGCGCCGCAACGCCGCACCGCCGTGTCGACATGCGACTCGACGTGCGTGGCATAATCCGCTCCATCGTCGCCCCTACGCCGCCGCGCATCGCATGCTGAGTCGTCGTCTCCGGAAGATCGGCAGTCTGATCGGGATGCTCGCCATCCTGATGACGGCGCTCGCGCCGACGATCTCGCAGGCCCTGACGACGCAGCAGCGCGTCGATACGCTGCTGGCCGGCTACTGCACGGCCGCGCCGGCCACCGGCGAGCGCGCCGCCGATGCGTCGCGGAAGAGCCTGCAGGCCCACCTCCAGGCATGCGGCTACTGCAGCCTGCTCGCCCATACGCCCGCACTGCCCGCGCCCGAACTGACGTTCGCGGCCAACGTGCACATCATTCAGCATCGCGAAGCGACCCGCTTCGAAAGCCTGCGCCGCGCGCTGCCGCTCACGGCCGCGCAACCGCGCGCCCCTCCGTTCACGTCCTGATTCGTCGTCAACGCCCGTGATGCCGTAGCGCATCGCGTGGCTCGCGCATGCCGCCGGCACGCGCGACGTGTCACGTTTCGAAGGACGATCATGACTCACCGTGTTGCGCGCGGCGTCGTACCGTGCGTGCGGCCGCTTGCTGCCGGTGCGTACCGTCGCGCCCGCATTCGCCCGCGGGCAAGCGCCCGGCCGCGCACGTTCGCGCCCGCGTCGGCCGCCATCGGTGCTGCTGCGATGGTGCGCGTGCATCCGTCCGTCGAATCCGTGTTGCTTCATCCGATTCGCCACTCGCACACTCAACCATGAAAACCGCCACTTTCATTCGCGGCACGCTCGCCGCACTCGGCTTCGTCGTCATCCAGGCCGCCCACGCGCACGCACTACCGAAGACGCAGGAACCGGCCGCCGGCGCCACGCTCTCAACCGCGCCGCATGCGGTCTCGATCGGTTTCAGCGAGGCGCTCGAGCCCGCCTTCAGCTCGATCGCCGTGACCGACAGCCGCGGGCAGTCGGTCGCCGACGGGAAATCGTCCGTCGACGCCGGCAACCGGAAACGCATGCACGTCGCGCTGGCCAGCCTGACCGCCGGCACGTACACGGTCACGTGGATCGCGGTGGCCAGCGATGGTCATCGCACGCAAGGCCACTACGCGTTCACGCTGAAATGACGTTCGCGAGCGCATCGGCGTTTCGTGCCGATCGCGTCGCCGCCGATACCCGCCGCATCCACCCATCAGGAGAACCAACCATGAAACACCCGATTCCGACCGGCCTGCTGTTCGCACTGCTCGCGCTGCAGGCTCCCGCCACGTTCGCCGCGCCGGCCGTACAGGCAGAAAACTGCTGGATCCGTGCGATGCCGGCGACCGTGCCGTCGTCCGGCTACTTCACGCTGAAGAACGACGGCGACGCGCCCGTCACGCTGACGGGCCTCGACACGCCCGCATACGGAATGGCGATGCTGCATGAAACGCAAACGAACGGCAGCACCGCGAAGATGGTTCACGTCGACGCCGTCGAAGTGCCCGCGCACGGCACGGTGACCTTCAAGCCGAAGAGCTATCACGTGATGCTGGAGCAGCCGCGCCAGGCCGTCGCGCCCGGCGCGAAGGTGCCGTTCCGGCTGCGTTTCGCGGACGGCTCGACGGTATCCGTGACCTGCGACGCCAAGGCGCCGACCTACGCCGGCCAGTAACGCCGCCCGCCCCCGATCGAAGGAGACGCACATGAAACACCGCCTGCCGCTGGCCGACCTGATCGTCCGCTACCGGACGCCGCTGAACGTCGCCGTGCTGATCGTCTGCGGGATATGGGCCGGATGGATCGCGTGGATGACGCGGCCCGCCGCGATCGATACGCCGCCGTCGATCCCCGCGTACTGCATGCGCGACGCGCGCTGACGCGCCGCGACGGCACGGTTCCGGGCAAGCCCGGGCCATATATTGGCGTGGCATCATCGCGTCATCCCGCCCGCCGGAACCGCCTCTCGGAGCGCCGCATGTCCCTTCAGACCTGGATGCTGTTTGCCGCAGCCTATCTCGCCACGACGCTGTCGCCGGGGCCCAACGTGCTGCTCGTCATCCGCAACACGGTGCGCTACGGCACGCACGGCACGGCCGCGACGATCGCGGGCAATCTCGTCGCGCAGGGCGTGGTCGTGGTGCTCGTCGCACTCGGCGTCGGCGCGGTGCTCGCCGCGATGCCGCCGCTGTTCGTCGCGATGAAGGTGGCCGGCGCCGCGTACCTGATGGTCCTGGGTGTCAGGCAACTGCGCGGCGAGCGCAAGGCCGGCGCGTCGACCGGCGCGGCGGAGGTCGAAGCGCCCGACCGCGGGAAGCTGTTCCGCGAAGCGCTGTTCGTGTCGGGCAGCAACCCGAAGACGATGATCTTCCTGTCGGCGTTCATGCCGCAGTTCATCGTGCACGACCGCCCGCTCGCGCTGCAGTTCGTCGTGATGTACGCGACGATCGCGTGCACCGTCGTGGTCGTTCACAGCGTCTATTCGGCCGGCGTGCGCCGGTTCCATCGCGGCTTCGGCATGAGCCGCGCGGTGCGTGCGCTCAAGCGCGTCAGCGGGCTGCTGTTCGTCGGGCTCGGGATCAAGCTGCTGACTGCGCGGCAGGCGTAAGCGCCCGTATTGTCGAGACCGAACCTGCCGCGCCGTCCCGTCAGCGTGTTTGCGCAGCCAGCGCGGCGGTGATCTCCACGAACGACGGCCGCGCGTCGACATCCTCGTTCAAACAGGCGGCCGCCAGTGCGTCGAGCGCGCGCCGGCCGGCCCACGCCTGCTGCCCGCATCGATCGAGCAACTCGCCGAGCAGGTAACCGAACGCGCGCACCTCGAGCCGTTCGAACCGCGCACCGCGCATGCGGTCGTTCACGTCGTAGAGCGATGCCGCGCCGAAATCGCCGAGCAACGCGCCACCGGCGCCGTCGTGCAGGATGTTGTGCGCATACAGGTCGCCGTGCATGATGCCGCGTTCGTGCAGATGGCCCGCGACCGACGCGATGCCGTGTGCGATCCGCAGCGCCGCGGCAGGCTCGAATTCCGTGCCGTCGGCGTACACGTCACGCGTGCAGGTCGCGAAGCTCGGCGGCCCCGCGAGATTCGTCAGCGCGGGATCGACGAGTTCCATCACGAGGCCGTGCGTGCCGTCCGGATGCCCGCGCACCTTGCCGATCACCGGGATCATGTTCGGGTGGCGGCCGGCATGCAGGCATGCGGCCATTTCGCAATCGGGCAGGCCGTCGCTCGTCACCGCGCCCTTGAACAGCTTGACGGCGACCGCGCGCGGCGCACGGTTTTCCGCCGCCCATTGCGCGCGGTAAATCACGCCCGATGCGCCTTCACCGAGCTTCTGCTCGCATGCGAGCGATGCCCAATCGACGTCAGCGATGTCCGGCTCCGCCGACGCCGCGGCTTCCGGTGCCGCGCCGAACGGATTGCCGGCGGCAGCAAGCCACGCGAGCCGCGGCATCCGCAGCAGCCAGTCCGGCAGTTCGTCCAGGCGATTCGCCGACAGGCGCACCAGTTCGAGCGCGCGGCAGGCGGCCAGCCCGGCCGGCAGCGTACGCAGCCGGTTGCCGGCGAGCATCAGCTTCTGCAAGCGCGAACAATCGCCGATATCGGCGGGCAACTCGTCGATTGCGTTGTCGGTGAGGATCAGCCAGCGCAATGCGCGCGGCAGCGATCCGCGCGGCACCGTTTGAATCCGGTTCGCCTTGAAGCCGATCATGTCGAGCCGTTCGCACGCGCCGAGCACGCTGGGGAACGCGGTGAAGCGGTTGCCGGACGCGAACAGGATGCGCAGGCGATGCAGGCGCGGCAGGTCGTCCGGCAGCGCGGTGAGCGCATTGCCGGTCAGGTCGAGCACTTCGAGCGTGTCGGCGAGATCGAAAATCTCGCGCGGGAATGCCGTCAACCCGCATGCGAGCTTGAGTTGCCGTGCGCCGGCCAGTTGCCCGGCCTGCAGTTGTTCGAGGGTATGTGTCACGCGGAGAAAACGGGTTGCGGTTGCGGCGGCCATCGGGTCGATCGCCGGAATTCTACCGGGATCGCTTTCGCGCATCCGCCCATCGTGTCACACCCTCTTCACAAACGCGAAATGTGACGCTACAATTGCGCCCCTTGCAGTGCAATGCAGTGCCGACGTGGTGAAATTGGTAGACACGCTATCTTGAGGGGGTAGTGGCGAAAGCTGTGCGAGTTCGAGTCTCGCCGTCGGCACCAGATGCGGTTTAACCGCGTTTCGAGTTCAGCAGTCCACGCCTTGCGTCGAGGTTCAGACGATCCAGCCGCCTCGCAACGAGGTTTTCGTCGTGATTCCTTCCTCATCGCCCGCCTGGCGCGGCATGTGCCAATTGCCGGCCGACAAGACCTGTCGGAGCTTGGCCCACATCGATAACCGCACGCTCCCCTTTCCAGCTTGAAGTCCATTCGATCGGACACTGTCGGGAATGCTGCGCGTCACGCTTTACTGACGGCCCGGCCAAACTCCGCGATCTGAGAGAAGCAAATGACCGAGGTCCGGTCGACTTCAATGCGGCATTCCCTTGCGCCCGGATCACGGGCACAGGCCACGCCGGTCGATACGACCCCGACGTTCAGTGCGCAAACAGCCGTTTTTGGCCGTTCGATCATGCGCGCGACTTTTGGCTGCGCCGCAGGGACAGCAACCTTACCGGATGCTCGAAATCAGCGCGCACCCGCACGTAGCGTGGTGCCCCTGTCGGGCGACCCATATGCCGCGATCGGTTATTTTGGCATCGCCTTCCAGAATCACGTTCGGATTCACGTCAGGATGCAGGGGACACTTCACGAGGTCGCCCTTGCGCGCCACACGCCGTCCGCCGTAGCGCATGGTCTCCGAGGCGGTAATGACCTCGCCCCCGTGGTCAGTGGTGTCGCCGAGTCGAATCAGATCAATCATGGAGTTTCCCTCATTCGGCAACCTGTCGACTGCCGCAACGGGATCAACGAGATATTCACGCGTCAGGGCAAGTTGAAGACCTGACTGCAAGGCAGCTTTGCTCCGCTATCGATCGTCAGATTGAAGTACGGTTTGCGATCGAGATGCTTTTCGTCCGCATCGGGATCGGGGATATTTCGAAATCGCTCGAAAACGAGCGTCTTGCCGTTCCGCAACCGTATCGACATGAATTTCATCGATTGATCGAATGTCGGCGTTCCCCATGACGAATCAATCGGCTTCCCCTCGCCAGCGGACAGGTAGACCGACAGGGTATTGCCCCACTCCTGGCGGGGCACCACCTTCATCTGATCGGCATCCGCCTGAGGCACGCCAACATTGACGGAAAGTTTCTTCCCTCCCTTTGCCGTGCAAACGAACTCCTGATTGCCGCCGAAGCGCTGCTGAAACGCGACGAACGGATCGGCGTTGCCTTGATCGGCCAGAACTGTCGCCCCCCAGCAAGAAAGCACTGCGCCAGAAATCAAAAGCCAGGCATTCCATTTCATTTGATCCAGACTCCCGTTACCTTTCTACCCTTTCCGATCAACGTGGGTTTCTCGCCCTTGCGCATCACCCTGCTATTCGGACTGATGTAATCACTCGCGAAAAGCGGTCCGGGCAGTACGACCTCGGCGTGACCATGAGTCGATCCATCGGTCGTACCGTAGACGATCACGGCACCCTCGGGGGCATCATAGGGGCTGGCGATGCGATAGGACGGATCGGACAGAATGTTTTTGAATCCAGCCTTTTCAAGATCGATTCCGGCATCCTTGGCTTCGACCTGCGGTGGGTACGAATCGACCATGCCGGAAGCCATGAGCGCGATTTTCACATACTTCCAGCACTCCATCGTCGACACACCGGGCGCTTTGGCGACACTGTAGATCGGCTGCCCCAGCTTCGCCTTCTTGACCGCGGCAGGCCCGCTGAAATTGGCCTTTCGCTTGCCGTACTTGGCGTCCCTGCGCAAAATCTCGAACATCTTCTGCTTGGGGTCGCCGTCCGGCGGCGGATCGTCGGACGCGTGCGCCACGGCAACAGGATGACCATTGTCGTTGCGGGTCACTTTCGCTTGATGCGTGTCCGGAGAAGGCGCATCCGCCTGCTCGGCCGACGACGCCGGCGCTGAAGATGCCGCCGCTGGAGCGGACGTTGCCCCCGGCGGCACGGGTGCCGACGATGTCGCCGTTGGAGAGGGCGCTGCCGCCGGCGACACCGGCGTCGAAGATGCCGCCGCTGGAGAGCGCGCGGCTCCCGATGACGCACCATTCGACGGCAGCTTGATTTGCTGCCCCGGCTTAATCAAATTGCCGTCCAGCCCTGGATTGACTCGCCGGAGCTCGGCAACGCTCGTCCCGTGCTGGTGCGCAATTTTCCATAGCGAATCGCCGCTCTTGACCGTATACGCGCCCAGCTTGCTATTCCGCCGGTGATCCCCCGGCGCCCCGGGATGCGAATTTGTCCGGGCCTCGACTTTGCTGTGCGGACTCGTCAGCGTCAACGTGGCAAACGAGCCGGAAAGCGAACCCGTCCATGCCCGCTCGAGATTCGTCTCCACCTCCCTCACCCAGACCTCCAGCGTCTGTGTGAACGGAATGTTCTTGACGGGCTGACTGATTTTTCCGGACGCGTCGCTATGGCCTTCCTGCAGCACCTTCCCTCCGGACTTCACCTGGTAGTGCACGCCGGAAACAGGCTGTTTTTTCTTGTTGACGAACTGAACGCCCAGTGCCCCCGAGCAGCAGCCGAGATCGTAGTCGCCGAACTTGTCGATATAGTCTGAAACCGTAGTACCGTTCGCGTCCGAAGGATCGTCGGCTCCATTCGATTCAAGGAATTTCATCACGCCGGGATGCGTGGCTGTTCCGAAACCCTTGAGGTGAGCCGCACCGACGATACCGGAGTGCGTGATCGTTATTCCGGCAATGACCTTGCCCTCATATTGATCCGCACCTTGCTGACGAGCTCTCGAACAAAGCAACCGGACCCACGATACGGCCGCCACGTCCTGTTCATCGGGAGAGTTCCTGAAATCCTCCAGACTGTGGATTCCATCCTTTCCGGTCCAGGTTCCTTTCCATTGATACTGGAACTTCGTATGGTGGTTCGGCAACTTGATGATGGGAGACGTACCGTCCGACACGTAATAACCCAGGTCGCTCAACGCGGACTCGCCAAACTGATATTTACCGACGTATCCGTACTTGTTGATGACCTGATAGTTCCCGCCACCCTCGCTCTGAAAGAGTGCGCTCAGGAATTCCTTGATTCCGCCCTTGCTCATGGTTCACTTCTTCTTGCAAAAAATTCGAGCGTCGTCCGCATCGATCCTGATCGGATATTGCGTCTCGATCAACGTCTTTTCAGCCGCGCTCGGACTTCCCAGCCATTGCGGCGCGCAGCGATACAGCAAGCGTCCCGCGGTGCGATGAGACTGTTCGTCATAAAGCATCGTGACGTTCGTAACGTTGCACTGATTGGCCTGGCAAATATGGTAGAGCCACTCGCGTGAATCGCCCACCCGCCAGAGCGATCCTTGTGTCGCAGGGCCACTCAGCAGGCGTTTTCGAAGCATCTGCACATCCAGGCCGGACGTATTCAGAAAGTGGTCGAACGCGCTCGACAGCGTCCGGCCGGCCGGGGTGTCGGCCTGACGTCCATCCGGATCCACGAGATTGAAGATCTCGGTTTTATATTCCGAGCTTGCCGGCGTGACATTTTCCGCCACGGAAACCTGGCTCTGAGCCTTGCAACCGAATGCAGCCGAACAAAACAAAACCATCCAGAGAAATCTGAATCGAGCCTGATACGAACGGACTTCGAAGAGTCCCTTCAATCGTACTTTTTCAGTGTGTTCCTGCGTCATTCCTGCACTCCATCTCCGCTAGAAAACAGGTCATCGTGAACCGTGTCCAAATGATGAGTCCAATCGCCGTTCCTCACGCTGACCTGTACCGTCTCTTCCGACTCCGTGAAGATTCTGCCGGTCATGCCATCCTCATCAAGCGTTCCGTAATAGTGAGAATCCTCGCCGACCTTGATCATGTACGGTGCATTGCCGAGTATTTCTCCATCTGCGAGCGCCCCCGACAGATCGAATCGCAAGCTGTACGGGCCCGCGCTCTGGGGTATGGGCATCGGTGGCAAAGGCATGCGCGCCGAATCCGGTCCAGGCACATCCCAGCTCGCGGCCCGCTCCAGAATCGTTCCCGGCGAACCATTGACGATCCCGTCGCCATTGATCTGGATGTATGATCCGCCCGCGCCGATCCAGACTTCCTTTGCCGCCGAGATCACCACCTTTCCATCGGTGCTGGTGATCGTAAGATCCTTCAACGCGGCAAGCGCCATCTGGTCGCCCTGCGCCTGAATCTCGACCTTGCCTTTCGCCGCGAACAATTTCATTCCTGCGTTCTGCACGAACAGACTGATCTTCTCCGCGACGCTCGCGACGAGCGACTTTCCGCTGGCGATGAACATGCCTTGCCCGCTGACGAGATTGGTCTGCTGATCGCTCGTAACATGGACCGATTGCTGCGTGGACAACGCAACGCCGGACGGACTGGCAAGCAGCATGACGGGGGTCCGGAAAACGTTGGCGTTGGCGTTGCCGGCGCCCCCGCCCGCCGTTCTGCCGCCCGACTGCACGCCCTGCGCGCTGCCTTGCGTTGCATCGGTAAACGCCTTCAGCGATTCGTGCGCTTCGGCGAGACCTTCTGCCTGATGCGCCAGGCTGACCCGCGACATTGCTTCGATCGTGCTTTCGGCGCCGACGAGTTGCTGCTGGGCTTCACGCACGTCGAGTTGCTGACTGTTCGCCTCTTTCGCATGGGTCGTGACGTACAACCCCCGTGCGGCTCGCACGGCACCATACGCATCGGTTTTCAGGTCGAATCCCGAGCCCAGATACGAGCCGCGCGCGTTGCCGCTCTGATCGATCAGGTATCCCAAATGCAGCAAACTGTTGCCATTGCTGCTGAACAGTCTTGCGCGATTCTGTCCCGTCGCATCGTCCAGAACCATTTCGTTATAGCCGGCCCCTGAATACTCCTTCGACCGGTAACCCGAAAGGATGCCGTTGCTGTGCCACTGCGGCTGAACGTTCCCGTTGTATACACGATGCAGTACGATGGGCCGGTCACAGTCTCCACCGACGTAACCGACCAGCACTTCCTCGCCGACACGTGGAACGTGAACGCTCCCGTAACCGCCCCCCGTGTCCGACTGGGCGACTCTCACCCAGCACGAAGCGCTCGCATCTCCCGAGTTTTGCCGGTCCCAGATGAACATGACCTTGACTCGATTCAGCGCGTCCGTATAGACCTCTTCGCCCTGCGGCCCGACGACGATTGCCGTTTCCAGTTCCATCGCCGGCTTCTTGTGCTCGAACGGGCTCCGATACGGGACCGTCACACGCTGCGCCTCGACCTCCACCCGATAAAAGCCGACTGAACCGTCAGCGTGTGCAACGACTGCACCCTCCTGCGCGAGCTTGGCCTGGGCGAGTTCGCCCTGCAGGCTGTACGGAAAGCTCGATTCATGACTCGACAGCGGCAGGTTGTTCTCGATATACCGATGCACCTTGATTGCGGCGAATTCACGCTGAGCTGCCGAATCGCGGTCATGCTCCGGATGCCCGGTCAGAACGAAACGGCAGCCGGCATCGATCCCCCGCACGCCGCCCACACCGAAAAATCGCTTCGCCCGGGACTCCCATTCCTCCAGGTGCATCTTCGAAAGATGCTCACCGCGATTGCGATCCAGATACGTATAAGCGCCGGTGTATTCGTAAACTTCGGCCTGCTCCGGCAAACTCCCCTGGCCCGACATCGTCGGCAACGTCGTGCCTTTGGGATTGGCGAAGGACGAAGGCGCCTTGTAGTCGAACGTGCGTGTCGTGTGCACTGCGCTTTGCAATGTCCGCGAACCCGCCCACTGCGTAAAAGCATCCGTTTCTCCACCCGTACCCGATCGGGAGAAACCGACTGAATTGGGAGACATCTCATCGAGCGAGTAGACATCGTCGGTCACGACGAGTCGATGCGACTTCCCGTCTTGATCCTGCCGCCAGAAACCGAACAGCCCCTCCTCCTCCAGCAGCCGATGGACAAAATTCCAGTCAGTCTCGCTCTGGCGGCAATACGAACGCGGAGGCAGCGGCTTCAATAAAGCAAATTCGAATTGCCCCTGGGCTTGCGGATGCGCATTGAATACGTCCGTGATGATGGTGTCGACGCTCTTGTCCTGCCAGTACCGCATATCGCTGCGGAACCTGAGGAAATGCATCCACGAAGCGAATGTCAATTGATAGCTCGAAAGGCTGCCGTCGGCACCCAGTCTGCGAGCCGTATGAATGTAACCGTTGAGCGGTCGATAGGACTTGTTCGCTTGCTGAATCCAGAGCGTCATCGGCTGGGCAATCAGCGTTTTCAGCTCGATGTCGCCTGCCGTGGATACCATATCGAGCGTGACGCTGTAGTCACGGCCAAGTTCGGAACACGTCACGGCTCGTCGTGGCACCAGCGCATTTTCCGGCAACGCCGGGATGCTTGTCTTGAGCAGGCGATCCTGCTGGATCAGGCCGCCACGAATCGCCTGAGCCACTTCGTTCATGTTCATTCGTTATCCGTCTTCTTGTTCTTTGCGAGCCCGCAGCGGCCCGCACTCTCACGGGAACGGCTTCCCGTCATGCCGCCGCAATTCTAGCGGCAGCAACGAGTCGTGAGAATGTACCCGGCTCGCGAAAACAACAAAAAGACCATGTAAAAATTGATACACGAAGTATTAAAGAACCGAGTTTCTCATTTTGATGACAGGATCATTCAAATTACCAAACGACGGCCTTTCTATTTCTTTTCAATTTTCATGAAATAAAAACAAATTCGTAATGCTTGGCGCTTGATCAGGTTGTCGTCGCTGGCATCGATGCCAGCATGGCCGTCGCTGCAGTTCGGACGAACCGTTGAAGTGTTTCCTGATGACATCGATCGGCTTCCCACCATCCAACCGGCTCCTGCCAGGCCGTGATCGTGGCGAACGACAAGGAAATTCGAGCCACTCCATCGACCTGCGTGCTGGTGAAATTGAAATCAACGTCAATTTCATCTCGCGATCAACATCGACAGATTGCAGACGGCAGCGCGCAACAATTAGCAAAAATACGTCTTCATCGATATTGAAGTCATTCAAATGCGAAGACCAACAGCCCGTCGAATACGACATCATCGCGCTTCCAGCATGCTCGAAAAACACGACGCCACATCGCTACGCGGTTTTTGTTTCTGCCGCCCTCACACCGCCCCATCCTCCCCCGCCAGCAACAGGAAATTCCGGACCACCGCCGACGACTCATCGCATCGTGACGCAATGGCGAGCCGTGCCCGCAACGCATCCCCCGCCAGCGGCCGATAAACGACTCCGGCAACCTGCACCTGCGTAATCGCCTTCGGCACGACCGACACGCCGAGCCCGGCCGCGACCAGCGTCACCGCGGACGCCATTTGCGGCGCAGGCTGCGCCATGCGCGGCTCGAACCCGGCGGCATTGCATGCGGCGACGATATGGTCGAACAGCGCGCCGCCGGCCTCCCTCGGCACCTGCACGAACGACTCGTCGGCCAGTTCCACCAGATCGATCCGCCGCCGCTGCGCCAGCCGGTGCGCAACGGGCAGCGCGACGAACATCGGTTCGTCGTCCCAGTCGAGTAACCGCAACGTCGCGGCGGCCCGGCGTGCCGGCCGCACGATCGCGACGTCGAGGTGCCCGGCCTCCAGCGCCTCCAGCAGCATCCGCGACGCGGCCTCCTGCAACGTCAGCTCGGCATCCGGAAACGCTTCCCGAAAGCGCCGGATCAGGTCCGACACTTTCGAATTGAACGCCGCCGTCCCGGTGAAACCCACGCGCAGATGCCCGGTTTCCCCGCGCGCGGCCCGCCTTGCCGCGCGCACCGCACGCTCGGCGGCATCGAGCACGCGGCGCGCTTCCTGCGCGAAGACCTCGCCCGCCAGCGTCAGCTCGGCGCCGCGCGCGGTCCGCCTGAACAGTTCCACATCGAGCTCGCTTTCGAGCGCCTTGATCTGCTGGCTCAACGGCGGCTGCCCGATGCCGAGCGCCTCGGCAGCCTTGGTGAAATTCGACGCGGCCGCCACGGCCAGAAAATAACGGAGATGCCGGAGTTCCATTCGTACGTGCTCTCACGGTGTGCCGGGTTGATTCACCAACCAGTGGTTAAACATATCGCTGCGGTTACTTTCATATATTGGACATATACATGACCGTGCGCAAGAATTCAGGCATTCCTTCGCACATCGAGCGCAGTCATGTCCTCCCCTTCGCTTTCCCGTGCCCTGCCCGGCACGCAACAGGCCACGCCCGATGCGATGCCCGCCGGCGTTTCCCCGCGCTCGGCCGCCTACAAGCGCATCGCTCTCGCGCTCTTCCTCGCCGGTTTTTCCACGTTCTCGCTGCTGTACTGCGTCCAGCCGCTGCTTCCCGCGTTCGCACGCGAGTTCGGCCTCGGCGCGGCCTCGAGTTCGCTCTCGCTGTCGCTGTCGACCGGGATGCTGGCGATCTCCATTCTGTGCGCCGGCGCGCTGTCCGAACGCGTCGGGCGGCGCGGGCTGATGTTCGCGTCGATGACGCTCGCCGCGCTGTTCAACGTGCTCGCCGCGCTGTCGCCCGACTGGAACCTGCTGCTGGTCTGGCGCGCGCTGGAAGGTTTCGCGCTGGGCGGCGTCCCGGCAGTCGCGATGGCGTATCTCGCCGAGGAAATCGCGTCGGAAGGGCTCGGTTTCTCGATGGGGCTCTATGTCGGCGGGACCGCGTTCGGCGGCATGGTCGGACGGATCGGCATGAGCATGCTGGAAGAGCACTTCTCGTGGCGCACGGCGATGCTGACGATCGGTGTCGTCGATCTCGTCGCGGCGGCCGCGTTCGTGATGCTGCTGCCGCCGTCGCGACGCTTCGTGAAGCGCACCGACCTGACGCTGCGCCATCACTTCCGGCTGTGGAGCGAGCAACTGCGTCACGCGCGGCTCCCGTTCGTGTTCGCGATCGGCTTCCTCGTGATGGGCGCGTTCGTGACGATCTACAACTACGCGGGGTTCCGGCTCACCGCGGCCCCGTTCAACCTGAGTGCGACCGCGTGCGGGCTGATCTTCGGCGCCTACCTGTTCGGGATGGTGTCGTCATCGAGCGCAGGCGCGCTCGCCGACCGACTCGGCCGCGCACCGGTGCTCGTCAGCGGCGTGCTCGTGTTCGCGGCGGGCCTCGCGCTGACGCTGTCGCATTCGCTCGTCGCGATCGTCGTCGGCATCGTGCTCGTGACGATCGGCTTCTTCATTGCCCACTCGGTCGCGAGCGGCTGGGTGGGCTACCTCGCGGGGGCCGCGAAGGGGCACGCCGCGTCGCTGTACCTGCTTGCGTACTATCTCGGGTCGAGCGTGCTCGGGTCGATCGGCGGCACGTTCTGGCAACACGGCGCGTGGACGGGCGTCGCCGCTTACGTCGCGGTACTGCTCGCGCTCGGGCTGCTGGCGGCGCGTCGGCTGGCACGGGCGTAATGGGTGTAGCAGACGTAATGGGCGCAGTGAACACCCCGCGCGATCCGGTCATTCGTCGCGAGCTTCAAGCACGTGACGCATCAGACTGGCCGCGTGTCGATCACGACGCCGGCCCATCCTCCGCTTCACTGCATGAGCCGGCCCGCTCCGTTTCAACCCTATCGTGAGCGCCGCCACGCGCAGCCCCCCTCGCTCACCTACTGCACATACTGCTCGTTACCCGTCAGCCCGATCTTCGTCGCGCCCACGCGCTGCGCCGACGCCAGCACCGCGGCCACATCACGATAAGGCGCCTGCCGGTCCGGCCGCAGCCGGATCTCGGCCTGCACCGGCGCGGCGGCCACCCGCGCAAGCTTCGCCTCGAGCACCGCACGATCGGGCACCGGCACACCGTTCCATGACGTGACGCCGTTCGCGGCGACGTCGATCTGCACGATTTCGGGCTCCACGGCCGGCGGCGGCGGCGTGCCGACCGGCAGGTTCATCCTGACCGCGTGCATCTGGATCGGAATCGTGATGATCAACATGATCAGCAACACCAGCATCACGTCGATGAGCGGCGTGGTGTTGATGTCCACCATCACCTCCGGCTCGCTTCCCGACGACGAAACATTCATCCCCATGACTGCCTCCTAACCGCCGCGCGCGGGCGGCTCTGTAATGAACGACACCTTCCCGATGCCTGCCCGCTCGCACGCGGTCATCACGCGACCGATGAATTCGTAGCGCGTGCTCTCATCGCCGCGCACGTGCACGTCCGGCTGCGGCGTCTGCACTGCCACGCTTTTCAACCGCACGAGCAGCGCGGCCGCATCCACCTGCGACTCGTTCCAGAAGACGTCGCCTTCGCGGTTCACCGCGATCTCGATGCTTTTCGGCTGGCTCTGCAACGGCTTCACTGTTTCCTTCGGCAGATCCAGCGGAATCGTATGCGTCACCACCGGAATCGTGATCAGGAAAATGATGAGCAGCACCAGCATCACGTCGACGAGCGGTGTCGTGTTGATCTGCGCGATGACTTCGTCGTCATCGTCCTGCCTGACGCTCATGGCCATGGCTCGCTCCGTTCAGTCGACGAACGACGCGGCGCGCGTCTCGTTGCGCACCGGACGTTTGCCGCCCGCCAGCACCACGGCATGCAGTTGCGCGGCGAACGCGCGCACCCGTTCCATCACGGCCTTGTTGCGACGCACGAGGAAGTTGTAGCCGAGCACGGCGGGCACCGCCACGGCGAGACCGATCGCGGTCATGATCAGCGCCTCGCCCACCGGCCCCGCGACCTTGTCGATCGACGCCTGGCCGGCCACGCCGATCGCGGTCAACGCGTGATAGATGCCCCATACCGTGCCGAACAGGCCCACGAACGGCGCGGTCGAGCCCACCGTGCCGAGGAACGCGAGCCCGTCCTGCAGCCGGTTCGACACGTTGGTGACGGCCCGCTCGACCGACACGTCGATCCAGGTATTGCGGTCGACAGCTTCGAGCAGCACGTCGTCGTGATGCTCGCCGGCCTCGATCGCCGTCTCCGCGATGAAGCGGAACGGCGACGACGCGTCGAGCAACTGCGCGCCCTGCTCGAGCGACGGCGCGCTCCAGAGCTGCACATCGGCGCGTTTCGCGCGACGGTTCGCGCGGGTCTGCTCGAAGAACTTGGTGACCATGATGTACCAGCTCCCCATCGACATCACGACGAGCAGGATCAGCACGAACCGTGCGACGAAATCGCCGCCGTGCCACAACGCACCCAATCCGTAAGGATTCTCGACGGTTGCCGACGTGGCCGGCGCGGGCAGTGGCGCGGGATGTGCGGCAGCGGCCGGCTGCGATGCGACGACGGTCGAGGTCGATGCCGATGCCGATGCCGGCGCAGGTACGGCGCTTGCCTGCGCCAGCGCAACGCGCGGCGCGACGAACAGGCCCGCCGTGCCGGCGGCAACGATCATGCTGGCCGCGAACGCGGCGAGGAAAGGCTTTTTCATGTCTGCTCCATGGGTCGATCTGAATATGTGTTCAATGCGTGCGCTGCACGATGTCGTGACACGCGCCGGTCAGTTCAGGTTGAACGAGAACGGCACCTGCACGCGCACCGACTGCCCCTGCGACAGGCAACTGAATCGCCGCACCGCCGCGAGCGCCGCGCGGTCGAGGATCGGGTCGGCCGACCGCGCGACGTGCTCGTCCGACACGCGGCCGTCCGCGTCGACGACGAACTCCACCAGCACGTTGCCGGTGATGTTGTTTTCCAGCGCCTCGCGTGGATAGCGCAACGACGCTCGCACCTGGTCCGAGTTCGGGCATACGACGCCCACTTCGTGACTCGGCGCCTTGACCGTCGTCGGGGCCGACGGCGCAGGCACCGCGGGCGCGGAAACGACTGGTGTGGCCGTATGCGTCAGCGTCGCTTGCGGCGGCGCCTGCACCGGCACCTCGGGCGGCGGCACGAAGACGGGCGGCGGCGGCGCGCTCTTCGGTGGCGCCGCTTTCACGACCGGCTTCGGCGGCACGGGTGGCGGCGGCGGTTTGACGGGTTCGATGATCCTCACGCTGACGGGATGCTGGATGATCTCCACCACCCGATTCGCGAGGCCGTTCAGCAACGCGTAAATCAGCACGGCATGCAGCACGAGCACGGCCGCGATGCCGCCCACGCGGCGCGCGGGACGGTGGGTGGTCTGCCGGAACTCGCGCGGGCGGCCGGCAGGTCGGTGTTCCGGTAATGGGCGGGCAAGCATGGAAGCTCCTCGAATCGTCCGCGCGTCAGAACGGCGCGCTCAGCTGCACGCCGATCGTGCGCGGCTGGATTACCGACGCCCACACGTTGCCGCCGAGCGGCACATAGCTCGTGTTGGCGGACAGCAGACCCGCGCGATTGAACAGGTTCCTGACGAAGAACGACAGGTTCGCGCGGCGCAGGTCCACGCCGAACTGCAGGTCGGTCACGGCATAGGCCGGCAGGACGAAATCGGGCGAACCCGCCGAGCCCGCGAAACTCGAGTGCCGCTCGCCCACGAAGCGCTCGTTGGCACTCGCGACGGCCGGCCACGGGCCGAGCTGGAACCGCCACGCGGCTCCCAGCGACGCCGCGAACTTCGCCGTGTTCGGCAGCCGGTCGCCCGCATGCGAGCCGACGCTCGGCGCGCCTTCGGTCAGGTACGCGTCGATCGCCGACAGCGACGCGTTGAACGACAGCGCCGACGTCGGCCGCACCACGCCGGACGCTTCGAAGCCGCGGATCCGCGCATTGCCCGCATTGATGAGCTGCGCCACGCCGTCGACCGCGCCGTATTGCTGGATGTCGTGCCATTCGATGTCGTAGGCGGACAGCGCCACCGACAGGCGGTTGTCGAGCAGGTCCGCCTTGTAGCCGATCTCGTAGTTCCACAACGTATCGGGCTTGTAGACCGGATTGCCCGAGATGAGCTGCCCGGTCACCGCGCTGACCGCCATGCTGTTGGGGCCGCCCGGACGATAGCCGCTCGCGGCGCGCGCGTAGACGTTGCTGGTCGGCGTGAGCTTGTAGCTGACCGTGAACATGTACGTCTTGCTCGTATCCGACGACGCGCCCGGCGCGGAAAGCGGCGCCGGCACGAGCAGGCCCGACGTCTCCTGCCGGTAGTCCTGGCTGTTGTGCGCGATGCGCATGCCGGCCGTCAGCGCGATACGCGACGTGAGGTTGTACGTGATGTCGCCGTACGCGGCGAACTCCTTGTAGCTGCCCCCGTAAGCGAGTTTTTCCAGATCGCCGAGCGACGCACCGCCCGCACCGGTCGCGCGATAGGTCTGCACGGTATTGCTGTGCTCGTGATCGTAGTAAAGGCCGGCGACCCACTCCAGCGTCCGGTTACCCGGCGAGGTGAGCCGCAATTCCTGTGTCACCTTGTTGGTACCGACATTGGAGTTCGGCGTGAGCGTGCCGAAGTCGAGCCCGCCCGCCGCGAGGATCGGCGCATAAAACGGCGTGAAGTCGAGCGTCGTCGTGGTGCGCAGCGACTGGTACGCGGAAATCGCATTGAGGCGCGCCCAGCCGAAGTCGTATTCCGCATTCGCGGTATAGAACTGGTTGCTCTGGTGATAAGGCTCCTGCGCGTCCTGAAGCTTGGTGAGCGCGCCGTAGGCCGGCTGCCCGTTCATCCCGTAGTCGACGTAGTTCTGCCCGTCGCTGTTGATGTTCTGCAGCGTGGCGGTGAAGCGGAACGTGAGCTTGCGCGTAGGCGTCACGAGCAGCGATGCGCGCACGCCGGTGGTGTCGTTCGCGTTGATGCGCGTGCCGGCGGCCGCACCCTTCGCATCGATGTAGCCGCCGTCGCGATTGTTGAACGCGGCGATGCGCAAGGCGGCGACGTCCTGCTTCAGCGGCAGGTTCAGCACGACGTTGGTCGTATTGTTGAGCCCGCCGTGCCAGGTCGTCGAAAACGTCGTGGCCGCGCTGCCGAAAAAGCTCTCGGTGTCGGGCTGGTTGGTCACGTACTTCAACAGGCCGCCCATCGCGCCCGCGCCGTACAGCGTCCCCTGCGGCCCGAACAGGATCTCGATGTGATTCAGGTCGAGCAGGCCCATGTCCAGCGCCAGCCCCGCGCCGCCGCCCGAGACGGTGTTCGAGCCGATCGGCGTATCGTCGACATACACGCCGACGGTCGGTCCGACATCCTTGCCCGCCGTCACGCCGCGCATCGAGATCGTTTCCTGGCCGGGGCCGCCGCCGCTGTCGAAGCCGACACCCGGTTGCGTCGACAGGTAGTCGCTCAGCTTCGTGGCGCCCGACTTCTGCAGCGCGTCGCTCGACAGCGTCTCGACCTTCATCGGCACCTCGCGCGCGGGTTCGCGGCGCCGGTTCGCCGTCACCTCGACGGAATTGAGCATCACCGCCGCCCCGCCCTTCGCGCCTGTTACACCGGCAGCCTTGTCGCGCACTGCTTCGGGCGCAGCTGCCTGCGGCACGGCAACCGCCGCAGGCAGCTGCGCGCCAGTTTGCGCGGGCAAGTCCTGCGCGTGAGCGCCGGCCGCCGCGACGAACATCCGCATGACGGATACGGCAACCAGCGTGCGTCTGAACAGCGTCGGCACTGCTGCGAATCCGTCCTTGTTGCTTCCCATCTTTGACTCCCCCTGTCTGAACGTCGATCGACGTGTTCGTCTTCTGAAGCGGTCCCGCATGCGAACCGTCCGTCCGAATGCGCTCAAGGTAAGCATCCAAATTGGCCGGCGCTTTTGCGAAACGCCGAAAAACATTGGCTGCCGTCCTGCGTGCCGGTGCGCGACCGGCGGGCCACGTAACGCGGTTCAGCACGCGCGCCGACGCGCGTCGCGACATGCGGCGGCGAGGACGGGAAATGGCGGGAACGCGGAAGAAACGGCGGGCTGGCGCGATGCGCCAGGCAGGCGCGGCAGCCGGTCAGGCTGCGTGCGTAGCGATGAGTCGGGGCATCTGCACGTTCAGGTCGCAACGCGATTCAAAGCACTCGCTACGCGCGATAAATGCGCTGCAGCCAGCCGGGCTACGCGCGCATCGACGAGTCGAGTACCTGCGTGCTCAAGTCGCAACACGATTCGAAGCACGATTCACAACGCCCACGAATCGCGAAGTGCGATAAAAGCGGCGGCCGGTCAGGCTACGCACATATCGGAAAATCAGAGCACCTGTGCGCTCACGTTGCCGTGCGGCTCGAACCGCCCGCGAAACATGCGCAGCACGACACCAAGCAGGATCATGCTCAACATCGCCGCCGGCATGCCGAGCCACGCAATCCCCTTGAGCAGCGCGCCGGGCGTGCCGTGCAACGCGTCGGATATCGCGCCGACGGCCGGCACCGACACCGCCTGAAACATATAAGTGACGAGTGACGACGTGCCGATCACGCGCCCGCGCAGATGCGGCGGCGCGATGTCCTGCAACAGCGTCGGCGTCAGCGACGCGCCCGCGATATAGGCGGCGATGATGCCGGTCATGCAAACGAGCAGCATCGTCGCGCTGGTCGCAAACGACAGCCCGAGCAACAGGATCGCCGCGACGAACGCCATCGCGCTGCCGACCGCGACGGGCAATCCCGCCCCGCTGCGCACGCGCAAGCATCGCACCATGAGCATGCTCGCCAGCAAGCCGAGCGCCGAGCCGCCGCCCACCGCGATGCCGCTGTAGAGCCCCGATTTCGCGAGATCGACATGAAAGTCGCGAATCAGCGCAACCGGTGCCCAGCCCAGGATCGCGCCCACGTAGAACGCAGCCATCGCATAGCCGAGGATCAGGCACGTGAGCATCGCGCCCGAGCGCCGCCAGTAGTGCGCGAGCGTTTCGCGCGACGCTTCGTGCGCGTGCCCGCCCTGCGTGCCGCCGCGCGACGGATGGCCGACGCACGCGAGCAGGCCCGCGACGGCCAGGCCCGGCAGCGCGACGAGCACGAACGCCAGCCGCCACGGCGCGACCGCCAGCGACTGCGCGAGCGGCGCGGCGAGATGGAAGATCGCGCCGGCGCCCGCGATTCCGAGCCCCGCGCCGAACAGCGCGACCGCGAAGAACAACGTGTTCGCGGCCGTGCGCAGCCTGGGCGGAAACAGGTCGGGCAGCAAACTGTAGACGACCGGCCCGAGGCCCGCCTCGCCCACCGCGAGCGTCAACGTACAGAGAAACAGCATCCAGCCGTGCGTGACGAGGCCGCACAGCGCCGTTCCCCCGCTCCACACCAGCACGCAGACGACGAGCAGCCAGCGCCGGTCGACCCGATCCGCGAGCCAGCCGAGCAGCGGCGACGCCAGCGCGCTGAACAGGATCGGGCCAAAGCCGACGATCACGCCGAGGCCCGTATCGTCGAGGTGGAGGTCGCGCTTGAGCGGCTCGATCGCGAGCGTCAGCATCTGACGGTCGGTGATGCCGAGTATCGCGGCCAGCGCGAGCACGACGAGCGCGAACCACGCGCGCGACAACGACGGGGACCGACCGGTTATTCCGCTACCCACGCTGCGTCTCCTTCATTGAAAACCTCCGTGGCCGGCCCGTGCAGCCAGCCTGTCGAGGGTAGCCGCCCGGCGCCGGCAAGACTTTCGCGGACGGCCGGGAAAGTTTCGGGATCGTCCATGCATCCGCACGCCGGCGTGCGCAAGTCAGACTGCGATTTCGTCGAACGGCCACATCGGGCGCGTCAGGTGCGCGTAGTCGGCCGCGTTGAAATCGAGGCTCAGCGACCCGGGCGTGTCGCAGTAATAGATCGCGCGCGCAAGCGGGCCGAACAGCGCCTGAAAATGCTGCGTCGACTTCACGACAACGATGTTGCAACGCGGCAGGTCGATGCCGAGGTCGGTGAAGCAGCTCGGGCTGTAGGTCTGCTGGCGGGCCGAGTTGACCACCACACGCACGCCGTCGATCTCCAGCAGCGCGGTGAGCCCGAGGCCGGGGCCCGGAAACTTGAACGCATCGTCGTGCTGCGCAAGCCCGGCGTCGACGGCCAGCACCGTCGCGACCACATCGAGCGGGCGGCCGGCCCGCGTGCCCGTCTTGCCGCCCAGACGCACGCGGATCGTTGCGCCCACCCCCGCGTCGCGCGCGAACGTCGCAGCGACGGGGTCCCAGATCATGCCGAGCGCCACGCCGCACAGCCCGCGCTTCAGGATCGCGTCGAGGATGAACGTCGAATCGGAGCCGGCCCCGCCGCCGGGGTTGTCAGCCGTGTCCGCAATCACGAACGGACGCCCGGCCGCCTCGACCGGCGCTACCGCGATCTCGTCGAGGATGCGCTCGATCGGCCGGCGCAGCGCGATCGTCTCGTCGCGCACGGCCACGAAACCGCGCGCAAGCTCGCGCGCATTCGCACGCGCGGCGCCGTGATCGCCGTCGCTCACCACCAGCACGCCCGCGCCGGTATCAGGAAAATCGGACCACGGAAAACCGTGGATCAGCGACACCGACAGGATGCCGTTGCGTCCTTCGCGGTCCATCGCATCCTGGTTGAGGCGCGCCATGCGCGGCTCGGTCGTGAAGAACATGCCGAGCATCGGCACGCGTTCGAAGTACATCGTCGGCCTGATTTCGCCGCGCACGGTACGTTCGGCAAGATCGATCAGGTCGACCGCACGCTCGTCGAAATCGATGTGCGGATAGTGCTTGCAGGCGAGCAGGATGTCGCAGTTGTCGAGCATCGCCGTCGTAACGTTCGCATGCAGGTCGAGCTCGGCGCCGATCACGACCTCGGGCCCGACGAGCGCGCGCGTCTTCGCGAGCAGGTCGCCCTCGCAGTCGTCATAGCCCTGCGCCATCTGCGCGCCATGCAGCAGATAGAGCACCATGTCGACCGGCTGCGCGGCCCGCAGGTCGCCGAGAATCTCGTCGCGCAACGTCTCGTAGTCGCGCTGCGCGCACGGCGCGCCGGGCTCGGCGAACGCGAAAATCGACGCGCGCACTTCGTGGCCGCGCGCCCGGGCTTCGCGCACGAAGGTGCCGTAGCCGACGAGATCGTCCGCCTTCCCGTCGGGTTTGCCGTTCGCCGGCCGGTACAGCGCGCGTTCCTCGAACGAATGCAGGCTGGTCGGGATCGGAGAAAACGTATTGGTTTCGTGCGCAAGCGCGGCGACGAAGATTCGCATGATCGTTCCTGAATGGCGTTGAAGTATCGAAAGACGCGGCTGCGCCGCACGCTCGCGGGCGTGCCGGGTACAGCCGGTCAGGGCTGTTGCCCGGCAGCTTTCATAAAAGTCAGTATGGCGAAGCAACTGGCACGCGACCGGAACCAGCCGGGCACGTGAATGACGTCGAAAAACGCGTGCCCGCGCCGCTCAGTCCTCGCGGCGCAGATAACGCAGGCGCGTGTGGACGCCGTCGGGGCGATCGCCGTCGCCACGGAACGACACGAGCGCGAGCCGTCCGTTGATGCCGCACAGCTGCGCATCTGCCGTACCCGGCGGCGCGAACAGTCCCTCGGCCAGCGGCACGAGGTCGAGCACGTAGGTCGATGCGCCGTCGAATGCGAAACGGATCTCACCGTTGCCCACCTCTTCGCCGCTGCTCGGCCACAGTATCGCGCGCCGGCTGTCGGCATCCATTTCCGTCCAGTACGCCTCGACCGACAGCCGCTCCGGCCCCGCGACCGACGCGATACGCATCGGGTAGTGCCGGTAGCCGCCCGCGTAACGCGACAGTGGCCGGCCCGGCGTCGCGCGCTCGAACGGCATCACAGGGTCGTGGCCGAGATGCGCGAGCGTCGTCAGCAATACCTGGTCGTGCAACGCGCTGGCGCCCGGCCCGGTTCCGCCGGTTACGACGACGAGATCGAGTTCCGGGCACACCGCGAAACTCGACGTCGTGCCGTAGGTCGTGCCGCCGTGCCAGAACACCGTGACGCCGCTCACCGGTACCTTCCACCAGCCGAGGCAGATCGGGGGAACGCAGGGCCGTTGCGCGTCGAATGTCACCGCCTGCATCGCGGCGATCGTCTCCGGCGCGAGTATCTGCTTGCCATCGACCACGCCGCCCGCCAGGTGCATGTGCCCGTAGGCCAGCATGTCCTTTACCGTCGAAATGGGCGTCGAGCCGGCGCCGGCCAGCGACGGCGGCAGGAGGTAGGCATGCGTGGCCTGCAGTGCGCCGTTCGTCGCATTCGCGAACACGCCGACGGCGTGATGGTGCAGGATCGCCTGCTCGGCCGACGTGCACGACGCGTTCATCCCGCACGGGCGGAACAGTTCCTCCTCGAGTACCTGGTTGTACGGCTTGCCGGACAGCACCTCGATCAGCCGCGCGGCTACGACGAAGCCCGGATTCGAGTAGTGGATCGTCTCACCAGGCTCGAACAGTGTGCCGAAGCCGGACAGGCGCGCCACATATCCGCGTGTCGCATCCGGGCCGAAATCGGTCGTCGGGCTGAAGGAATCGGCGTCGATGCCGTTCGTGTGATTGAGCAGGTGGCGCACGCGGATGCGCTCCGCGTGCGCCGGCTCGGCCAGCGTGAACGACGGCAGATGCTTGACGACGGGATCGTCGAGACCGATCCGGCCGGCTTCGACATGGCGCATCAGCAGGTGCGTCGTCAGCACCTTGGTGATCGAACCGATCTGGAAGCGTGTATCGACAGTCATCGGCGCGCCGGTGTTCAGGTTCGCGATACCGCGCGCCAGTTCGATCTGTTCGCCACGGTGCCAGACGCCAGCGACATAACCGGCCGTTGCCGCGCCGTCCACCGCCTTCGACAGCAGGTCGCCGAGCTGGTCCTTCAGGATTTGCATGACCGCACTCCATGATGAGAAAGTAGGCGTTGCCGCGCGCCGGAGCGAAACCGGCGGCGTGAACGCATGCCGTCAATGTAGTGGCGTTTCGCCGGGCAACCTTTCGCGATCGGCCGGGATGCTTTTGCGCGCGTCTGCCGTTATCGTGTCCGCCATCGCACCTGCCGTTCTCGGCCGATGCCCGCGGCGCGCAAAACCGGCGCGGACGCGCGCGACAATCCCGCGGCGGGAAGCGAAAGCAGGCCGGCACCGCGTCCGCTATCGTACGGAATCCGCGGGCACGCCCGCGCGTCGCCTGTCATGCGACGCGCGCGGCCGCCCCTCTCGACATGCCGAACCAGGGAATTCCAATGCGCACATGGCTTCCGACCTTCCTGAGCCGAGACTGGGCTGGCCTGCCCATCGCGTTTGCGATCGCGCTTGCGGGCAGCGGCCTCGTCCACGCCGGTCACTATCCGACGGGCTACACGCTGCTCGGCACGGCCATCATGCTCGCGGCCGGCTCGCTCTACCACCTCGCGTTTCTCGCCCGCGTGCGCGCGGCCTGCCCGCCGCCGGGAAGATGCGTGGAGGTGAACGGCCACCGCATCCACATACTCGCGGAAGGGCATGCAGGCGGCTTTCCGCCGGTCGTCTGGATGCCGGGCGCGCATATGGGCGGCCTCGTCCTTCATCACCTGCATCTGGCGTTGCGCGGCGAGACGCGTTCGATCCTGATCGACCGGCCCGGAAGCGGCTGGAGCGATGCCGGCCCGTATCCGCGTTCGACCGCGCTGGAAGTGGAGGAAGTCGTGGAGGCGCTGGCGCGTGCGGGCGAACGCGGGCCGTTCGTGTTCGTCGGACATTCGTTCGGCGGCCTGCTCGTCGCGAACCTCGCGCGCCGTTATCCGCATCTCGTGTGCGGCGCCGTGCTGCTCGATGCGACGCATCCCGACTTCTTCAACTACGCGCCGCGCGGCATGCGCCCCACCGCGATGATCGTCGCCGGTTATCTCGTCGGGCTTCTGCACCTGTTCGGCATCCACATCGATCTCGTCAGCGTGCTGGGGCGTCGGCAGCCGGCACTCAGGCGGTTGCTCGATCTCGTGCAGAAGCGGCTTGCCGATGCGATCGAGATGGGTGTCGAGCGCATCGAGATGCATGCGCGCGCCGGCTTCAGCGCCGCGTCGAGCCTTGCCGAGCTGAGTGTCGCAGGCGGTGCGCGCGCCGGTTTCGACATGCTGGTTCACGACGGCGAGCTGGGCGACCTGCCGGTATTCGTCGTCACGCCGCGCGATGCGTCGGAAATGCGGCCCGCGCAGGAGACGGACGCACGCAAGCTGTACCGGAGAATGGGCGTGGACGCAGCCGGCTTCGAACGCCACCTCACGCTGATGACCGCATTCCGCCAGCGCTACCTCGCAACGTCGTCGCAAAGCGAGCTGATCCATGCGCCGGCCGGCGACGGGCACAACTTCCCATACGAATCGCCGGCGTTCGTGGTTGAGGTCGTGACGCGCATGCTGCGCGAGCGCGTGCGCGCGTACGCGGACTGACGGGTACCGCGACGCTCAATCGTCGCCCGTCGCGCGACCGGCTCCCGGCACCCCGCTGCGCGCGCGCAGTGCGCGCGGCGACATGCCGAAACGCTTCTGGATCGCGACGGAGAAGCTGCTCGGATGGTTGTAGCCCACCGCGTAGGCGACGTCCGTGACCGGCACACCCGGCTCGCTCAGCAACCGCAGCGCCTGCTGCATGCGCAGTTCGTGCGCATACTCGTGCACGCTCTTGCCGAGCAGCGCGCGAAACCCCGCGCACAGGCTGCTGCGGCTCAGGCCGACCTGCTGAGACAGCACGTCTAGCGATGGCGGCGAAACGAAGTGCTCCTGCAATACGACCTGCGCTTTCGACACCGCGCGCCGCGTCATGCGGCTCACGCTGCCGTTAAGCGCGTCGGTGTCGGCGTGGCGCATGCCTTCGGATACGGAATCGACCGCGCGGGCGACGATCTCGAGGCTGCGGGCATGCAGATAGATCGAGCGGCTGCGGCCGTCGAGCGGGCAATTGCCGATGTCGCGCAGGCACTCGACCAGCGCCGGCGGGATCGGCGTCGCATGGATGAACGATTCGCGCAGCGTGCCTTCGACGAAATGGCGCAGCGGCGCAGGCAACGCATCCTCGGCGCCGGCGTAGAGCGCGCCCAGCATGCTGCGATGCATGTAGATGCCCGTCACCTGATGATGGCCGCGCTCGATCACGTCGCCCGACGGCATGCCGTCGGGTTCCGCGACCAGCACCATCGTCGGGCCGTCGAGATTGACCTCGCGCCCGGCCACCGAATACGATGCCGACCCGCTTCGACCGATGCGGATGCGCAACGCGTTCTCGCCGCGCGTGCGCCGCCGCACGACGCCCTCGAAACTGACATCCACGTCGGTCATCCAGAAGGCTGGCGACTGCGCATGGAACTCGGTATGCCCGTTCGCATACGCGTTCGCGTATTCGACGCGATAGTGGTGCCCGTTGCCGATCTGCCGGACCGTCGCGGACGGGAAATCGGGCACGGAAAGGTTGCCCGGCGGCACGGCCAGGTCGCGGCTCAGCGAATCGTAGTCGAGGTACGGCGAATACAGGTTCTGCAACATCGGCGCAGGGCTCCGGTGGCCTGCCCGCGTCCGCACGCGGCGCGGGCTTCTCGCGATCGAGACAAGGCCTCTTTATATCAAGCCGAAAACGCCGTGCAAAAGATGTGTTTACCCCTGACCGGTGCCCCCGGTCACGCGCACACCGGGCATCGCCCCGCGCTCGCGGCGTCACGCCAGCGCATCATCCCCCTTCACCGCATACGCCGACTCGCGCCGCTTCAGCCGCATCGCGATCAGCGCCGCGAGCACCGCCAGCGCGGCGCCCGTGAGAAACCCGCCCGTATAACCGACCTTCGCGGTGAGCGACAGAATCGTCGACGACGCGATCAGCTCGCCGAGATCGCGCGTGCTCTGCACGGCCGTCACGTCGGTGCCGGCCTGGTCGCTGCCGCCCGCGAAGCGCATGCCGGCCGTCATGATCGACACCGACGTGATCCCGGTCGCCAGCGAACCGAGTACCGTGCACAGCCATGCCCACGACGGCGACACCGGCAGCCACCCGCCCGCCTGCGCGAACCACAGCAGCGCGGCCGCGCCCGCACAGCTCACGCCGGCCGTAAACGCGCGCCACAACCCGAGCCGCCTCACGAGCCACGCACCGCCGCCGCAACCGAGCACGACCGTCACGATGCCGCCGGCCATGCCGAGCTTGCCGATCGCGTCGAGCGTCCAGCCCGCGTCGTTGAGGAACAGCTTCGACAGGCCGAAGCCCGATACGGCCGTCATCGCCGACAGCAGCGCAAGCGACAGCAGCGACCACGAGCGCGGCCGCTTCGCGAAACGTACGAGGCTCGCATCATGCTCGGGCTTCGCGCGCGCACGATCCGCATCGCGCGGCAACACCCACAGCACGCAAACCAGGCTCGCGAGCGGCACGGCCGCCAGCGCGAGAAACGCGGCCCGCTGGCCGAACAGGCCGATCAGCGTCAACGTGCCGGCGCCGCCGCCGAAAAAGCCGATCATCACGCCCGCGATCTGGATCGCGTTGATCTTCGCGAGCGTGTCGCCGCTGAAGTGCTCGGCGGCCATCCCGTCGTTCGCGATGTCCTGGGTCGCGCTCGCAAGCGACGCGACGGCCAGCAGGCCGACCGCCCATCCGGCCGTCGCGACGGTCATCCCGATCTGCGCGAGGCTGCCGAGGCAGAGCACCACGAGCGTCTGCATCGGCAGCATCCAGCTGCGCCGCCGGCCGATGCGCGGCGACCAGCGGTTGTCGACGACAGGCGCCCACAGGAACTTCACGACCCACGGCAAACCGACGAGCGGCAGGAACGCCAGTGCATGAAGCGGTGCGCCGTCGTGGCGCAGCAGGGTCGGCATCGCATCCATCGCGATGCCGATCGGGATTCCCTGTGACAGGTAAAGCAGCGTGATCGTGATGACCAGGCGGCGATGTTCGAGCAGATCGCGCATCGAAGTCTCCAGTTGCATGAAATTAAAAAGGTTCGGCACCGGCCGGCACGCGCGCGGGCTGCATCGCATCGCGGCGCGGACGGCGCGCGGCACGCAGCAGCAATGCGCCGAACGCGACGAGGGCCGCGTCGATCGGCCAGTACACGGGTTCGCCCGCGCCGAGCAGCGCGATCGCGCAGTGCGTCGCCCCTGCCAGCCCGTAAGCGGCGCCGGCCGCACGCATCAGCGTGCGCAGCCAGGCCGCGCGATCGGCCACGCAGGCCGCGAGCGCGAGTGCACCGCCCCACACGGCCCAGAACAGCATCGCGAGCACATGGTCGACATGCACGCCGGCGGGCAACGCACGCCCCGCGAGCAGCAGGACGCCGCCGGCGAGCACCAGCCCGCCGCAGGTGCCGACGGCGACCGCGGCCAGCACGTTCGCCGAGCGGTCGTGCTGCGCCCGCCGCCGCTCGATCCACAGATGCAGCCCGGTCGCGCAGAGTGCGCACGCCCCGAGTCCCATCAGGAAATGCAGCACGCGCAGCACGCCGCCCATCGCACCGACCCAGCCGTATTGCGCGAAATGCAGCGGCTGCACCGCGATGAACGCGCGCAACCAGAAGCCTCGGCCGCGCGACGTGGCGTCCGCGAGCCATTGCCCGTCCACCGCGCGATACAGGTGGCGCTCGAACACCGCCGTGCTCGGCAGGCCGGCGGTCGTCCCGGCAATCTCGACACGCGCGTTCACGTCGCCCCACCGATGCAACACGACGGCTTCGCGCCGGAAATCCGGCGTGCGCGCCGCATCGCGCCGCAGCAGCGCCTCGAGATCGGGCGCGCGTTGCCACGCGCCGCCGGCGGCAGTCGGCGGCGGCCCGCCGAGCAGCTCGGCGAACGCGCGCTGCGGTTGCCCCGGATACGCGACGCCCGCAAGCGACACCGTGCCGAGCGCGCCCAGCCCCGACAACGCGCCGGTGAACGCGAACAGCACGAGCCACGGCGAGCCCCACAGGCCGATCCACGCGTGCAGGTCGAACAGCGCGGCGCGCAGCCCGCTGCCGCGCCGGATGCGCGCCGCGGCGGGCCAGCGCCGGTGATGCACGACCAGGCCCGCGACGACGAGCACGAGCAGCACGATCCCCCACAGGCTGACGAAGATCCGCCCGGGAAAGCCCGCGAACAGCGTCTTGTGCAGCGTGACGAGCAACGCCGCGCGTCCGCCGTCGGCCAGCCGCTCGCCCGTCGCCGGGTCGAGCGCCAGCGTGCAGGCCTGGCGCGCGTCGCAGAAACGGATCGCCGGATCGTCCGGTTGCGGCAGCACGATGCGCGCATCGCGCAACGGCACGCCGAGCGCCGCCGCGCGCGCGACGAGCGCATCGAGCGGCAGCGCCGGCCGCGCGACGGCGACCGGCGGCGGCCGCCACCAGCCCTGCATCGAATCGGTCGCGAGACTCCACGTGCCGCTGAACAGCACGACGAACAGCACCACGCCGAACAGCGCACCGGCGCCGCGATGCAGCGCGCGCCAGCGCGAACGCGATGAAGCGTCCATGTCAGCGCCCTCCCCAGAACATCGCGCACGGCACGAGCACCACGAGCCACAGGCAGGCGCGCCACGCGGCCTGCCGCCGCCCGGGCGCGACGAGCACCCACAGCAGCGCGGCGACACCCGCGGCCAGCGACAGCAGCACCGCCGCGTAGAGCCGGTTCAGGCCGTCGGCCGGGTAATGACGGGCCAGCGTGACCGCCAGCGCGACCGCGCCCGGCAGCACGCCTGCGATCGCGAGCGCCGCCCGCGTCCCCCAGCCGCCCGCCATCAGAACTGCCCGCGCACGGTCAGCATCACGTTGCGCGGTTCCCCGTAGCGGTTGTTCCAGCCCGGCTGGCTCAGGCTCAGGTAGTACTTGCGGTCGAACAGGTTGTTGACGTTGACAGCCGCGCTCCAGTGCTTGTCGTAGCGATAGCCGAGCCGCACGCTGGCGAGCGCGTAGCCGCCCTGGCTCATCGTGACGCCGTTCGCCTGCGCCGAGTAATTGCTCTGCACCTGCACGCCGCCGCCGATGCTCCAGCGCCGTTCCTGCCACGGCAGGTCGTAGTTGGTCCACAGCCGGAACAGGTGGCGCGGGTTCAGCAGCGGCGCGAACGTGCCCGCGTTCGCGAGGTTGTCCGCATAGCGCATCGTGTCGTACGTATAGCTGGCCCACACGCTCCACCACGGCGTGATGCGGCCGTTCGCCTCGAACTCGAAGCCCTGGCTGCGCACGCTGCCGCCGTTCACGTAGTAGCAGTTCGGCCCCGCGCACGGATGCGCGAGATCGACCTGCGGATTGTTGTCGAGATCGATGCGGAACGCCGCGAGCGACACGTTCAGCTTGCCGCCCGCCAGTTCGCCCTTCACGCCCGTCTCGTAGGTGCGCCCCTTCACCGGCGTCAGGATGCCGCCGCCCCACATCGACTTGGTTTGCGGCTGAAACACTTCCGCATAGCTCGCGTACCACGACCAGTCGCGCGCGAAATCCCAGATCAGCCCGCCGTACGGCGTGAACTGGTGGCCGGTGTTGTAGTGCGCGCCGAGGCTGTCCTGGTTCCACCAGCTCATCCGGCCGCCGAGCACGAGCGTGACGGGTTCCGCGAGCTTGATGCGGCCGAGGCCGTACACGCCCTTCTGCGACACGTCGTTCTGCTGCGACTGCTGGTACGGGCCGACGCCCGGCTCGGGCACGCTGCTCGGGTTCCAGCGGTAGACGTTCACCGGCGTGCCGGCCACGTTGCCGAGCAGCTGCGCCGACATCTGCCCGCTGCTGCTGTTCGCGTAGGTCACGCCGAACAGCAGGTCGTGCGTCAGCCCGAACGCATGCACCGGCCCCTGCACGTTCGCATCGATGCTGCGGCTGTAGCTGCTGAACCGGTACGCGCCGCCCGTCAGTGCGCCGCCCGCACCGGTCGACGGATCGATCGCGCCGTACGAGCCCGCGTATTTCAGGTCGGAACGCACGCTCTGGTATTCGCCGCTGACCTTCGCTTTCCAGCCGGCACCGAGCTTCTGCTCGATCGACGCGAACGCGCGCGTCGTGTCCCAGTCGAAGTGGCCCCACGCCGTGTCGAGGAACGTCGAGCGCGACAGGCCGAGGCTCGACCCGTCGCGCGCCATCGGCACGCCGGACATGTCGGGCACCGAGCGCGTCGTCTGGTACTGCGCGCCGAACGTGAGCAGCGTGTCGCGCGTCACGTCGACTTCCGTGATGCCGTAGATCGAGCGCGTGTCCTGTTTCGCATGGTCGTAGAAGAAATGACGATCCTCGTATGCGGCGACGAGCCGGCTGCGCACGGTGCCGGCCGCATTGAGCGGGCCGCCGATGTCGGCTTCCGCGCGGTAGCGGTCCCAGCTGCCGACGCTCACGCTCGCGTTCGCGGAGAACTGGTACTGCGGCCGCTTGCGCACGAGGTTGACCGTCGCGGCCGGGTTGCCCGAGCCGTGCAGCAGGCCGTTCGCGCCGCGCAGGATCTCCACGCGTTCGTACACGGAGATGTCCTGCGGCGCGCTCGCCATGTCGCCGATCACCACCGGCACGCCGTCGAATTCGAACGAATCGACCTTGAAGCCGCGCACGAAATACGCGGTGGTGAGCAGCACGTACGGCTGCACGGTCACGCCCGCCGATTGCTGCATCACCTCGTCGAGCGAATACAGGTTCTGCTGGTCGATCCGTTCGCGCGTCGTCACGCTGACCGACTGCGGAATCTCCCGCAACGCCAGCGGCATCTTGCCGACCGTCGCCACGGCCGGATCGTCGGCCACGCCGCGCGACGCGGTCACGGAAATCGCCTTCAGCTCGCCCGCGGCAGGCTTCACGGCGGTCGTTTCCTCCTTCCGGACTTCCGCGCCGGCCGCCGGCGCCGCATCGGCGAACGCCGCCGCCGGATGCGCGGCGATCAGCAGGCCGAGATACAGCGACGGGCGCCAGCGCCCTCGCCCCAAACGGGCGACGCGCGCGCCCTTCGTCATCGATCGCCCAGGTTCCAGCACCTCGTACCGCATTCACGCCCCCGTATTTGATAATCATTCTCATTATCAAATAGAACCGGCAGGCCATTTTTCGATCGAGGGGCTTTTCCTATCGATTCCGGGCACGCCGGCCCGCATTGTTCACGTCAGTGTTCGGATTCGGCCGGCCGGACTTCCGCGTTCGAAGCGCCCACAGCGTCCTCTGCGTCGTTAGCCTCCAGATCGTCCGGTGGCAGGCCGTCGAGCCCCGGCTCCGCGCGGGCGAAGGCCGCGTACCACGCATCGGTCTCGACCAGCTGCGCGTGCGTGCCGGTCGCCCGCACGCGGCCCGCATCGAGCACGACGATCGTGTCGGCGGCCGCCGCGAGCGCCGGCTGGTGGGTGACGACGATGCGCGTGCGCTGCCCGCGCAGCGCGACGAGGCTGTCGCGCACGCGCCGCGCGCTCGATTCATCGAGGCTCGCGGTCGGCTCGTCGAACATCAGCACCGGCGCACGCGACAGCAGCGCGCGCGCCAGGCACGCCCGCTGGCGCTGCCCGCCCGACAGCAACTGGCCGCCCGGCCCCACGTCGGATTCGAGCCCGTCCGGCAAGCACTCGGCGTCGTGCAGCAGGCCGGCCGCGTCGAGCGCGTCGCGCAGTTCGGCATCGGTCGCGTCCGGGCGGCCCATCCGGACGTTCCACGCGAGGCTGCCGCGAAACAGCCCGTTGTCCTGGAACACGAGGTTGCGCGTCGCCGCGAGCGTCGCCTCGCTCAGGTGCCGCACATCGGCGCGGCCGAGCAGCACGCGCCCGGCGCCCGGATCGTCGAGCCGCGCGAGCAGGCCGAGCAGCGTGCTCTTGCCGGCACCCGTGGGGCCGACGATCGCGACGAAGCCGCCCGCCGGGCAATGCAGGTCGACGCCGTCCAGCAGCGTCGCGCCGGCGGGCGAACGGTAGCCGACGCGCACCGCGTCGACACTCGCGTCGTGTACCGGCGTGCCGCGTTCGGGGCTGTCGAAACGCGGCGCATGCAGCACCGCAAGCACGGTGTCGAGTGCGCGCCAGGCGCCGCGCAACGCCTGGTCGAGCTGCGTGAGCTGCGCGAGCGGTTCGATGAAACGCACGAGCAGCACGAGCACCGCCACGGCGGTCGCGGCATCGAGCCGGCCCGCCGAGACGGCCCACGCACCGCCGGCCAGCATCGCGACGAACACGCCCTGCACCGCGCCCGCGAAGCCGAGTTCGATCGGCAGCGAGCGGCGCATCAGCGCGCGCGTGCGGCGATGCTGCGCGTCGAACGCGTGCATCAGCGCCGCGCGCGCTTCGCCTTCGCGGCCCGCGAAGCGCAGCAGCCCCTGATGCGCGGCGAAGGTCTGAAGCTGAACGGCCATGTCGCGATCGCCGGACGCGCGCGCCTGCTCGAACGCAAGGGTGCGCGTGCCGCCACGCTCGAGCAGCGCGAACAGCAACACGGCGGCTGCCGCGAGGCACAGCGCGATGCGCCAGTCGATCCACGCGAGCCCGGCGACGACCGCAAGCGGCGTCACGACCGCGCCGATCAGCGGCCCGAGCAGGTGCGCCGGAATCCCCATCGCCTGCATGACCGGCCCGCGCAGCAGCCCGGCCGGATGACTGTCGCGCACGGCCTGCCACGACGCGATGCGCGGCAGGTGCCGCACGAGGCGCTCGACGAGACCGGCCGCGAGCGCGCCGCCCGCGCGATAGCCGCCGCGCTGCGCGACGTACAGCACGAATGCGTGGCACAACGTCAGCACACAGAGCACGATCGTCCAGTGCAACACGGCTGCCTGCGCGCCGGCGAACCACGCGCGGATCAACGGCACGAGCAGCAACCCGCAGGCGCCGTCGAGCAACGCGGCCGCCACCGCCCAGCCGACCCCGCGCCACAGCGCGCGGCGTGTGCCGGATGGCAGGCACTGCAAACGTTTGAGCGATTTCATCATCATGCGGCCTCCCCGTCCGCGGCACCGCGTTCGCGCCACAGCCGCGCATACAGCCCGCACGCGGCCAGCAGCGCCGCATGCGTGCCGCGCTCGACGATGCGGCCGCGATCCATCACGAGAATCTGGTCCGCCTGCCGGATCGCGTCGAGATCGTGGCTGACGATCACGCGCGTGCGCGCGTCGCCGCGCAGCGCGTTGCGCAATGCGCGCCCGGTTTGCGGATCGAGTGCCGATGCCGGTTCGTCGAGCAGCAACAGCGGCGCCGTCGACAGCAGCGCACGCGCAATCGCCAGTCGCTGCAGCTCGCCGCCGGACAGCCGCACGTCGCGCCCGCACACGCAACCGTAGCCGCCCGGCAACGCATCGATGCGTTCGTCGAGACAGGCCGCGCGCGCGGCCGCACGAATCGCGTCGTGATCGGCATCGGGCCGGTACAGCGCGATGTTCGCGGCAATCGACACGTCGAGCGCGGCGGCCTGCTGGAACACCATCGCCACCTGCTCGCGCCGCGTATCCGGCGCGAGCAGCCGCAGGTCGGCGCCGCCGAGCCGCACCGTGCCTCGGTCGGGGTCCATGAAGCGCGCAAGCAGCATCAGCAGCGTGCTCTTGCCCGCACCCGACGGCCCGACGATCGCGGTGGTCGTGCCCGCCGCGACCGTCGCGTCGATGTCGCGCAGGATCGGCGTGCCGTCGATGTCGACGCTCACGCCGCGCAGCTCGATCGACGCATCGCGCGGCACCTGTGCCGCGCCGTCGGCCGGCTCGGGCAGGCCCGGCTGCGCGAGCAACGCATCGAGGCGCGCAGCGGCCGCGCGCGCTTCGCGCAACGCGTCGGCACCGTGGCCGAGCGCCCGCACCGGCGCGGCGACAGCCCAGATCAGCAGTGCGAATGCGCACAGTTCGCCGACCGGCAGGCGGCCGGCCGTGAGCCACGTTGCGCCGAACACGACCCACGCGAGCAGGAACGGCGTGCCGAGCAGCACCTGCGTGCAGGCACCAGGCCCGCCGACGCGGCCGACCCACGCCGAAAACGCCTGGTCGAAGCGCCCGGTCGACGCGAGCGCGGCCGCCTCGATGCCCGCGCCCGGATACTGCCGCACGAGCGCCGGGTTCTGCGCGAGCTGCGCGTAATCGCCCATCAGCTGTTCGAGTGCCGCGTTGCGCGCCGCGATGGCCGGTGCGAACCGCGCCGAGCGCATCCAGCGGAACAGCGCGGCGCCCGCGACGAGCGGGACCAGCGCAAAGGCGAGCAGCACGGGATTCAGGTAAAGCAGGCACGCCAGCGCCGCGCACGGCACGACGACGAGTTGCGTGACGTCGGCCGGCGCGTGCGCGACGAGCTGGTGCAACGCACGCACGTCCTGGTCGACGTGGCGCGCGACGCGGTCGCTGCCCGCGCGCGCGAACCAGCCGAGCGGCAAGCGTTGCAGATGATCGGCGAGCCGCCTGCGCAAGCGGTCGGCGAGATCGGCGTCGACACGGTGGGTCAGGTGCAGCGCGACCGTCTGGCCGCCCAGCCAGCACACGCCGGCCGCCACGGCCGCGACGAGCCAGCCGCGCGCCGTCGCGTCGAGCTGGGCCGTCGCGCGCCATGCGTCGGCGATACGGCCGAGCGCGAGCCACGGCACGAGCGACGCGACACCCGCCAGCGCCTGCAGCACGACCGCCGCCGCAAGCGGCACCGCGAACGGCCGCAACATCGAAAGCAACGGCCCCTTCATGCGGCACGCTCCAGCAGCATGCCGAGCGTGGCCGCGCACGCGTCGCCCGGTGGCTGCTCCGGAAAACCGAGCTGCATCGTCAGTTGCTGCCAGACGCGCGCCACGTCGATGCTGCGCTGGTTGCACGCGTGCAACCCTTCGCCCGACACGAGCCGGTCGACCGCGCGCACGGCCGCCTGCGGCCAGCTGCGGGCATGAATCGCGCCCCACGTATCGCGCGCATCGTCGCAGATCTGGATGCTCGGCATGCCGTCGCCCGCCGCGTCGCCGAAGATCGGGAACAGCCCGTCGTCGTCCGTCGCCGGTTCGCGCAGCGCGGGCGCCCACCACAGCGGGCCATGCGGCGACGCGAGCGTCCACGTGCCGGCGTCCGTCGTCAGCGTGATGCTGAACAGCATGCTCATCCGGCCGTCGTCGGCCGCCGCCATCTCGTTGTGCACGCGCAGCGAGACCGGCGTTTCGGCGAGCACCATCGCGCATTGGCGCATCGACGACAGTGCCGGCCCGACCGGCTCGACCGACCACGGGCCCACGCCCTGCAGCGCGGCGGCGAGCACGTCGAGCGCCGCGTAACTGGCCTGCACCGAGCACACGACATCCGCATGCACGGGCGCGCTCGTTTCACGCAGCCGTCGCGCGACCGCGATGAAGCGGGAGACGACCGGCAGGTTCGGATAGAAACTGTTGAGCAGGCAGCGCCGGCCGTGACGCGACGCGGTGCGCAGCACGCGGTCCCATTCGTCGGGCAGCAGCGGATGCTCGATCACCACGTCGATCCCGCGCTCGAGCAGCCGGCACGCGAGCGCGGCCCCGTCGGCGCCGCGCGCCGCGCCGCCGACCGCGACGCACGCAGCGCGCACGTCGTCGGGCAGCGCTTCCGGGCGGTCGAACACGGGCGCGCCGACGCGCGCGGCCAGCGCGGCGGTACGCGCGCTGCCTTGCCCCAGGATGCCGGCGACGCGATACGTGCCGGACGCGGCGAGGCCCGCCGCATAGAACTGACCGAAGCGGGAGCCGGCCACGACGACCGGCAGCGGATGAGCCTTCATTGCGCCTCCTTCAGGCGGGTGTCGACGAACGCGGCGTTCAGGCAGTCGAAATGGCCGCCGGGAATGTCGACGGACGTGATGCCGCCGAGCGCCTGTGCCGTCCAGTATTCGGTGAGCGCCGCGCGCTGCTGCGGAATCAGCGGGTTGCAGCGCTCCGGCACGAACAGCCGCAGCGCACCCGCGTACGGCGCGTCGCCCGCCCAGTGGCTCGCCTGCACCGAATGCATGAAAAGCCGGTACAGCCGTTCGCGCTCGTCGAGCAGCGGATGCGCGACCTCGTCCTGCATCGACAATCCGGCGGCCGCGCGCAGCACGCGGCGGCGCAACGTGTCGAGCGGCTCGCAGCGGTCGCCGAAAATCTCCAGCTGGGCCTGCAGGCTGCCGGGCGCGAGACGCGCGGGGTCGGCCTTCAATGCGTCGGCGAGTGCGTCGGCCAGCACATACGTTTCCGGAAACCCGAGCGCGTCGAGCGGCAGCCCGAGCGTCGCCGCGAAGTTGAACAGCACGAGCCGCTCGTCTTCGATCAGGTAGGGAATCCGGTAGCTCGACACGATGTCGAGCGTGCGCACCTCGACGCCGAGCTGCACCAGCGACTTCGCCATTTCGAGCGCGACCAGCCCGCCCGAGCAGTAGCCGAGCACGTCGACCTCGCGCACGCCGGTGCGCCACAGCGCATCCGCATAACGCCGGCCGAGCGTCGCGTTCAGGTGGCGCGCCGGCAGGTCGAGATAGTCCTGCGCGTCGCGCACCGCGAAGCCGAGCACCGGGCCGAGCCGCGCGAGCGCCGGCATGACCGGACGATACGCATGCACGGTGCCGAGCCCTTCATGCACGATCACGCGCGGCACGCCGTCGCCGGGCGCGAGCGGGATCGGCCGCACGCTGGCGCGCACGCGCGGCGCCGGCGCATGGACGACCGCCGAAACGTGCGCGCTGCGCGGAGCGGCCGGCGCAACCGGCGATACGTTGCCCGACGGCTGCGCATCCGCGTCGCGCAGGCATTGCGCGAACGCGGCGGGCGTCGGTTGCGCGAGCACCCAGCGCAGCAACCGGTCGAACGGATGCGCATGCGCGAGCGGTTCCTCACCGCGCAGCCGCGACACGAGTTGCGCGATCAGCAGCGAATCGCCGCCCGCGGCGAAGAAGTCCTGATCGGGCGTGACGTTGCGCGTATCGAGCACGGCTTCCCACAAGCCGATCAGCCGCGCCAGCAGCGGATCGGCGGCGGCCTGCGCGTGAGCCTGTCGAGCAGTCGCCGGCTCCGGTTCGCGGAGGTCGGCGATGCCGGCCAGCGTGCGGCGATCGATCTTGCCGTTCGCGGTCACGGGCAGGCGGTCGAGCACGCGCAATTGCGACGGCACCATGTAGCCCGGCACGCGCTCCGCGACGCATGCCAGCAGCGCGTCCGGCGCGATGCGCGCCGCCCCGCGCTTCACGTGCGCGAGCAGGATGTCATAGCCGAGTGCGTCGAGCGGCGTGCCGGGTGCCACGCAACCGAGCGCGCGATCGCCGCCCGCCGCTTGCAGCCATTCGAGCCACTGCGCGCGCGGCACGAACAGACGCGCCGATTCGACGCGCGCGTCGTGCGGCGTTTCCATCATCAACCCCTGGCTGATGCTGATCTCCGGATGCTCGGTCGTCAGTTCCTGGATCACCCACCACGCATCGGCCGCCGACAGCGCACGCAATCCGGCGACCAGCGCGACCGTGTCGCGCGCATTGTTCAGTGCGCCGGAGCTGATCGTGATGTCGATCGAATGCGGCACAATACCCTGCGCGTCGAGTGCCGCGTTCATGTCGAACCGCTCGAACCGCATCCACGGATACGCGGCGAAGCGCTCGCGTGCCGCCGCGAGGAAATAGCTCGACACGTCGCTGAACAGGTAGTCGATCCGCGCGCCCGCTTCGACCAGCGGCGCGAGCGCGTCGACGATCGCCCGCGTCGCCGCGGCCGTACCCGCGCCGATCTCGAGGATGCGCCACGGGCGCTGCGGCTCGCGCGCGACGATCGCACGCACGGCCTGTGCCATCCCGTCATGCAGGGCCCGCGCATGTTCGCCGTCGCTGTACATCGCGTCGGCGATATGCGATGCGCCTTCCGGGAACATCAGGCCGGCGGGCGACACGGTGCCGTCCACCTGCACGTCGATGCATCCCGCGCTGTCGCGGAAGTAGTCGACGAGGACGGACGGCCACAGATCGGGCGACGCATCCTGCGCAAACGCGTCCCAGCAGGCATGCGCATCGGCGTGGCCGGCATCGGGCCGCCTGCGCCAGCCGCCTTCGGCATCCGCGTGCAGCACGCCGTGCCGGTCGAGCATCGCGAGCCAGTGACGCAGCAGATGCTGTCGCGCCGCCGGCACACGCAACCGTTCGCACAACGTCGCGAAGTCCGTCGCCGCCTCCTCGGTCAGCGCCCCCGCCGGCACGATCCACGCTGCCAGCGACGCAACGCAGGCCGCTTCGAGCCGGGCGACCGACCGCGCCACGTCCGCGTGCGCGGGCCAGCGCGCGGCGTCGAACGCCGTGCGCACGTGCGCCGCGATCTCGTGCAGCGCGTCGTCCTGCTGCGGCGGCTCCGCGCCATGCAGCGACACGAAGCTCGCGAGCCGGCGCTCCGTGCCGTCGCCGAGCACGATCGTCGCGGCCGCGCCGACGAGCGGATGCGCGGTCAGCGCCGCATCGATCTCGGCCAGCTCGATCCGGTAGCCGCGGATCTTCACCTGATCGTCCTGCCGCCCGAGGAATTCGAGCGAACCGTCGGCGCGCACGCGGCCGAGATCGCCGGTGCGATAGAGTCGCCGCCCGTCGCCGTGACGGATGAAGCGTTCGGCCGTTCGCACGGGATCGTTCGCGTAACCCGTCGCCAGCCCGACGCCGCCGATATGGATCTCGCCGCGCACGCCCGGCGGGCACGGCCGGCCGAGCGCGTCGAGCACCTCCATCGTCTGCCCGGTCAGCGCGCGGCCGTAAGGAATGCTGGCCAGCTGCGTGTCCGCCGGACGGATCGGATGCTCGATCGACCAGATCGATGCCTCGGTCGCGCCGCCGAGGCTGAACAGCGCACTGTCGGGCCAGCGCCGCCACCAGCGGGTGGGCAGCGTCACCGGAATCCAGTCGCCCGACCACAGCACGCGGCGCGGGCCCGGCACATCGAGCGCCGGTTCGCTTTCGACGTAGTCGATCAGCATCTGCCCTTGCGCGGGAACCGAATTCCACAGCGTCACGCGATGGCGCGCCATCAGCGCGGCCCAATGCGACGGATCGTTGCCGCGCGCCGGATCGGGCAGCACGATGCACGCGCCGCGCGCGGTCGCGCCGAAGAAGTCGTAGACGGACAGGTCGAAGCTCAACTCGGCCAGGCCGAGCACCACGTCGCCGTCGCCGACTTCATGGCGCGCGCTGATGTCGGCCAGCGTGTTGCACACGGCCGCGTGGCTCAGCATCACGCCCTTGGGCTCGCCGGTGGAGCCCGACGTATAGATCACGTATGCGAGTGCGTCGCCGGCGATGTCGCGCGCGGCGCGCGGCGGCCATTGCGGATCGATCGGCACTGCATCGACATCGATGCGCACGCACCCGTCGTGTTCGAACTCGAGCGCCTGCACGCTGACGACCGCACGCACGCGCGCATTGCGCAGGATCGCCTGTTGCCGCAGCGCCGGCTGCCGGCTGTCGACCGGCACGTACGCGGCGCCCGCCTGGACGATCGCGAGCACGGCCACGAGCTGGTGCGCGCACTTCGGCATCAGCACCGCGACGGTATCGCCCACGGCGACGCCGGCCTGTTCGAGCGCCGACCGCAGCGCCGCCGCGTGCTGCGCGACGTCGCGATACGTGCGCGCCCCCTGCGCATCGATCACCACCGGCGCATCGGGCGTACGCAACGCCTGCGCGGCGAAGCCCGCCGCGATGTGCGACTCCGCATCCGGATGGATCCCGGCGACGGGCGCATCGGACGGCAGCACGATGTCGCCCGCGCGCGACCACCATGCTGCGTCGGCGGCGAGCCGGCCCAGCAGGGCGACGTACGCGTCGAACATCGCCGCGGGCATCCCGTCCGGAAACAGGTCGTCGCGCACGTCCCAGCCGATTTCCAGGCCGCCGAACTGATCGGTCACCTGGCAGTCGAGCCACACCTGCGGCGTCTGGCTGATCATGTAGCGCGGCGGCTCGGCGCGGGCCGCGTGTTCGCCGAGCAGCCGGCCGACACTGCCGATGCCGCTCGTGAACACCACCGGCATCAGCGCCGCATCCTTGCCGCGCCGTCGCGCGAGTTCGCGCATCACGTCGACACCGGTAAACGCACGATGGTCGAGGTCGTCGAACATCCGCGCGCCGATCGCGCGGGCACGCTCGACGAAATCGCGCCCTTGCGTCGCGTCGACCGCAAGCAGGCTCAGCGCGGTGAAATCGCCGAGCACCGCGTCGATGCGCGGATGCACGGGCGGCCGGTTCAGCACCGTCAGGTTCAGGCAGAACGCGGGCGACTGGCTCCAGCGGCCGACGACTTCGGCAAACGCGGCCAGCGCGACACTCGCCGCGCTCAAGCCGAAACGGCTCGCGTGGCCGCTCAGCGCGGCCCATTGCGCACGATCGAGCCGCGCATGCCGGTGCGTGAAGCGCGGCCGCGCGTCGGACGGCATCGCGGGCACCACCGGCAGATCGGGGCGCGGCGGCAGATCGTCGATGCGCGCAAGCCACCACGCCTTGTCGCGCGCATGATCCGCGCGCGTGCCGGCATGGGCTTCATTGACGACGTAGTCGCGGAACGTCGCGTCGAGCGGCTCGGGCTGCCACTGCGGGTCGTCGTAGCGGCGCCGCCATTCGGCGAGCAGCAATTGCAGGCTCGCGTAGTCGATCAGCGTGAAATCGACCGACAGGTGCAACACCGCACCGTCCGGCCCGAGGCTCACTTCCGGCTGCAGCACCGGCCAGCGGTCGAGCGCGTGCACCGCATGGTCGAGACGCTCGCGCACGCGCCTTACGTGCGCGTCGAACGTGTTCGCGTCGGCATCGCGCAGGTCGTGCACCACGAGCGGCTGCCACGGCACGTCGGGCAGCACGCGTTGCCATGCGTTGTCCTCGACGATCGCGCGCAGCATCGGATGCCGCGCGACGCACGCGTTCCACGCCGCCTCGAAGCGCACGCAGTCGAGATTCGCGGGCTCGCCGTATTCGACGTACAGATGGCACGCATTGCCGCCGAACTCGAACGATTCGTGGCGGCCGAGCACATACGCGGCCTGCACCGGCGTCAGTGCGAACCGCTCGTGCCGGCGCACCGGATCGCAGCGCCATGCGCCGTCCTGCAGGAAGCGGACGAACGCGTCGCGTTCGGCCTTGATGCGCGCGGCCAGGTCCGCATCGAGCGCGCCAGCCGGCGCGCGATAGCGCAACTGGCCGCCGTCGTCGCACCACAGTTCGATCTGGCGTTCGCGGCAGAGATCGAGCACGTCATCGAAGCTCACAGCACGCCCTCCTCGATCGTCGCAGCCCGCGTGTCGCCGTCGGCCTGCGAGGCTTGCAGGGCCGGCGCGGCCGGTGCGGCCTCGTCGAGCTGCGCGGCAAGACCCGCGAGCGTCGGCTGCCGGTAGAACGCCGCCATCCCGACCCGCACGCCGAGCCGCTCGCGCAGTTGCGCGAGCAGGCGCGTCGCGAGCAGGCTGTCGCCGCCGAGCGCGAAGAACGTCGCGTCGCGCGCGTTCGCCGGACGGCCGAGCGCGTGCTCCCAGCATGCGAGCAGCGTCGCCTGCCGTTCGTCGGCCGGCACGAATGCATCGTGGGCGGCCGGTGCGTCGCCGAGCGCGCGCGCGAGCGCCTCGCCCACCGCCCGCCGGTCGATCTTGCCGTTCGCGTTGAGCGGCCAGCGCGCGATGCACCACAGCGCATCGGGGCGCATCGCGTCGGGCAGGCGGTCGCGCAGCCACTCGGCCAGCGCCGCTTGCGCGGCCGGTTCGCCGGCACGGCGCGCGTCGATGCACGCGAATGCGTTCGAACGCCAGCTTCGGGAGTCGAGCGTAAAACCGCACGCATGCGCGGCGGCGGCGATCGCATCGGGCGTGAACGGCCGCGGCAACGACGCATCGCCCGCCACGCTCGCGACGAGTTCACGCAACGGCGAGTCGCGCAGCACGTCGGCGAACAGCAAACGGCCGTCTTGCGCCAGCAGCGCGGCCGCGATCCGGAATGTATCGCGCGGATCGTCGCGCAGATGCGCGGCCGCGAAACTGATCACGCAATCGAATTCGCCGAGATGCCGCGCGGGCAACAAGCCGTCCTGCATCGTCTGAAGCGCGGGCCTCGTAAGGGTGAAGCGTGCCTGTGCGGTATGCAGCAGCCCCGGCGACACGTCGAACAGCATCACGTCGAAACGTGGATCGTCGAGCACGCCGAGGCCCGCTTCGAACCATTGCCCGGCGCGGGCGTCGATCACCGCCACGCGCAACACACCTGTGCGTGCAGCGGCCTGTGTCTCCAGCGCGCCGGCAAACTCGCGCAGCACGCGGGCGCCGTCCGGCAAACGCGTCGCGAACGCAAGCGGTGCCACGCACGGGTCCAGCGGTACGCGCTGCGCGGCCGTATCCGGATCGGCTGCGAGCGCGCGCAGCGACGCCGTCAGATCGTCGAGATCGGTTGCATGCCAGTCGAGCCGATCGAGCGCACCGTCGATGGAGATCGACGCATCGCCTTTCGCGTGCCGGTGCGCACGCAACGACGGCGGCAGGCCCGCGCCGCCATCGAGCAGCCGATCGGCGACGGCGCGCGCAACGGCCGCTTCCGCCTGAACCGTATCGGCCAGGTCGGCCTCCGCGAGCGACGACGGCGCGGCATCGGCAACGCGATCGGCACCACAATCGACCGGCACGAATGCGGCGACGATGCGCGCAACCTCGCCATTCACGACACTCGCGCACGCACCGTCGATCTGCGGATGCGCGGCCAGCGCGGCCTCGATCTCGCCCAGTTCGATCCGGTGCCCGCGCACCTTCACCTGGCGATCCTCGCGCCCCAGGAATTCGAGCGTGCCGTCGGGCCAGTAGCGGCCACGGTCGCCCGTGCGATACCAGCGGCCCGACGCGTGCTGCACGAAGCGCTGCGCGGTCAGCTCGGGATCGTTGCGGTAGCCGCGCGCGAGACTGTCGCCGCCGATCAGCAGTTCGCCCGGCACGTAATCCGGCACATCGCGGCCGTCGGCATCGACGACGCGATAGGCCTGCCCCGGCAACGGCCGGCCATACGGAATCGAACGCCAGTGCGGCGGCACGTCGCGCACCGTCTGCACGTTCGACCAGATGCCGGCCTCGGTCGCGCCGCCGAGCGCATGGAACGCACATGCGTCGCCGCACCGTTCGCGCAGGCGCGCCGGCAGGTCGAGCGCGATCCAGTCGCCGGACAGCAGCGCCGCGCGCACGCTGCGGCATGCGTCGGCCGCGGCGGGCACCGCCAGCGCCATTTCGAGCAGCGCGGGCGCCGAATTCCACAGCGTCACGCGATGCTGCGCGATCAGGTCGATCCAGCGCGCCGCGTCGCGCGCGTCGTCCTGGGTCGGCAGCACGAGCTCGGCGCCGGCACCGAGCACGCCGAACAGGTCGTACACCGACAGGTCGAAATCGAGCGCCGATACCGCGAGCAGCCGGTCTTGCGCACGCACGCCGAGCAGTGCATCGATCGCGTCGATCGTGTTGAGTGCCGCCGCATGCGTCATCTCGACACCCTTCGGCACGCCCGTCGAACCGGACGTGTAGATCACGTACGCGGTGGCCTGCGGCGCCACCGCGAGCGGCGCGGCCAGCGGCGCATGTTTGATCAGCGAGGCAACATCGAAGCGCGGCAGCGACGCATCCGCGTGCGCCGTGTCGCCGATCGCGGCCTTCACGCCGGCCGCGCGTTCGATCAGCGTCTTGCGCGCGGCCGGCTGCGCAATGTCGAGCGGCACGTAACACGCGCCGGCGGCCAGTACGCCGAACACCGTGGCCACCTGTTCCGGCCCGCGCGGCAGACTGATCTCGACGGCATCGCCGTGACCGATGCCGGCGGCACGCAGGCCACCCGCGATCGCCAGCGCCTGCGCGGCCAGTTCGCCGCGCGTCACCACGCGCTCGGCGCACCGCAATGCGACGGCCGCCGGCTCGCGCGCGGCCGAAGCAAAGAAATCGGCATGCAGCGTGCGCGGCCGCGCGGGAGCGGGCACCGCGTTGAGCGCATCGCGCACGCGTCGCTGCGCGGACGGCAGCTCGACCGCGATCGGCAGCCGCCAGTCGCGATCGCACAGCGCCTGCACGAGCGCGACATACGCGCCGAACATCGCATCGATCATCCCGTCGGGAAACAGGCCGTCAACGCTGTCCCATGCGAGCAACGCGCCGTCCGGCACGCGATAGAGCTGGTGATCGAGCCACACCTGCGGCGTCTGCGAAATCATGTCGTGCAGATCGCCGAATACGCGCGCGAATGCGTCGGGCACGAACGGCGCGTCGCCGAGATTGCACGAAAACACGACGGGCGCCGCCCGCGGCGCGCCCTGCCTGCGTGCGTCGCGCAGCACATCGAGCGCCGGATACGCAGCCTGCGCGATCGCGCCGTGCAGCCGCTGCTGGAACGCGCGCACCGTGTCGGCCGCGCTCGCGTCGGCGCGCACGTCGCATTCGACGAGCAGCAGCGTCGTGAAATCGGCGATCACGCGGCCGAGATCGGGCGCATCGCCGTGCCGGTCGAACAGCGGCACGTTGAGCAGGAACGCCTGCCGGCCGCTCCAGCGCGCGAGCACCGCCGCGAACGCCGCACCGAACACCGACGACAGCGTGACGCCATGCTGCGCGGCCCGTGCCTGCAGGCGCGTCAGTTCGGCCGTGCTCAGCGTATGCGTGACGCGGCTGAAACGCGGTGCGCGGATCGTTTCCGGCGCACGGGCGAGCGGCAGCGCCGGCCCTTCCGGCAGCGTCGCGAGCCGCGCCTGCCATGCGTCGCGCGCCGCGGCCCGCGCATCGCGCGTATCGGCCGCGCGACGCGCGAGCCAGGTCGGGAACCACGTCGACGGCGCGTCGGGCAACGCCGACGGCTCGGCATACGCGGCACCGATCTCCTGCATCAGCAGCCGCACGCTGTCCACGTCGGCCGCGAGCAGGTCGACGCTCAGCCACACGCGATCCTCGCCGCCGGGCATCTGCGCGAGGCCCATCATGAAGACCTGCGCGCGCTCGACGTCGAGACATTCGTGCGACCGGAACGCGCGCAGCGACACCCATTCCGTTTCCGCTTCGGCGGGCGTCCGGTCGCGCCAGTCCGCATGCGCGAACACCGGCGCCTCCGGTGCCGCGACGATCTGCTGGCGGCCACCGGCAAAGCGCGCACGCAGCATCGGATGGCGTTCGCGCACGAGTCGGCACGCCGCGTCGAGACGAACGGGATCGATCGCGCGGCTGCGAAACTCGAGGAATGCGTGGCAGCTCACGTTGCCGAGCACTTCACCGTCGCCGCGGCCGAGCCAGTACGCCTGCTGCACCGCGGACAAGTCGAACGGCGCATGCACGTCGACATCGCCCGCCTCGGCGGCCTCGACGTCGGGCGCCGCGGACGCGCCGCGCGGCGCATTCGCGAGCAGCTCGGCCCACGCGCCGAGCGTCGGCGTACGCGCGAGCGCATCGAACGTCAGCGCGTAGCCGAGCCGGTTCACGCGCGTCTGCAGATACATCAGCCGGATCGAATCGAGGCCGCAGCTCAGCAGGTCCTCGTCATCGTCGAGCGACGCGATTTCGTCGACGGGCTCGTCGAGCAGCGCCGCGATCATCGCGACGAGCTGCGAGCGAAAGGCAATGGGAGAAAAACAGGAAGGATCGGAATGATCGATGGTTGAATCGACAGCGGTCTGGCTCATGGGCACGCCTTGTATGGGTCGTTCGATGGCGGATCCGCGCGGCGGCGGCCACCCGTGAATGAGAATCTATCTCATTAACGCCCATGAGCCCGGTCGATTGCTTTAGGCGGCCGGTCAGTTGTTTTAGATTGCCGCGCTCTCCAGTTCGGCATCGTCGATCGCGTTCGACGATGCGCGAATGTCGCTCGGCGAAATGCCGTAGCGCTTGCGGAACGCGATCGAGAAATGTGCAGGGCTGTAGCCGACGCGGTACGCCACGGTCGACACGTTCGCGTCCTCCGCGCACAGCATCGCGTGCGCGGTCCGCAGCCGGTATTCCTGCAGGTACGCATACACGCTCGTGCCGAACACCTTGCGGAAGCCGGCCGTCAGCTTGCGCGAATTCATCCCCACCCGGCCCGCGAGCGCATCGAGCGTCGGCGGCTGCTGGAGTTCGCGCGTGAGGATGTCGCTCGCCGCGTACACGCGCTCGACGTCCGACGACGTGACGCGCACGTCGGCCGGCGCGAACTGCCGCTGCGTCGCCAGCAGCTGCGCGCTCAGCGCGGTCAGCTCGAATGCCTTGGCCTTCAGGTAGTACTCGCGCACCGCGCCCTCGAACGGGCACGTCGCGATCTGCACTGCGAGCGCCTGCAGCGCCTTCGATGCCGGGCAACTGACGATGCGCGGATCGCCGCCCGTCGGCGCGAGCATCTTCTCCGGCAACAGGCTCAGGTTGCGGTCGAGCGCATCGAGGCCGAGCTGCACGATCGTGTAGCGCAGCGGCACGTCGCGGTCGTAGATCTGGTGCGTCGTGAATTCGCCGTCGTTGGCGATCACGCACAGGCCCGGCCCCTTGATGCACTGCTCGGGCTGGCCCGGCACGCGGCAGCGCAACTGCCCGCTCTGCACGAGGACGAGCTTCAGCCCTTTTTCGAGCGGCTCCTCGTACCAGTCGCGGCTGTCCGAGCACAGCGTGCCGCTCATGAGTTTCATGCCCGCGTCGATGTGCACCACGCCCGGATGATTGCCGGGCACGAGCACCGGCGGGTGACGTCGTGACGAAGCGAAGGAGGTCGAGCTCATCGGAGGTCCGTTGGTTAGGCGGCACGCGCGGCCCGGCGCGCGCCGGCGGCAACCGGCCGATTCTCCGGCCGGGCCGGGCGGGCGCCGCGCGACAGGCGCCCGATCGAATGAAATTGCCGCGATATCGAAAGAAACGACGTTATCGCGGCACTTGTTACAAATGATAATACCTCTCATTTACATTTTTTGACAACTTGCCGGAACCCAAGGTCAGCGCATGCACTCCTCCCTTCCCTCCGTGGCGCCGGCGATCCCGGCCGACGCGCCCGACTGGCCCGACGACTTCGCGCACCGCTATCGCGACGCCGGCTACTGGCAGGACACGACGTTCTTCGAGGCGCTCGACGCGCAAGCGCAGCGCGCCCCCGACGCGCTCGCGGTCGTTGACGGCACCTGCCGGCTCAGCTATCGCGACCTGCTGGCGCGCATCCGCCAGCTTGCGGGCGGCCTCGCGCGTCTGGGCCTGGTGCGCGGCGACGCGGTCGTCGTCCATCTGCCGAACGGCGCACGCTTCATCGAGACCTGCTTCGCGCTGTTCCAGCTCGGCGTGCGGCCGGTGCTCGCGTTGCCCGCCCACCGGCACTACGAGATCGGCGCGTTCTGCCGCTTCGCCGGCGCGCGCGCGTATCTGTGCGCGGCACGACTCGGCGAGTTCGACTGCCGGCCGCTCGCGGCCGCATTGCAGGCCGACTGCCCGACGCTCGAGCACGTCGTGATGGACGGCGACGATCACGCGTTCACACCATTCGATGCGCTGTACGACGCGCCGCCGCTGCGCGAATGCGCGGCACGCGCCGACGACATCGCATGCTTCCAGCTGTCGGGCGGCACGACCGGCACGCCGAAGCTGATCCCGCGCCGCCATCGCGAATACCTGTACAACGTGCGCGCGTGCAGCGTCGCGAGCGGATTCGACGCCGGCACCGTCTACCTCGCCGCGCTGCCGATGGCGCACAACTTCACGCTGTGCTGCCCCGGCACGATCGGTGCGCTGCTCGCGGGCGGCCGCGTGGTCGCGACCGGGCGGCCCGAGCCCGAACAGAGCTTCGCGCTGATCGCGCAGGAACGCGTCACGCATACCGCGCTCGTGCCGCCGCTCGCGCTGCTGTGGCTCGACGAACAGCCGCAACGCCGGGCCGACCTGTCGAGCCTGCGCGTGCTGCAGGTCGGCGGCGCGCGGTTGATGGACCACGCCGCCGCGCGCGTGGCGCCCGTGCTCGGCTGCCGGCTGCAACAGGTGTTCGGGATGGCCGAAGGGCTCATCTGCTGCACGCGGCTCGACGATTCACCTGAACGGATCGCGCATACACAGGGCCGCCCGGTGTCGGACGGCGACGAAGTACGCATCGTCGACGAAACCGGCGAACCGGTCGCACCGGGCGAGATCGGCGAACTGCAGGTGCGCGGCCCGTACACGATACGCGGCTACTACCGGCTCGCCGGGCACAATGCAACCGCGTTCACGGCCGACGGCTTCTATCGCAGCGGCGATCGCGTGCGGCGCACCGCCGACGGCGACCTCGTCGTCGAAGGCCGCGACAAGGACCAGATCAATCGCGGCGGCGAGAAGGTCTCCGCCGAGGAAGTGGAGAACCTGCTGCTCGCGCACCCGCAGGTGCATGACGCCGCGGTGGTCGCGATGCCCGACCCGCTGCTCGGCGAGCGCACGTGCGCGTTCGTCGTCGCACGCGCACCCGCGCCGTCGAGGCTGGTGCTGAAACGCTACCTGCGCGACTGCGGGCTCGCCGCCTTCAAGATTCCCGATCGCATCGAGTTCATGCCGCGCTTCCCGGAATCCGGCATCGGCAAGACCAGCAAGAAATCGCTGCGCGACCTGCTGCGCCGCCAGTTGCAGGCGGCGGCCGCATGAGCGCGCGACCGATTGGTTCGAACTGGATCCGCGAGCTGCGCCTGTCGCCGTGCCCGCGCGCGCAGCTCGTGTGTTTCCCGCATGCAGGCGGCACCGCGAATTTCTTTCGCAACTGGAGCCGCGCGCTGCCATGGGACGTCGACCTGCTCGCACTGCAGTATCCGGGCCGCGAGGAGCGTTTCGGCGAACCGTGCCTGACGACGATCGACGCCCTCGCCGGCCCCGCCGCCGACGCGCTGCAACGTTATGCGCACGCGCCGCTCGTGCTGTTCGGGCACAGCCTCGGCGCGGCGCTCGCCTACGAGGTGGCGGCGCGGCTCGAGGCGCGCGGCGCGGCCCCGCTTTACCTGGCCGTATCCGCGTTGCCGCCGCCGCATCGTCAGCGCCTGTCCGACCTGCACCTGCAATCGGACGACGCACTCGTGGCCGATGTCGCGCGGCTGTCCGGCGAGCACGCCGCGCTGCTCGCCGATCCGGAGATGCGCGCGATCTACCTGCCGATGATCCGCCACGACTACCGTGCGATCGAGACGTATCGCCGCGACCGGCCGCCGCGGCTCGACACGCCGCTCGGCGTGATGCTGCCGCTTGCCGATTCCGAGCTCGACGACGACGAAGCGCACGCGTGGCAGGACGTCGCGTCGCGCCCGATCCGCATCGAGACGTTCAGCGGCGACCACTTCTACCTGCGGCACCAGTACCCGGCGCTGATCGCGCACCTGGTCGAACGGATCGACCAATCCCTTCGTTACGGAAAGGAGTACACATGAAAACACCGGACGCCTGCACGGGGCTGCCCGACATTCGCGAAGCCATCGATCGCCTGGATGCCGACATCATCGACGCGCTCGGCCGGCGCATGCAATACGTGAAGGCTGCATCGCGCTTCAAGCCCGACGAAGCGAGCATCGCCGCGCCGGAACGGGTGGCCGCGATGCTGCCCGACCGGCGCCGCTGGGCCGAACAGGCGGGCCTCGACGGCGACTACGTCGAAACGTTGTTCGCCGGCCTGATCGCGTGGTACATCGCGCAGCAAACGCAGCACTGGCGCCGGCAACGGGGGCTCGCATGAACGCCGGCCTCCCGCTGCTGCACGACACGTTCGCGCGTGCGGCCCGCCGCGCCGCCGACACCGGCACGCCGACGCTCGCGTCGGTGTCGGTGCCGGTGCGGCCGCTCGACTTCTTCGACCTGATCGCCGCATGGGACGACGGGGCCACGCCGTGGTTCTTCCACGAAGCCGGCGATACATCCGTCACGCTGTTCGGCTGGGGCAACGCGCTCGAACTGACCGCCACCGGCGACACGCGCTTCGCGCAGATCGATGCGCGCTGGCGCACGCTCGTTCGCGATGCCGTGACGGCCGGCCCGCAGCCGCCGCGCGCCGTCGGCGGCTTCCGGTTCGATCCGCGCGGCGCGCGCAGCGCGCACTGGGCGCCGTTTCCCGACGCCAGCATGACGGTGGCGACGCTGCTGATCGTGCGCGAAGGCGACGCGCACTGGGCCGTCTGCCAGCACGTCGTCGCCGCGCACGACGATCCGGCCGCGCTCGCGCATGCGTGTCTCGCGCGCATCGAGTCGCTCGGCTCGCTCGCGGCCGCCCGCGACGACGCTGCACCGCATCTGCTGCACACGCAGGCGCTGCAGGCGAGCGAATGGCAGCACGAAGTCCGGCGCGCGGTGGACGCGATCCACGGCGGCGCGTTCGGCAAGGTCGTGCTCGCGCGCGACGTGCTCGAACAATACGCGCGGCCCGTTGCCATCGCGCCGCTGCTGCGCCGGCTGCGCAAGCGCGACGCGCACGCGCACCTGTTCGCGATCCGCCGAGAAGGCGCCTGCTTCGTCGGCGCCACGCCGGAACGGCTCGCGCGTGTCGCGGCCGGCGACGTGCGCACGCATGCGCTGGCCGGGACGACCCGGCGCGGCGCCACGCCCGACGACGATCGCGCACTCGGCGCGGCCCTGATGGCTTCCGCCAAGGAGCGGCTCGAACACGCGCTCGTCGTCGACGCGATCCGCGCCGCGCTCACGCCGCTGTCGCGCGCGCTCGACGTGCCCGCGGAACCGTCGCTGCACCGGCTGCCGAGGCTGCAGCACCTGAGCACGCCGATCCGCGCGACGCTGAAGGAAGACGCGACGCTCTTGCAGGTCATCGCGGCACTGCACCCGACGCCGGCGGTGGCCGGCCATCCGCGCGACGCGGCGCTCGACCACATCCGCGCACATGAAGGATTCGATCGCGGCTGGTATGCGGCGCCCGTCGGCTGGATCGACGCGCACGGCAACGGCGACTTCATCGTCGCGCTGCGCTCCGCGCTGGTCGACGGCGGGGCCTGCCGGCTGTTCGCGGGCTGCGGCATCGTCGCCGATTCCGAGCCGGTCAACGAATATCAGGAGACCGAACTCAAGTTGTCGGGCATGCAGGCGGCGATCCGCGTGCGTGATGTGGAAGCGGGGGTGGAGGCGGCATCGGATGCGCATGACCCGGCACGGGTGTCGGCTTCGTCGACGGTCGAGTGACGCCACGGCGCGGCGGCCGCACGCATCACAACAGCGGCAGCGTGAGCCGGATATGCTCGGCGAACGCCGCCGTCAGGTGCGACGGCCGCTTGCGATCGAACTTCAGCGTAATGCCCACGGCAGGCAACGGCGGCAGGCGCGGATCGCCGGTGACGATCGCCAGGTCGGCCGGTACCGCCGTCTGCGTCATCACCGCGAACGCCTGCCCCGAACGCACCAGCGCGATCAGCCCCGCGAGACTGCTGCTCGCGTATGCGACGCGGTAATGACGGCCGGCGCGCTCCAGCGCCTCGCAGGCCGCAATGTGGTCGAGCGTGTCGCGATCGGACAACGCAAGCGGCAGCGGATCGAAATGCCCGGGTTCCAGCCCCGGGTAGCCGATCCAGACCAGTTGCTCGCGACGAATGATGTCGTCGTTCGCGCCGTCGTCCGGCAATGAAATCATCGCCAGGTCGACCGCACGTTTCTCCAGCTGTTCGACGAGACGCGGCGTCGGCCCGCACACGACCTCGACGATCGCCTGCGGATGCTGGCTCGAAAACTGCCGCAGCAGCGACGGCAGCCACACCTGCGCGTAATCGTCCGGGCACCCGAAGCGGATCGTCCCCGACAACCCCGTGCCGCACAGGTCGGCCATCGCCTCGTCGTGCAGCCGCAGGATGCGCTGCGCATGCACGAGCAGCCGCTCGCCCGGATGCGTCAGCACCACGCCGCGCCCGGTGCGCTGGAACAGCGGCTGGTCGACGGCCTCCTCGAGCCGCTTCATCTGCTGGCTGAGCGCGGACTGGGTGCGGCCGACACGCGCGGCCGCGCGGCTGAGCGCGCGCACCTCCGCGATCACGACGAACGAGCGCAGCAGGTCGATTTCAAGCGAAAGCCCCAAGGTATTAGCTCCTTTTCTACCTTGCATAAGAACTATTCGTTTCCATCAAACCAGACACGCGCCTAGACTGCAAGCGCCCCCTGCCCTTTTGCCCGGAGATGCCCGATGTCCCTGAACGACGACCCGACCTTCTGGCGCAACGCCAGGCAGCACCTGGTCCGCTACGGCGGCACGTTCGAGCCGATGATCATCGAGCGCGCGAAAGGCAGCTTCGTCTATGACGCCGACGGCCGCGCGATCCTCGATTTCACGTCGGGGCAGATGAGCGCGGTGCTCGGCCACAGCCATCCGGAGATCGTCTCCGTGATCGGCGAATACGCGGGCAAGCTCGACCATCTGTTCAGCGGGATGCTGTCGCGGCCGGTCGTCGACCTCGCGACACGCCTCGCCGACATCACGCCCGACGGGCTCGATCGCGCGCTGCTGCTCAGCACCGGCGCGGAATCGAACGAAGCGGCGATCCGGATGGCGAAGCTCGTCACCGGCAAGTACGAGATCGTCGGCTTCGCGCAGTCGTGGCACGGGATGACGGGCGCCGCCGCATCGGCCACGTACAGCGCCGGCCGCAAGGGCGTCGGCCCGGCCGCCGTCGGCTCGTTCGCGATCCCGGCACCGTTCACGTACCGGCCGCGCTTCGAGCGCGACGGCACGTACGACTATCTCGCCGAACTCGACTACGCGTTCGACCTGATCGACCGCCAGTCGAGCGGCAACCTCGCCGCGTTCATCGCGGAGCCGATCCTCAGTTCAGGCGGGATCATCGAGCTGCCGGAAGGCTATATGGCGGCGCTCAAGCGCAAGTGCGAGGAACGCGGGATGCTGCTGATCCTCGACGAGGCGCAGACCGGCGTCGGCCGCACCGGCACGATGTTCGCGTGCCAGCGCGACGGCGTGACGCCCGACATCCTGACGCTGTCGAAGACGCTCGGCGCGGGGCTGCCGCTCGCGGCGATCGTGACGTCCGCGGCGATCGAGGAACGCGCGCACGAACTCGGTTACCTGTTCTACACGACGCACGTGTCGGACCCGCTGCCGGCGGCCGTCGGCCTGCGCGTGCTCGACGTGGTGCAGCGCGACGGGCTCGTCGCACGGGCGAACGTGATGGGCGACCGGCTCCGGCGCGGCCTGCTCGACCTGATGGAGCGGTTCGACTGCATCGGCGACGTGCGCGGACGCGGGCTGCTGCTCGGTGTCGAGATCGTCAAGGATCGCCGGACGAAGGAACCGGCGGACGGGCTCGGCGCGAAGATCACGCGCGAATGCATGAACCTCGGGCTCAGCATGAACATCGTGCAGTTGCCCGGCATGGGCGGCGTGTTCCGGATCGCGCCGCCGCTGACCGTCAGCGAGGAAGAGATCGATCTTGGCCTGTCGCTGCTGGGGCAGGCGATCGAACGGGCGCTGTAGCGGCGCGCGGTAACGCCCTTCCCCGCATCACGCAATCCGTCGCGCCGGCTCGACCGACCGGCGCGACGAATTTCCGATCGATCAACGCGCCTCGGCCGCCCACGCCTCGGCATCCGCGCCGGCCGGAATGCGCATCGGGCTCGACGGATCGGTCGCTGCCCGCCATACGGCTTCGGCGACGTCCTGCGCATGGGTGATCGGCCCCGATGCATCGAGCATCCGCGCGACGGCCTTCCCGACAAACTCCGCATACGCTTCATGCTCGAAGCCGTGCATGTTCGCGCGCGCGTTGTCGCCGAAGCGCGTGTCGGGCGCCCGGCCCGGCAACACGAGATGCGCGCGCACGCCGAACGGTTCGAGCTCGACCGCCATCGATTCGGTGTACGCATTGACCGCCGCCTTGCTCGCGCGGTACGCGCCGACCAGCGGCAACGCCTTCAGCGTGACGCTCGACGTGACGTTCACGACCACCCCGGCCCCGCGCGCGCGAAACTGCGGCAGCACGGCCTGCGTGAGCGCGATCGTGCCGAGCGTGTTGGTCTCGAATAGCGCACGCACCGTATCGAGCGGCATGAGCTCGGCCGGCGCGGCCGCGCCGAAACCCGCGTTGTTGACGAGCACGTCGATCGGGCCCGCCGCGTCGACCGCGGCACGGATGCTGTCCGCGTTCGTCACGTCGAGCGGCAGCACGCGCAGGTTGGCCGACGGCGGCAGCACGTCCTCGCGCGGCGTGCGCATCGTCGCGACGACTTGCCAGTCGCGGGCCAGGAAATGGCGGGCGATCTCGAGGCCGAAGCCGGAGGAACAGCCGGTGATCAGTACGGTCTTCATGCGAACTCCTGTGATGTGTCATGTGTCGGGCAGGTGTTCGTACGATAGATGGCCGGATCCGTATTCGCTACAATCGAAAATCCGCTTTTCTTTTGCGAGAGTCCGGCGATGATCGACCCGCTGACCGAAGTCGTGACGCTGTTGCAACCGGGCGCGCGGTACTCGAAGTACGTGCGCGGCGCGAGCCCGTGGGCGATCAGCCGCACGGTCGCCGGCGAACCGTTCTACTGCGCGATCCTCGACGGCGGGTGCCGGATCGCGATCGACGGGCACGCACCGATCGAACTGTTGCCCGGCGACTTCATGCTGATTCCGGCTGCCCAAGGCGTCGCGATGTCGAGCCTCGAACCGCCGGCACCGGGCGTCGAAACCGCGCCGCCAGTCGCGCTCGACCACGGCGAATACCGGATCGGCGACGCCGCCAACCCGGTCGACACGCGAATGATGGCCGGCAACTGCAGCTTCGGTTCGCCCGATGCATCGCTGCTGGTGTCGCTCTTGCCGCAATTCGTGCACGTGCGCGGCGAACCGCGGTTGACCACGCTCGTGCAACTGGTGCGCGACGAATCGCGCGCGCAGCGGCCGGCCCGCGAGATCGTGCTGGCGCGCCTGCTGGAAGTGCTGCTGATCGAGGCGCTGCGCTTCACGTCCGGCACGAACGCGTCGCCCGGCCTCGTGCGCGGGCTCGCCGACAGCCGCCTCGCAGCCGCGATCCGGCGGATGCACGAACGTCCCGCGCACCCCTGGACGGTCGTCGAGCTGGCAAAGGAAGCCGCGCTGTCGCGCTCGACGTTCTTCGAACGCTTCAGCCGCGCGGTCGGCGTCGCACCGATGGAATACCTGCTGACATGGCGCATGGCGCTCGCGAAGGACCTGCTCCGGCGCAACGAGGGCCGTATCGCGGAGATCGCGGGGCGTGTCGGCTACAGCTCGGCCAGCACGTTCAGCGTCGCGTTCACGCGGCACGTCGGCCGGCCGCCCGCGCAATATGCGCGCGACGAACGGGCGACGACGAACGACGCGTGAATGGCCGCGGCCGGGGCATCCGGCAGCGCGTGAGCGGGCGGCATCGGCGTACACTGCAGGACACGTCACGACGCGGCACGAAACGAGCGATGGAGAAGGACACGGCGACGAACGGCAGCGACACGCACGACCACTGGCTCGTCGCTCGGCGCGATGCGGACACCGGCATCGAAAGCCTGCATGCGCATTTCAGCGGCCATGCATACGATGCGCACGATCACGACGACATGCTGGTCGGCTTCACCGAACAGGGCGTGCAGCAATTCCAGTGCCACCGGTCGGTGCATACGAGCGTGCCGGGCCGCGCGATCCTGATCGAGCCGGGCGCGCTGCACGATGGCCACGCGCCCGAAGCGGGCGGCTTCACGTATGGAATGCTGTACCTCCCGCAGGCATGGGTCGAGCGAGCGGCACGCCGGCTGGACCTGCCGGGCCTCGGCGGCGTCGAAGCCGCGTTCGGCCACACGCTGGTCGACGATCGCGGCCTCGTCGACACGATCCGGCAGGCGTTCGTCGCGCTCCACGGCAACGAGGGCAAGCTCGCGCGCGACCAGGCGCTCGACCGCCTGCTGACACGGCTCGGCGGCGAATTGCGCGCCCCGCTCGCGAGCGGCGGCAATGCCGTCGCGCCCGCGATTGCCCGCGCGCGCGATCTGCTGCATGCGCGCATGAGCGACGATATCGGCCTCGACGCACTCGTCGATCTCACCGGGATCGACCGGTTCCGGCTGACGCGGCTGTTCCAGCGCGCGTACGGCACGTCGCCGCACGCGTACCTGGTGCGCGTGCGGCTACGCGCCGCGCGCCGCCTGCTGGCCGCCGGCCGCACGCCCGCACAGGTCGCGGCCGACGTCGGCTTCGCCGACCAGAGCCACCTCGGCCGCTGGTTCCGCCGCGCATACCGGATCACGCCGGCTGCGTACCGGCAGATGTGCACAAACGTTCCAGACTGATCCCACGCGGCATCCGATCATGTGCGCTTCAACGAGGAGCAATCATGTTCGATACCAAGGTGGCGCTGATCGTGCGCGACGATCTCGCGGCGTGGCAGAAACTCAATGTCGTCGCGTTTCTCGCGACGGGCGTCGCGGCTGAAGCGCCCGAAGCGCTCGGCGAGCCTTACGAGGATGCGGCGGGACGCCGCTACGGCCGCATGCTGGGCCAGCCGATGCTGGTGTTCGCCGCCGATTTGAACGGCCTGCAGGCCGCGCACCGGCAGGCGCTGTCGCGCGAACTCACGATCGTGCCCTACGTGCACGCGATGTTTTCGACCGGGCACGACGCGGCCAACCGCGAAGTCTTTCGTGCCGGCGACGCCGAGCATCCCGACCTCGTCGGGCTGGCGCTGCGCGGGCCGAAGAAGGCGGTCGACAAGGCCGTGAAGGGGCTGGCGCTGCATACGTGAACACCCGGGCCGCCCCCGCATCCCGGATCAACGATGCGCGAGCACGTTGACGAGCTTGCCGAACGGATCGCGCACGTAAAACCGCCGCACGCCCCAAGGCTCGTCAGCCGGGCCGTATTCGACGGGAATCCCGGCCGCCTGCACGCGTGCGAGCGCTTCGTCGACGTCGTCGACCTCGATCGACAGATCGGGCGTCGGCGTACCCGCCCCGCCCTGCGATGCGAAGCTGATCTGCACGTCCATCTGCTCGGCATTGCCATAGGTTGCGATCCAGCCGTGGTCCATCAGCAAGTCGAGGCCGAAGATCCGCTGGTAGAAGCGCTTTGCGTCGTCGACTGATCGTGTGTCGATATTGGCGACGATCCGTTTGACCTTCATCGGATTCCTTCACAGGTCGTGACAGTACCGCGACGCTACACCGGAATCGCGTGCACAACCAGCGCATCAGCGCCCGGCCGCTTCCATCCTGGCACGCCGGGCCCGGGTGGCCCGCTCGCCTGGCTTGCCGGCCAGCCACACACCGATCGCGACGACGACGATGCCGAGATAGGTCGACACCGCGACGCTGTCGCCGAACATCCACGCGGCCCAGGTCAGCGTCACCGGCGGTTCGAGATAAACGAGGGTCGCCACGCGCGTCGCGGGCATGCGCTTGAGCAGCGCCCACAACGACAGGTAGGCGATAAAGGTCGAGAAAACCGTCAGCCACACGACGGACACCCACACATCCGGCTGACGGACGACGGCAATCGCGCCGCGCTGCATTTGCGCGACGTGCTGAAAAGCACGTTCAGGATCGGCTAGAGTAGAAAAGGCATCGGCAGATCGAGGTCGAGGTCGAACGGCTGCCGATAGCGGTGTTTCGCGTCGCCGCCGGGCGTAGCCGGATCAACTACGATCGAAACCGAATCGGCTACACCATTCGCGGTGACCGCCGGCCCGTTGCAGGCCGGCGGCTTCCTTCATCAACCGCCGAGGTACGCCTGCTTGATCCGGTCGTTCGCGAGCAGGTTCGCGCCCGTATCGGCAAGCACCACGCGCCCCGTTTCGAGCACGTAGCCGCGATCGGCCACACCGAGCGCCTTGTTCGCGTTCTGCTCGACGAGGAACACGGTGACGCCCTCGTCGCGGATCGTCCTGATGATGTCGAAGATCTGCGCGATCACGAGCGGCGCGAGGCCGAGCGTCGGTTCGTCGAGCAGCAGCAGGCGCGGCTTGCTCATCAGCGCACGGCCGATCGCCAGCATCTGCTGCTCGCCGCCCGACATCGTGCCGGCCCGCTGCGTCGCGCGCTCCTTCAGGCGCGGAAACAGCTTGAACACGTGCTCGATGCCGTCGTCGATCTCATGACGGCTCGCGAAGAAGCCGCCCATCTTCAGGTTCTCGAGCACCGTCAGGCTCGGGAACACGCGCCGCCCTTCCGGCGAGATCGCCATCCCCTGCCGCATGATCTGGTGCGTCGACATCGCGGTGATGTCGTTGCCCTCGAACAGCACGCGGCCCGACGATGCGCGCGGCGTGCCGCACACGGTCATCATCAGCGTCGTCTTGCCGGCGCCGTTGCTGCCGATCAGCGTGACGATCTCGCCCTTGTTCACCTCGATCGACACGCCCGCGAGCGCCTCGACCGCGCCGTAGTGCGTATGGACCTGTTCCAGCTTCAGCATCACTCTTCCCCCAGATACGCCTTGATCACGCGCGGGTCGTTGCGGACCGCTTCCGGCGTGCCGATCACGATCGGCCGGCCGTGCTCCATCACGAGGATGCGGTCGGACACGCCCATCACGAGGCTCATGTCGTGTTCGATCAGCAGTACCGATACGCCGAACTCACGGCGCAGCTTGTCGATCAGGTGCTGCAGTTCGATCTTTTCCTGCGGGTTGAGGCCGGCCGCCGGCTCGTCGAGCATCAGCAGGCGCGGCTCGGTGATCATGCAGCGCGCAATCTCCAGGCGCCGCTGATGCCCGTACGACAGCGTGCCGGCCGGCCGGTTGGCGACCGACGTCAGCCCCATCCGGTCGAGCCACACCGCCGCGCGCTCGAGCGCTTCCTTCTCGGCACGGCGATACGCGGGCGTCGAGAAGAGGCCCGGCAGCAACCCCGCCTTCACCTTGCGGTGCTGCGCAACGAGCAGGTTCTCGACGACGGTCAGCGACTTGAACAGGCGAATGTTCTGGAACGTCCGCACGAGGCCCTTCAACGCGATCTTGTGGCTCGGCAGCCCCGCGATCGCGTGGCCGTCGAGCACGACGTCGCCGCCGGTCGGCTTGTAGAAGCCGCCGACGCAGTTGAACACCGTGGTCTTTCCCGCGCCGTTCGGCCCGATGATCGCGAACACTTCATCGCGGCGCACGTCGAAATCGATCCCGTCCACCGCGAGCAACCCGCCGAAGCGCATCTGCAGCCCGGCGACCTTCAACAGTTCTGCATGTGCGCTCATCGCGGCAGCTCCACGTGGGGACGGCTCGCGGGCAGCAGGCCCTGCGGACGCCACATCATCATCAACACCATCACCAGACCGAAGATCAGCATCCGGTACTCGGCGAAGCCGCGCGCGACTTCCGGCAGTACGGTCAGCAGGATCGCCGCGAGAATCACGCCGAGCTGCGAACCCATCCCGCCGAGCACGACGATCGCGAGGATCAGCGCCGATTCGATGAAGGTGAACGATTCAGGATTCACGAGGCCCTGGCGTGCCGCGAAGAACGCGCCGCCGATGCCCGCGAACGCCGCGCCGAGCGTGAACGCCGACAGCTTGATGCGCGTCGGGTTCAGGCCCAGCGAACGGCACGCGATCTCGTCGTCGCGCAGCGCTTCCCACGCACGGCCCATCGGCATGCGGATCAGGCGGCTCGTGACGAACAGCGTGAAGCCGACCAGCACGAGCGCGAGCAGGTACAGGAAGATCACCACGTGGTCGCCGCTGTATTCCAGCCCGATCAGTTCGTGGAACGTCTTCGCGCCTTCGACGCTCGCGCTGCGCGCCATCTCGTAACCGAACACGGTCGGCTTCGGGATGCCCGAGATGCCGTCCGGGCCGCCCGTGAGGCTCGTCAGGTTGTTCGCGAGCAGGCGGATGATTTCGCCGAAGCCGAGCGTGACGATCGCGAGATAGTCGCCGCGCAGCCGCAGCACCGGGAAGCCGAGCAGGAAGCCGAACGTCGCGGCCGCGATCGCGGCGAGCGGCAGGCACTCCCAGAACGACAGCCCGAAGTACTGGTTCAGCATCGCATACGTATAGCCGCCGACCGCGTAGAACCCGACATAACCGAGATCCAGCAGCCCCGCGAAACCGACCACGATGTTCAGCCCGAGGCCGAGGATCACGTAGATCAGCGCGAGCGTCGCGACGTCCACCGCGCCGCGCGAGCCGAAGAACGGCCACACGAGCCCGACCGCGAGCAGCACCCATACGACCGCGCGCTGCTGCCGCGCGCCCATCGCGGGCATCGCCGGCAGCTTCACCGCCGATTTCGCGCGCACGAGCCACGGCTTGAACAGCTGGAACAGGAACACGGCCGCGACCGCGATCCACACCGGCCGCCAGTGCGGCGTGAGCACCACCTGATAGCCGTCGAGCTTCAGTTGCAGCCCGAGCACCGGAATCGTGAGGATCGCCGTCAGGAACGCGGCGGCCACGGCATTTTTCAGCGCCTGGCCGATCGAAGCGTCGGCGGCAGGGCGGCGAACGGAAATGACTGTACTCATCTGCGTCTCCGTCAAACCTTTTCGATGTCCGACTTGCCGAGCAGGCCGGTCGGGCGGAAGAGCAGGATCAGCACGAGCAGGCCGAACGCGACGACGTCCTTGTACTCGGCCGGCATGTAGCCTGCGGCGAAGGTTTCAGCGAGGCCCAGCAGCACGCCGCCGAGCATCGCGCCCGGGATGCTGCCGATCCCGCCGAGCACCGCGGCGGTGAACGCCTTGATACCCGCGACGAAGCCGATATACGGGTTCAGCTTGCCGATCGTCAGCCCGATCAGCACGCCGCCGACGGCCGCCAGCATCGCGCCGAGCACGAACGTGAACGAGATCACGCGGTTCGTGTCGATGCCGAGCAGGTTCGCCATCTTCATGTCCTCGGCGCATGCGCGGCAGGCACGGCCCATCCGCGAATGCGAGATGAACAACGTGAGCGCGATCATCAGCACGACCGTCACGCAGACGATCAGCAGGCGCGCATACGGGATCGTCACGTCGAAGTCGCCGCCGAGATGGATGTCGAACGCGCCGGAGATCAGCACCGGCACGGACACGTCGCGCGCGCCCTGGCCGATCTGCACGTAGTTCTGCAGGAAGATCGACATGCCGATCGCGGAGATCAGCGGCACGAGGCGCGGGCCGCCGCGCAGCGGCCGATACGCGACGCGCTCGACCGCGAAACCGTACAGCCCGGTGACGATCACCGACACGATCAGTGCGGCGCCGAGCACGAGCGGCAGCGGATAACCGGCGGAGATGCCGATGGCCGTCAGGGTGACGAGGCCCACGTATGCGCCGATCATGTAGATCTCGCCGTGGGCGAAGTTGATCATGCCGATGATGCCGTAGACCATCGAATAGCCGATGGCGATCAGCGCATAGATCGCACCCAGCGTCAGGCCGTTGACCAGCTGCTGGGCGAATTGCGGAAAGAAGTCAGTCATGTGCGGGAAGCTCCCGTTGGCGCTGTGTCGCGTACCGCGCCGGATCACGGCATTCGGCCGCGCGCAACGCACGGTGTCGTCTCGGGCCGCCTGCCGGCCGCGCACTGGGGACATGCGCGGCGCGAATGCACACCCGCCCCGTCCGGGTTTCGGACAGGGCGGATGCGTGGGCGGGTACTCCGTATTACTTGGCGGCGGTCTTCGTCGCGTCCTTGTGCCACGTGTACACGACGAACTTGAACGCCTTCAGGTCGCCCTGCGCGTCATACGCGACCTTGCCGATCGGTGTGTCGAACGTCGTCTTGTGCATGTACGCGGCGACCTTGGTCGGGTCGGTCGTCTTCGCGCCGGCGATCGCGTCGGCGATGATCTTCACCGCGGCGTACGACGGCATCTGGAACGGGCCGTTCGGATCGCGCTTCTTGTCCGCGAACGCCTTCACGAGCGCCGCGTTGGCCGGATCGGCCGAGAAGTCGGCCGGCAGCGTGACGAGCATGCCTTCCGAGGCCGGGCCGGCGATTGCCGTCACGTCCTTGTTGCCCACGCCTTCAGGCCCCATGAACGTGGCCTTCACGCCCTGCTCGCGCGCCTGGCGCAGCAGCAGGCCCATTTCCGGGTGGTAGCCGCCGAAGTAGACGAAATCGACGCCTTGCGACTTCAGCTTCGTGATGATCGCCGAGTAGTCCGAATCGCCGGCGTTGATGCCTTCGAACAGCACGACCGGGATCTTCGCGGCTTCGAGGTCCTTCTTCACCGACGATGCGATGCCCTGGCCGTACGACTGCTTGTCGTGCAGCACCGCGACCTTCTTCGGCTTCACGTTGTTGATGATGAAGTGCGCGGCGGCCGGGCCTTGCTGGTCGTCACGGCCGATCGTGCGGAAGATGAAGTGACGCTTCTTGCCTTCCGTCAGCTGCGGTGCGGTGGCCGACGGCGTGACCATCACGATGCCTTCGTTCTCGTAGATGTCGGAGGCCGGGATCGTCGACCCCGAGCACACGTGGCCGATCACGTACTTGATCTTCTGGCTGACGATCTTGTTGGCGACGGCGACGGCCTGCTTCGGTTCGCATGCGTCGTCCATCATCACCACTTCGAACTTGTTGCCGCCCGCACCGCCTGCTGCGTTGACCTGCTCGATCGCGGTCAGCGCGCCGGCCTTCACCATGTCGCCGTATTGGGCGACCGAGCCGCTCATCGGACCAGCGATGGCGATCTTCACGGTTTCCGCTTGCGCGGTGGCCGCGCCGGCGGCGAACAGCACGGCGGCGACGGAAATGGACGTAAGACGGGACAGCGTCATCTGGGAGCTCCTCGATGTTGTTTAGTCATACGGGCAAAGGCGGCATGACTTGCGCAATCGAACAGCACCCGGGGCGAGGACATGGGACACGCCCGAGACACATAGAAGACGGAACTCCAGCGGAATGTTGCGTAGCGGGGCCCGGCTCTTGCAGTCCCCGAAGGGGACGTCTGGTTCGGAAAGACATCGTGATGCGTCTTGCATTGCGCAAGCGTTTCGCCTGCCCCGCTTGCCAAACCGCTTGATCGGAGGGATGGTCCGACAGCCGTTGGCAAGGCAGTCGAAATTATATGGGCGTTTTTAAATCGTCTGTCAAAAATGCCGGTCTACCGAGGGAAAACACGTAGAGAGGTTGTGACAGTCGGTAGCAATGACGGCGCAACCTTGGGGACGCCGCATGGAGGCTGGGAGTGCAATCCGGTTGCTATTGGCGGGGGTTTTTCGGCGCTGTGCCTTGTCGGGATTGGGATTGGGTGATAGGCGATTTTTCGTGGTGCGTGGCGGGGCTGTAAAGGGTCGCATCGTCGTTCTTCAATCGACTGATGATTGGTTTGGTGAGCACCATTGCAGTGCGTTGGGCGGAGGCGCTCAAGCCTTCTGTTTGCCGACGATCCTCGATCGTTGGAAAGGTGATTGTTATTGATGTGAAATAATACGAATTCGCCTCTGCAATCCAGCCAGCCTTCCTGCGAGACGCGTCCACCGCGCCTCGCAGTCGCTTCAGGGCCACTTCAACGCCCGCCCGTCGCCCAGCCGCCAGCCAGTGATCTGCCGTTTTTTTCATTGCACATCACCTGATTGGGATCGCTCATGAATCATCCGTTTCGCCTTTCCTCCGCCGCCGCGATCGCGTGCGCGCTTTCTGTTTCTACCGCCAATGCGTCGGGCCGCGATTCGCTGACCGATCGGTCGGCCGGTGCCAATGTTTTTCGTTCCGAACGGCGCGCCGCCATTCGCGATGATGGACATACGGCACGTTTGAACCGCCGCCGCTCGCAGTACGCTGCGCCCGTGGAGCGTAGTCCGTTCGATACGCCGGATACGCGACCGTTGCGTGTAACGGGCGATGCGCTTGTGGCAGCGCCGCCTTCGTCGGAACATGAACCCGAGTTGGTGTTGCCCGCGAATCGGGTCGCGCTCGGAGCGGGTGGCAGCGATAGTTTTGGCCGCGCGGTGCCTGGATACGAGCAGCGTGAGCAGAACTGGAATGAATACCTGCGGGCGAATGGCTCACGACCGGCGGGTAGTGGCGGATCGTATGCGGCGCAGCGGCCGTACGACGCGCCGCGCGGGCCGCATGGTGCGCCGAATCCGTTCGATCCGTCCGTGCCGCAGCCGGAGACGCGGACGTTCTATGACAATGGAGCGGGGACGCATTGCACGGCTACCGGCGGTGCGAGGACGTCGCGGTCGTCTTGCAATATCGCTTGGTGATGGGCTCGGCGCGGGTGGCTTAGGTTGCCCTGCCCGGCGCGCTGCGCGACTTCGCGCAGCGCGGCCGCATCCTGCGGCGTTGCCTTTTACAACTGCGTGATGATCAGCCTGCCAGGCTCAATATCGATTCGCGCCTTTCGGCCCGGGACAAAACACGCATCGCTGATCAGCCACATTCCACCAATCTTCATGTACGGAAAGATCTTCTCCGGCTTGAGGTCGGTTTTCGGCGTACCCCACATTTCCTGAATCGTGACGAAACGTTCCGTCTTTGGTGGTCGTGCTTTATGATTCGGCTTAGCCATGGACAACTCCTGTTCAGTTGGCTGTGGTTAGCGGGTCGTGAGTGTTGGTAGCACTTGCGGCCCGCGCTCGTTTACTGCGTTGCTTTTGATGGTTCGGATTCCTCCTTTGTTGGTATTCGGTGGATACAGTGCCTTGATAGGGAGTCGGCGCGTGTGGCACATCCATTCACGCGCACGGCGTGCACGCAATCATCATCAGTTGGACATTGCCTATCAGACCATCACCGACGCGTATTGAGCTGCACGTTAGCCATTGGGTATAGGCACGCGACTTGGTCAGTCCTCGGTTTATTGCGCGCTTCGAAGCCAATGGGGAGCAAATCGACGCAAGCGCGATCAGTCCCTGACACGACTGATCAGAACGTGACGATTTGAAACGGTTCGACCTTGGCCACGCGCCACGTATAGCCGCTACCGGTACGGCGGTGAGCCTGCGCTTCCTCTAACGCGAACGCGCATAGCGGTTGCCGTGGTCGTTACGATGGCATCCGCATTAGACATTCGCGCAGGCGCTTAATCAACTCCGGGTCGTCAGTGCAATCGATGGGGCTGATGTTGTCGAGTGCCGGGACGTTCGAACTTATCCACTTCTGGGCCGACGTCGGGCCGGCAACCCAATAGATCGTGTAAGCAAGATCAAGGTGCCCATTTAGAGCCTTAGCGAGATCTCGGACTTCCGGAAAATCCTTGAATTTCGCAAAGAGATCGGAGAAATTTTTCCAGACATCGTCGCCAGCATAGTACTGTTCGAGCCGAATCAACAGAGCACCTCCAAAACAAATTAGATCGTCGTTCTCGGGATCACGCGCCGACGGTAGGAGCACTACATCGTCACAATTCGGGCTGACTCAGCCTCCCACATGTGCGTGCATGTGTGGTTGTTTTCGATTTTCTGCCCCCCCCGTAGATACCAGTCGCGCACCCGTATCGTAGCGATAAGTAAGCTCCATATTCGGGGGGCCAGTCGCCACACGATTCGGAATCTTCTTCGGTAACAGCGTGCAATTGTTGTGGCAAGCAGCCGGCCGCTGTACCCCGTGTAGTCGTACGCCGCATTTTTCGCGTATGCGATTCTGAATCGACCGAATCGCTTACGATCCGCTCCATTCCGGAAACGCGCTCAGGGTAGTTTACGCGCCGGCTTATTCGTTGACGCTTTTTGCCAGGCAAGCAATATTCCTGCCTCTCCGCAAGCGTTGTTGACTTCGGACAAAGCTGTCACATCGACTGACCAAAGCCACATACCATTTGAAATGCTTTCCAACGATCCTCGAGAAGAATCAGATCCGATCCATTCCTTCAAAGGAAGATCGTCGACGCGAATATCCAGGTGCTCTTCGTTGAGAACATTCAGGGGATAAACCATCCTGAGCTTCGTTCCTTCGTAGCTCGCCGATCCGGGCGATCTATTAGGGAGCTCCCTGGTGAAAAGAGACGTATTTTCAAAAGGGAAAATCCTAACCAAATTAACACCAGTCGAATATTTGTACGCAATCGACGGATTTTCCGCATCGTAAGCGATCGCGTACTTAAATCTCACATTAATGGCCGCATGCTTTATAAATTTCGCTATTTCTTTACTTACCTCGCCAATTGACCTCCCTATCTGGACATCGACAAATGATAGCCCCTCAAATTCCGGGACATTGTGGCCAAATGAAATAACTGGGACGTCACCATTTTCCTCGTCGTTATATACCTGAAATTCAACGACCTCTCCAGTTGCAATCCTGCCCCTTAATTCAGCGATAGACGTTTCATGATCATCAGCAAATCTCTCTCCGTTCCGGACAACGAATTCCAGAAAAACCGCCTTAGTTGCTTCTCCACCAAATTGACGAAACAGGCTTTCAGCCATTGACAGAGCGGACTCGACCTGAGTCGGATCGGTTCCATAAATTACGATTCCAACGCTCATCTCTTCTCAGACTCCTGATATTGAGGCGAGAACAATTTCCGTTCGCGTCTTAGTTGGAAAATTCCGGCTCTTGAGGCTCCGGCGCATCTGGCCCAGTAGATCCGAGGAAGAATCGAATCCGAATTAGCTGTCGCACTTCCCCGCTACGGTTTGTCTTTCGCGCATCTCCAAGGATCATCTCGAAGAGACATCGCTTTCCGGCGCACCGTGCGGCGAGTTCGTTCCTCTCGAATTTGCCCACCACCTGCAAGTAGGCCCTTGCGCCAAAGGCAACGTCTGGAAGCGGATCAAGAATGAGGTAATTTATATGCAGCACTGCCCCTGATCTACGTTTCGGGCTCGTCATTGACTCATACCTTCATCGTACGACCTAGATCGAACCAATATTTGGCCATGGGAAATAAGTGGATCAACAGTCTGCATGCTAGCTCCTTGAGTATTCGACGGATGCTCTCCGAGAGTTTAATTTCAAGCCGCATGAAATCTCAATGCACCTCCATCACCGCCTTCAAACGTAACCTACTGGCTGCCCATGGCTGCATTCCAAGCCCGCTCAAAATCTTCTTGTTTAATTTCGTCTTTTAACGAAAGATTAAGATCACCCCTCACTCCATCAAAGAGCAAAAATCCTATATCAGGATTCCAATCCTGTAGGGATGAAGACGCGTAGACCCTTCCACTATCAGGACGGCTGATCTGACGTGCTGCAACACCATTGACAAATTCCGTAAAAATCTCTCCGAAACCACACGGAAACTCCGTCCTAGAGTGAAAATACTCTCTTTTCACGAATAGATCGATCCGCTTATCTTCATTCGACACGAAATGTCAACCGTTAAAAAATCATCAAAACCCACACGAGATCGAAAAATAAGGAAAGCAACGCTGCCTCGCTCGATCCCAGGTCGCTCATGCATATAATTACCTACAATATTCTTTTAGAACGCCCTCATCAAACGACTTACTTCCTGACACCCTACTTCCCAATAAATAATCAACATCCATCCCACCCAATTCGACACCATTTCTTTTCGCCGCAAAAACAATGGTCAAAAATGGATAGGAATAATAGCTTGGATTTTCCATTACATCCCAAATCAATCCAGCCCCAACCTCCATCGCATTTATGACCCTAGGCAAATAAATACCTGTCACTTTTTCGCATATCCATCGACATGTCGACTCGACTTCCGTCTCGTTCTGCGGCAAGTCAACTGCACCACCGGCATTCGGAGAGAATGACTTCACTCTCTACATGGATGTATTCATCGCAAGCACCAACCCCGTAGGTATCCTTGGCTTATACGGGGGATTATTTTTTTTAAAAAAATCCTGAAGATCAGGCGAATCGGCAGCGGCGGAAAGAATGTAGCCATTTGCATTCTTCAGGAATCTGAATCCAATTCGCCCGTTACCCACACCTTCTCGACCGACAAGAATTTCCCCCTTTGACACCTTAGCACCACTCTCACTGACTTTTTCCTTGAGAGCTTCCTGCAATCTTTTTTCAAAAATCTTCCTTAACTCCGCACTCACCTTGCACACCTCAGCATTTCAGCCATGGAATGTTGCATCGTACGAAATATCACGTCCCCCAAGCACCTCACCTATATCTACATTGCCAGCTTCGGTCCAAATTGCCCAGATCTTCCCCGCTGACGACCTAATTACCGCACAACCAATTCCGGCGACCGTATCGATGCCATCCATTCTTTTTGCATCGAACTGTTCCAAACCTTGTAGCAGCCTGCAAGATCAACTTATTCAATGCTCACACTCAGATCCCAGCTACCAGTTGTCATTGATCGCCAGGAATTAAGCTCTTCAAATAGGAAAGAATTTTCCTCCCGAGAGGAGACCCTAAATTTCCATTCAACAATATGATCTCGCCATACTCATCCATCGAAACACCAACATCATGTTCGCAAATATAATTACACAGTGTATCCAGAGCCAAGGGCGCCTCATTGAAATCAATATATCCTAACGCAAATTTTATTTCACTTTCGGAAAGACGACCATTAAACCCCTCTCCAAGCACCCTCAATCTCTCCAAATCTTCCATTTATTTTGCCTCCGGTAAAATCGGAATAGGTTCATTGTCCGGGAATGCTGTCACGATTCGACCAACAGCAGGCTGATAAACAGTGCGAATTCGCACACCATCTCTCACTTCCCAAGACACCCATGTGGCCGGCTCTCCCGCCTTAGTTAGAGCCCCGCCGGTTCCTGTCTGGGCGTACCATTTGGTGTTCGGAGAATTAACAACGCCGTCAACCTCAGAAATAATCTTTTTTGCATCCCACGATTCTGGAAATACGGTTTTCCCGGGATTACCGGGCCACATATGCCCGCCACTCGTAGGACTATCGCCATAGAGGATATGTTTACGTGCTTTTGGATCACATCCAAACAATCCAAGTGGATCAATCCAGCTTATCGGATTGCCATTGGCATATTGATATAGATTAGCCCCACCTGCCAGACCGATCGGGTCCGGACTAATATAACGTCCAACGTCAGGATCGTAGTATCGGAACAGGTTGTAATGTAGCCCCGTCTCTCGATCTAGATATTGCCCCTGGAAACGCAGGTTCTGCGGCCGCGGCACGGAAATCGGTCCAGATGCGGTCCCCTGCACTTCACCCCATGCCGGAATTGGCCGCTGTGACTCCCGCACGATCCAATCCTCCCGGACCGCGCTCCCCCACATCTTGTAGCGAGCCTGCCAGGTCAGTTCGCCATCGGCATTGGTCAGTTCCTCCGGCAACCCCGACACATCATTGTGGAAATAGTAGACCGCATCCCTTGCATCGGCATCGTTAGCCGCCGCCTTCCCTTGATCGATTCGCGCAAGCGGCACATAGCTATTAGCCTCATACAAATACGTCAGCGCTTCCTCACCCTGGCGGTCGTGATACGTCTCCTGCACCAACCGCATCCCATCCCACAGGAAATCCGTACTCGCGTAACTGCCATTGAGCTTCCGAATCCGACGACCGAACGCGTCGTATTCAAAATGCGTCGTCGAGATTCCAAGCCGATCCTTCGTCACGACGGTCTTCAACTGGTTCCAATCGTCGTACTCAAGAATCAGTTCCTTGGCAGGCCCATGACCACTCACCTTGCGAACCAGCCGACCATAAACGTCATACTCGAAGCGCTTGTCCTCGAACATCTTGAGCCGGTTGTGCTCGACGTAGCCACCCGGGTGATCGCTCGACACCAGGTTAGCCGCCGCATCCCAGCGAAACACTTCCGACGGCAATCCCGGCCCCGCCGCCTGTTCAATGCGCCCCGTCGGGTCATACCGATAGTTCGTCGTCCCATAACGCTGATCGCGCTTCTGGATCACGTCGCCCGCTGCATCGTATTGCCACTGCTTCGCAAGCAGGTCATCAGCCGCATGGCCACGCTGCACAGCGTGCCGCGCGCGACGGCCTACCGCGTCATATCCGAAATGACTGGTCAGCTTGCCCTGCGTTCGCAGCACCTCGCGATGCAGATCATCGCGTTCCATGTCGGCGACCGCAGCACCGTCAACGCGGATCTGGTGCACATGTCCCGACCCGTAATGCAGCCAGTCGATCGTGCGCTCGCCGGAGATCGTGGTGCTGACGCGATTGCCGAGTTCATCATAGGTATGCGCGAGCCAGCCGGTCGGTGTGTATTCCTCGATGACCTCACCGCGAGCGCCGTATTTCAAGCTGACCCGATTCTTCAGCGACGGGCCGCGAGCAGCCAGCGTGTACAACTCGGCGGATGTGATTCGGCTCGCCTTGTCGTACAGATATTCACATCGCTCATGCGCGGCTTGCTTCGCCGTCAGTCGACCGATCGCGTCGCGCTCGTATCGCGTCTCGATCTGTCCATCCCGGACACTCGTGCCTTGGCCGCACACGTCATATTCGTACGTACGCTTGTGACCATCCAGTCCGATCTGCGCAGAAACCAGATCGCGACGGTCATACTGGAAGCGATACGTCTCGCGATTCTCGTTGGTCAAACTCGCCAACCGGAACGCATCGTCGTACCCGAATCGCACGACACGATCAGCCGCATCCGTGCGTGCTATCAGCAATCCGCGCGGATCAAGTTCATAACGCGTGCTGCGCTGATTCGCATCAACGACCTCGACGAGCCGCCCGGCCGCATCGTATCGAAACATCTGGCGCGCGCCATCAGCCGTTCCGATCCCCGTGACCCTCCCCATCGCATCCGTTTCATAGACGGTGGACTGGCCCATCGCGTCGGTCACGCGCGCAAGCGTACCCCGCGCATCATATGCAAACCGCGTGACCTTGCCGGAACAATCCGTGTACGAGGTCAACTGAGCGCGGCCGTTCCATTCGAGGAACTTGTAACCACCGCGCGCATCGCGGATCGTGTGTACCAACCCGCGTTCATCCCGGTGATACTCGGTCGCGAAGCCCGCCGGATCGCGCGTCATCGTCAGGTTGCCGCGATCGTCGTAGCGGTAAATCCAGCGCGAGTTGGCCGGATCGGTTTCCGCGACGGGCAGGTCGTAGTGCCCGTTCCACTCGGTGCGCTCGACCTGGCCCAGTGCATCGATGCGTTGAGTCTGCCGCCCGCGCTCGTCATATTCGAAGCGGGTCGTGTTCCCTGCCGGATCGGTCGTACTGACCAACTGCCGCATCGCGTTCCATTCGAGGTGCCACACGTGACCTTCGGCATCCGTATGACTCGTCGGCTGATGATCCTCGTTCCATGTCCACTGCGTCACGCGGCCGATCTGGTCGGTAATCGTCACCGTGCGCCCGGCGAGGTCCGCATTGAACGTGTACGCTTCGCCGTCGTTGGTCCAGTGGCGCACGACACGTGCATCGCGCCCAACACCCTCCCACGCATAGAAACACTGCAAGCCGCCGCGCAACGTGTGCTGAACGATCAGTCCACGCTCGTACGCGAAACGTCGCGCGATATAGCCGCTGCGGTCGGTAACGGCAACCAGCTCGCCAGCATCGTTGTACGCGTAACGCACCAGCGTGTCGGGTTGCTCACCGTCCACACCACGGGTCAGCTCGATCGCGGCAATGCGTCGGGCGTGCGACTTGTCGTAGGCGAACGCCAATACGCGACCAGCGCTGTCATGCAGCCGTGCCGGCCGCACGACCTCACCGGCCGCTTCCTGCTCCACCTCGATCCAGTTGCCGTTGCGATCCTCGAGACGCCACAGCTTGAGCGTTTCGTTATCCGCATCGCTGCGGGCACGACCGAAATCGCGATACACACCATCGACCGTCTCGACCACATAGTGGCCACCCTCGGTGCAGATCAGGTAAATGCCTTCAGGCACGCTGAAGTGACTCTCACCCGGCGACACGGCCGGGAACACGATGTCGCGCCCCTGCTCGTCCCAGTAAGTGATCGACTGAACCTCGCCGTGTTCACGCGCGAGCCGCAGTTCAACGCTGATCGGCACGCTCCATCCCGTCCCGAACAGGCTGTCGGCACGATCGTCGAGGCTGCTATAGAAACGCTGCCACACGATCGGCAACGGCCCGGGCAGTACGAAGTCGGTATCGTCCGTGCCGTCGAGAACCTTGCTGCCGGTAATGACGTTGACCGGATGCCCTGCCGACGGCCGCGCCAGGCTCCCCAGCCAGGTACCGAACGCACCCGCCGCAAAATTCACCGCAAGACACGGCACCTTGCTCTTCAGGAACTGCCCCCAGCTCATCTTCCCGCGCCCGCAAACCGCGAGTGCAATACCCAGCGCCGCCCCCAGCCATCCGAGCCGGGTAGCAGACTTCACGTCCCTGACCCGCTGCGTGCCGCCGCCGATGAAAACGTTGTCCGAACCTTCGGCAATCGTCCCGTCGCAAGTGGTCTTGTCCCCGACCCGCGCGGCCGGTTGATCGTTGATGTAAACACTCCCCGACCCATCGGCAATCATCTGCGGCCCGGGATGATCGGTACACGCAACGGTATCGAGATCGCCCGGCTTCGCCGCCCGCGCCGCCTTCTTGTTGTTGACGTAAACGTTCCCCGATCCGCTTGCGATCTTGCCCTTGATCTCGGGCGGCACCATCGAATTGGCCAGCGCCTTCGCGCCGTCGTCGATGGCCTCGTTCATCCCGCTCGCTTCCATCAGCGCGCCCGAGCCAACGGCCACGCCGACACCGATCGCGATGACGAGCGGCGTCGCCAGCCCGGCCGTGCCGATCTCGAGCGCGGCGAGGCCGGCGAATATCAGCCCCTCCATCGCCTCCGCCACCAATGCCCCGACGATGGCGCCGCCGACCACCGACCCGACCGTACCGACCAGTTCACCCAGAAACGACGTGTGCTGGATCGGATCTTCGAAGCGAGCGGCCGCGAAGTTTTCCGCGCTCACGACGCGTCACCCGGCCCGAGCAGGGTCGGTCGCGCCGCGCGCGGCTGGAAACTGGCCAGCATGCGGTCGGCGATCGCCTGCTGTTCTTCGGTCAGCGGCGCCGCGCTGGTCAACGTCATCACCAGCACGCGGCCGGCGTCGTCCGACGGAAACATGGTCTGCATCTGATGCCAGAGCCGGCCGTCCCGTTCGTGCGTGGAGTCGATCTGGATGCCCGCACGACCCGCCACCGTCACGGGCCGGCGTGCTTTCTCGGTCAGCATCCTGGCATCGCGCGACGCCACTTCCCATTCGCGCGCGACGAACGCGTCGAGATTCTCACCGTCACGCAAGCGCCCGCGAGCGATCACGAGATTGAGGCCGCCGGGGCCGGCGTTCATCATCAGGATGTTGACCGTACGATCAAGCGCCGCGTCCGGCAGTTCGAAGGTGCCTTCGTGAATTGCGTAGTGCATGGCTGGTTTCGTTCGTTTTATTTGTTGAGATCGATGCGCTTGCCGTTGACCATCACGCCGTCGTCGGTCATCAGAATCACGGAGCCCTTGTGTTCGAGGCGAATGCCTTCCGGCGCGAGCGAGATCGAGCTGTCCATCACCTTCAGCAGGATGCCTCGCTCGGCCATGTAAACCTGCGTGCCGCCGCCTCCGTCCTTGGCCGGCGTCGTCACCTCGACGGTGGTCGCGGTCGTGCTGCGCTTCTCGGCGATCGTCTCGGTCAGGTTGCCCTGCGGAATCTGCTTCTCTTCGCTGCCGGTGGCCACCAGCACGGTACGCATCGGCCCCAGCACCTTGTGCGTCTCGTTGTTCTCGACGACGGTGTTCATGTCCTTCTGCGCGTGCATGAAGAACTCCTGCATGCCGTTCGTGTCGGTCATGCGGATCTCGTTCGACCCCTGCCCCTTGTGCGTCTGGCTCTTGATCCCCATCGTCTGGCCGGCCGCGCCGTGATACGGGTTGCCTTGCTCGCCGTTGAACACGCGGCCGACGATCACCGGGTTGTCCGGATCGCCCTGGTTGAACGCGACGAGCACTTCCTGCTTGATCCGCGGAATCGCGGCCGCACCCCAGC
>NZ_QMFZ01000070.1:0-23354 GCF_003294055.1 Burkholderia reimsis
GCCCCCTTCCCCCCGCCATGCTCGATGCGCTGCGCGCCGCCTTCGGCGAGCGCGTGTCGACCGCCGACGCCGTCCGCGCCCACCACGGCCGCGACGAATCGCCGTTCGATCCGCAACTGCCCGACGCCGTCGTGTTCGCGCACAGCGCGGACGACGTGCGCGAAGTCGTGTCGCTGTGCTCGCTGTACAGCGTCCCGCTGATCCCGCACGGCGCCGGTTCGTCACTCGAAGGCCACCTGCTCGCGGTGCGCGGCGGCATCTCGCTCGATCTGTCGGAAATGAACCGCGTGCTGTCGATCAACGCCGAAGACCTGACCGTGACGGTCGAGCCGGGCATCACGCGCAAGGCGCTCAACGAGGCGCTGCGCGACACCGGCCTGTTCTTCCCGATCGACCCGGGCGCCGACGCCAGCATCGGCGGGATGACCGCCACGCGTGCGTCGGGCACCAACGCCGTGCGCTACGGCACGATGCGCGAAAACGTACTCGGCCTGACCGCCGTGCTCGCCGACGGCCGCGTGGTGAAGACCGGCTCGCGCGCCCGCAAGTCGTCGGCCGGCTACGACCTCACGCGCCTGTTCGTCGGCTCCGAAGGCACGCTCGGCGTGATCACCGAGATCACGCTGCGCCTGCATCCGCTGCCCGAAGCCGTATCGGCCGCGATCTGCACGTTCCCGTCGATGGGCGACGCGGTGCGCACCGTGATCGAGACGATCCAGATCGGCGTGCCGATCGCGCGTGTCGAATTCGTCGATGCGCTCGCCGTGCGCTCGATCAACCGCCATTCGAACCTGACGCTCACCGAAGCGCCGACGCTGTTCTTCGAATTCCACGGCACCGAGGCCGGCGTGAAGGAACAGGCGGAGCTCGTGCAGGCACTCGCGGGCCAGAACAACGGCCAGGGTTTCGAATGGGCAACCCGCCCCGAAGACCGCACGCGTCTCTGGGCCGCACGCCACAACGCGTATTTCGCGATGCTGCAATTGAAACCCGGCTGCCGCGCGGTGACCACCGACGTCTGCGTGCCGATCTCGCAGCTCGCCGCATGCGTCGAGGAAACCGAAGTCGACCTGCGCGCCTCGTCGCTGCCCTGCCCGATCGTCGGCCACGTCGGCGACGGCAATTTCCACGTCGCGATCCTGATCGACCCCGACAAGCCCGAGGAAATCGCGGAAGCCGAGCACATCAACGACCGGATCGTCGAGCGCGCGCTGCGCCTCGGCGGCACCTGTACCGGCGAGCACGGCGTCGGGCTGCACAAGATGCGCTTCCTGCCGAAGGAGCACGGCGACAACGCGATCGACACGATGCGTGCGATCAAGCTCGCGCTCGATCCGCGCAACCTGATGAATCCGGGCAAGATTTTCACGTGCTGACACGGCGGCGCGATGCCGCGCCGCCTGCTGCAGGAGACCCAATGAACGCTCCCGTCGAACTGTCGAGCGCGGCACGCGCGCAGCGCCAGCGCGAAGTCGTGCAGGCGCTGATGGCCGTGCTGCCGACGCACTGCCTGCTGTACCGCGACGAAGACACGGCGCCGTACGAATGCGACGGCCTGTCCGCGTACCGCCGCCTGCCGCTCGCGGTCGCGCTGCCCGAAACGGAATCGCAGGTGCAGCGGATCGTGCAGATCTGCCGCCGCATGGAAGTGCCGATCGTGCCGCGCGGCGCGGGCACGAGCCTGTCGGGCGGCGCGTTGCCGATCGCGCTCGGCGTCGTGCTGTCGCTTGCGCGCTTCACCCGCATCGTCGAAGTCGATCCCTACGCGCGCACGGCGACCGTGCAGCCCGGCGTGCGCAACCTCGCGATCTCGGAGGCCGCCGCGCCGTACGGCCTGTACTACGCGCCCGATCCGTCGTCGCAGATCGCGTGCACGATCGGCGGCAACGTCGCGGAAAATTCCGGCGGCGTCCACTGCCTGAAATACGGGCTGACCGTGCACAACGTGATGCGCGTGCGCGCGGTGACGATCGACGGCGAGATCGTCGAATTCGGTTCGCTTGCGCTCGACATGCCGGGCCTCGACCTGCTCGCCGTGATGATCGGCAGCGAAGGGATGTTCGCGATCGTCACCGAGGTCACGGTGAAGCTGATCCCGAAGCCGCAGACGGCCCAGCTCGTGATGGCGAGCTTCGACGACGTCGTCAAGGGCGGCGAGGCCGTCGCGGCGATCATCGCGTCGGGGATCATCCCGGCCGGGCTCGAAATGATGGACAAGCCGGCCACGCAGGCCGTCGAGGCGTTCACGCACGCGGGCTACGATCTCGAGGCGAAGGCGATCCTGCTGTGCGAATCGGACGGCACGCCGGAAGAAGTCGCGGAAGAGATCGTGCGGATGACGGCCGTGCTGCGCGAGCATGGCGCGACACGCATCCAGGTATCGCGCAACGAGCACGAGCGGCTGCGCTTCTGGTCGGGCCGCAAGAACGCGTTCCCGGCCGCCGGCCGCATCTCGGCCGACTACTACTGCATGGACGGCACCGTGCCGCGCCGCGCGATCGGCCCGCTGCTCGCGCGCATCGAGCAGCTCGAAACGCAATACGGGCTGCGCTGCATCAACGTGTTCCACGCGGGCGACGGCAACATGCATCCGCTGATCCTCTACAACGCGAACGATCCGGACGAACTGCACCGCGCCGAGCAGTTCGGCGCGGAAATCCTCGAATGCTGCGTGGAATTCGGCGGCAGCGTGACGGGCGAGCACGGCGTCGGCATCGAGAAGCTCAATTCGATGTGCGTACAGTTCTCGCCGCAGGAGCGCGACGCGTTCTTCGCGGTCAAGCGCGCCTTCGATCCGGCGGGGCTGCTGAACCCGGACAAGGGCATCCCGACCCGCGCGCGCTGCGCCGAATACGGTCGCCAGCACGTGCGCGGCGGGCTGCTGCCGCACCCCGACCTGCCGCGCTTCTGAGCGGCCCGTGCGGGTCGCGGCCGGTGCCCGCGGCCGGGCCGCGGCGTTCGACCGTGCCCGCGCGGCCCGTTCATGCGGCGACGCGGGCAGACGCCCCGCGATTCCGGGCTTAGGGATAGTCGCGATGTGGAATCGCGCCACCCCGGTACAATCGACCGAACAACAAGTCGAGGCAGCAACAGAACATGGAAGAGGACGACATCGTCGCCGGATGGGCCGACCGCGTCCGCGCCGCCAGCGCCGACGGCCGGCCGCTGCGGATTCGCGGCGGCGGCACCAAGGACTGGTACGGCCAGGCGCTCGAGGGCGAAATTCTCGACACGCGCGCGTTTCAGGGCGTCGTGTCGTACGACCCGGCCGAACTCGTCGTCACGGTCCGCGCGGGCACGCCGCTCGCGCAGCTTGAAACCGTCCTCGCCGAGTGCGGCCAGATGCTGCCGTTCGAGCCGCCGCACTTCGGCCGCGCGGCCACCGTCGGCGGCTGCGTCGCGGCCGGCCTCGCGGGCCCGCGGCGGGCCACCTGCGGCGCGCCGCGCGATTTCATGCTCGGCGTCACGCTGATGAACGGCCGCGGCGAAGTGCTGCGCTTCGGCGGCCAAGTCGTGAAGAACGTCGCCGGCTACGACGTGTCGCGGCTGATGGCCGGCGCGCTCGGCACGCTCGGGCTGATGCTCGACCTGTCGCTCAAGGTGCTGCCGATGCCCGTCGCCGAAGTCACGCTGAAGTTCGAGATGACCGCGACCGACGCGGTGCGCAAGCTCAACGAATGGGGCGGCCATCCGCTGCCCGTCAGCGCGAGCGGGTGGCGCAACGGCACGCTCGTCCTGCGCCTGTCGGGCGCCGAAGCGGCCGTGAAATCCGCGAAGACGCTGCTCGGCGGCGAAGTCGTCGACGCGGTCGAGGCCGAGCGCTTCTGGGCCGGCCTGCGCGAGCATACCGACCCGTTCTTCCACGGCATCCCGCCCGGCTATGCGCTGTGGCGTCTCGCGCTGCCGTCGATCACCGAACCGATGCACCTGCCCGGCACCCAGTTGATGGAATGGGGCGGCGCGCAGCGCTGGTGGATCACCGACGCCGATGCGCAGACCGTGCGGATGAGCGCCAAGCAGGCCGGCGGCCACGCGACGCTGTTCCGCGCGGGCGACGCGTACGACCGCAGCGCGGGCGTGTTCACGCCGCTCCCCGCCCCGATGATGAAAATCCACCGCGGGTTGAAAGCCGCGTTCGATCCCGCGCGCATCTTCAACCGCGGCCGGCTCTACCCGGATCTCTGAGATGCAGACGAACCTCGCCGATTTCATCCGCAATACGCCCGACGGCGACGAAGCCGACGCAATATTGCGCAAGTGCGTGCATTGCGGGTTCTGCACCGCGACCTGCCCGACCTACCAGTTGCTCGGCGACGAACTCGACGGCCCGCGCGGCCGAATCTACCTGATCAAGCAGATGGTCGAAGGCGCGCCCGTCACGCGCAGCACGCAGCAGCACCTCGACCGCTGCCTCACGTGCCGCAGTTGCGAGACGACCTGCCCGTCCGGCGTCCAGTACGGCCGGCTCGTCGAGATCGGCCGCAAGCACGTCGAGGCACAGGTTCAGCGCCCCGTGCAGCAGCGTCTCGTGCGCCGCGTGCTCGCGAGCCTCGTGCCGAACGCCGCGCTGTTCTCGCCGGTGATGCGGCTCGGCCAGCACGTCCGTCCGCTGCTGCCGAAGCGGCTGCGCGACAAGGTGCCGCCGCGCACGCGGCTGCTCGAATGGCCGCACCTGACGCATACGCGCAAGATGCTGATGCTCGGCGGCTGCGTGCAGCCGTCGATGCTGCCGAACATCAATATCGCGACCGCGCGCGTGCTCGACGCGCTCGGCATCGAGACCGTCGTCGCGCCCGATGCCGGCTGCTGCGGCGCGATCCGCCTGCACCTGAACTATCACGACGAAGCGCTCGACGACGCGCGCCGCAACATCGACGCGTGGTGGCCCCATGTCGAACAGGGTGTCGAGGCGATCGTGATGAACGCGTCGGGCTGCGGCGCGACGGTGCTCGAATACGCGCACCTGCTGCGCGACGACCCGGCCTACGCCGAGAAGGCGCAGCGCATCGTGTCGCTGACGCGCGACATCTCCGACGTGCTGCTCGCGTTCGAGGCCGAGCTCGCGACGCTCGCGCGCCGCCGCGCGGTTCATACGGTCGCGTACCACCCGCCGTGCACGCTGCAGCACGGCCAGCAGTCGCGCGGCAAGGTCGAACGCCTGCTCGAGACCCTCGGCATCGACGTGCGGCTGCCGGCCGACAGCCATCTGTGCTGCGGCTCGGCCGGCACCTATTCGCTGACGCAGCCGTCGCTGTCGTACCGGTTGCGCAAGCAGAAGCTGCTGAAGCTGCAGGCGCTCGAGCCGCAGATGATCGTCTCCGGCAACGTCGGCTGCATCGCGCACCTGCAGAGCGGCACGCAGATTCCGGTGGCCCACTGGATCCAGCTCGTCGAGCACCTGCTGTATGGCTAGGGCCTGTTCATACGAATGACGGGCGGGCCCTGGGCCTCGCGCCCGGCGTCCGTATAATGGGCGGATCGATGCGCCGCGTGCCGCGGCGCATCCGCTACATGCCTGCTTCCGTGCCTGCTTCCGTGCCCGTCATGTCCGATCTCGCCGCCCGCCTCGAATCCGTTCATCGTCGCATCGCCGACGCCGCCCGCGCGGCCGGCCGCGATCCCGCCACCGTATCGCTGCTCGCCGTCTCGAAGACGTTTCCCGCCGCCGACGTGCGCGCCGCGCATGCGGCCGGGCAGCGCGCATTCGGCGAAAACTACGTGCAGGAATCGATCGACAAGATCGACGCGCTCGCCGACCTGCGCGCGAGCCTCGAATGGCATTTCATCGGGCCGCTGCAATCGAACAAGACGCGCCCGGTTGCCGAACGCTTCGACTGGGTCCATTCGGTCGACCGGCTGAAGATCGCGCAGCGCCTGTCGGAACAGCGCCCCGCGCACCTGCCGCCGCTCAACGTGTGCGTGCAGGTGAACATCAGCGGCGAGGCGTCGAAGAGCGGCGTCGCACCGGCCGACGTGGCCGAGGTCGCGCGCGCGGTCGCCGCGCTGCCGTCGCTGCGGTTGCGCGGCCTGATGGCGATTCCCGAACCGGCCGGCGACACCGACGCGCAACGCGTGCCGCATCGCGCACTGCGCACGCTGTTCGACACGTTGCGCGCCGACGGCCTGCCGCTCGACACGCTGTCGATCGGCATGTCCGCCGATCTCGACGCGGCCGTGCTCGAAGGCGCGACGATCGTGCGCGTCGGCACCGCGATCTTCGGCGCGCGCGATTATTCGCACTGAACGCCGCGCCCTTTTCCGCCTTTCCGTTCACTCACTCGCTCATTCGGACATCATGAAAATCGCATTCATCGGCGGCGGCAACATGGCCGCGGCCCTGATCGGCGGCCTGATCAAGCGCGGCGTCGCCGCTGACGGCCTGTATGCCATCGACGTCAACGAAGAGGTGCGCGCACGTGCCGCGCAGCAATTCGGCATCCGCACCGGCGCGGCCGTCGACGCAACGCTCGCCGACTACGACGCGATCGTGCTCGCGGTGAAGCCGCAGGTGCTGAAGGACGTCGCGCAGGCGCTCGCGCCGCACCTGAAGACACAGCTCGTGATCAGCATCGCGGCCGGCATCCGCGGCAGCGATCTCGCGCGCTGGCTCGGCGACTACGCACGCGTCGTGCGCACGATGCCGAACACGCCCGCGCTCGTCGGCATGGGCGTGACGGGTCTCGCCGCACTGCCGGGCGTCGATGCGGCGGGCCGCGAACTCGCGTCGAACGTGCTCGGCGCGGTCGGCGAGATCGTGTGGTTCGACGACGAGTCGAAGCTCGATGCCGTCACGGCCATTTCGGGCAGCGGCCCCGCGTACGTGTTCTATTTCATCGAAGCGCTGCAGGAAGCCGCGCGCCAGCTCGGCATGAACGACGAACAGGGCCGCGCGCTCGCGGTCGCGACGTTCACGGGCGCCGCGCAACTCGCCGCGCAATCGGGCGAGCCGGCGAGCGTGCTGCGCGAGCGCGTGACGTCGAAGGGCGGCACGACGGCCGCCGCACTCGCATCGTTCGACGCGCAGGGCGTGAAGGACGCGATCGTGCGCGGCGCGCTCGCGGCCGAAGCGCGTGCGAAGGAAATGGGCGACGAGCTCGGTCGCGCGTAAGCGCGGCGCCCGCTCCGGGCCTCCCTTCGGGCACCGGCAACAAAAAAGCGGCCTCGGCCGCTTTTTTGTTGGCATCGCGCATCGCGTCGCGCGCCGGCGCGCGACCGCTTCAGTTGGCCGCCGGACCCGCCAGCAGGTAATGCGCGGCGATCCCCGCGAACAGCACGCCGCCGAGCCAGTTGTTGTGCCGGAACGCGGCGAAGCACGGCATCCGCTCGCGGCCCTTGATCAGCGTGTAGTGATACAGCGCGCAGCCGACCGCCGCCGCCCAGCCGGCCCAGTACGCGAGGCCGAAGCCGAGCGTCACGCCGATCCACACGTAGATGCCGAGCGTCGCCGCATAACACGCCATGACGGCCGCGACGTCGAAGCGGCCGAACGTCAGCGCCGACGTGCGGATCCCGATCTTGATGTCGTCGTCGCGATCGACCATCGCGTATTCGGTGTCGTACGCGACCGACCAGAAAATGTTCGCGACCAGCATCACCCACGCGATCGTCGGCACCGTGTCCTGCACGGCCGCGAATGCCATCGGAATGCCGAAGCCGAACGCGATGCCGAGATACGCCTGCGGAATCGCGAAGAAACGCTTCATGAACGGATACGAACCCGCGACGAACAGCGCGACGACGGACAGTTCCTTCGTCAGCGTGTTGAGCGGCAGGATCAGCAGGAACGAGATGAATGCGAGCCCGACGGCGATCGCAACGGCTTCCCACGCACGGATCTTGCCCGACGTCAGCGGCCGGTCGGCCGTGCGCTTCACGTGGCGGTCGAAATCGCGGTCGGCGTAGTCGTTCATCGCGCAGCCGGCCGAGCGCATCAGCAGCGTGCCGAGCGAGAAGATCACGAGCAGCGGCCAGCGCGGATGGCCGTCGGACGCGATCCACAGCGCGTTGAGCGTCGGCCACAGCAGCAGCAGGCTGCCGATCGGCTTGTCCATCCGGACGAGCCGCAGATACAGGGGAAAGCGGGCAAGCATGGCGAGGCACCGGGAAGATAACCCCGGCATTTTAGAGCCGAGCGGTGCTTCGCGTCATGTCGGGGCGGCCCGCGGCGGCAGCCGCCCGGCGCGCCCGGGCCACCCGGGCCCGCTGCGCATGGCCGGGCCCCGCTTTGCGCCAATCAAGGGACGGATTCGATCACTCCGGATCGGGCGAGTCAACGCGCCCTCTCCGGCCGCACCGCACTTACGCGAGCGGCAAGCAGCGAGCAACGAGCAACGAGCGCAGCATCCACGCGATTTTCATGCGTCAGCAGGCGCTGCGTCGGCAGGTCAGCGGTGGGCTCGTCGCTCGCCGCGTCGGCGATCGGGAAGATCGGGCGCGATTCGCACGACGGCCTCGTGCCCTTCGACGAGCGGGCGGATCATGTCTTCCGCCGCCGGCACGCCCTTCGCTTCCGGCACCGACGACAGTTTCGCGAAATCGCCGACGGTACGCATTCCCGTCCTTCCGGATTCGACGCTACGCGCCGAACCGGATCGCGCCGTTCTCGATGGCAGCCTGGCTGCCGTATTGCCAGGTGATGTTGCGGTGTTCATGTCCGATCGGCAGACCCGAGTAGATCGGCAGGCCGAAGCCGCCCAGCACGTCGACAAGCATCTGCTCGAGCGTGAAATCCGCGCCATCCGGGATCGGGCAGCGCGTGAATTGCCCGAGCACGAACGCACGGGCTCCGTCGAACGCGCCGCTCAGACGCAGTTGCGTCAGGCTGCGGTCGAGCCGGTAGCCGAACTCCGTCACGTCCTCCAGCAGTACGATCGCGTCGCGTGAGCGAAGCGACCAGCGCGTACCCGCGACGCTCGCGAGCACCGTCACGTTGCCGCCGCACAGACGTCCCCGCACGGCACCAGCGGCGCCGGACAAATGCCGCAGACTCAGCGCGTCGCGTTCGCCGCCGGTCAGCACAGCGCGAATGTCGGCGCGCGTCGCGTCGTCGACCTTGGTTGCCAGACTGTGAAATGTCGGGCCATGCAGCAAACGCACGCCGGGCCGATCCGCGAGTGCGCAGAACAGTGACGTTGCGTCGGAAAAGCCGATGATCGTCTTCGGCGTTGCGATCTCGTCGGGCAAGTGCTCGAGCAAATGCGCGCAACCGAATCCCCCCCGCGCGAGCCACACGATCTCGATCGACGGATCCATCAGGGTGCGCCGCAGGTCGTCCGCGCGCTCCTCGGCGGTACCGGCGAAATAGCGGTACCGGCTGCCGAGATGCGCGCCCGCCCTGACCTCGAAGCCCCAACTTTCGACGAGCGCAATGCCACGCGCGATGCCTTCCGGATCGGGCACCCCCGCAGGCGCGACCACGCCCACTGCCTTGCGTCGTGATTCCATTGAATGGCTACCTGGATGATGGAGAACCTGCTGAATATATCCGACACCGCTTGCTGACGACTCGGCCTTGTCGCGCAGCGTCGTGCGCGCGGGGACGACGATCGCCGTGCCCGCGAAACCGCTGCGTTGCCGGCGCCGCTTGAGAATCACCATCGCGGCAAAATCGCCGACCGATCGATGTGGATCCCGTTCGATCGACGAACCAGGCAGCACGTCGAGCGGATGCACCTCGGAGCCGCCGGCGTTGCGGGCCCTTCCCGGCGTCAACGCGTCGGCCGGTATCGCGGCGATCGCATTGCTGTCGAATCCGCAAAAACGACGACAGCGCACGCCTCATCGCAAGCGCCTCGACCGGACCGTTTCCGACGCTCACTTTTCCAAAGCATGATGAGCACGTTTGGATTGACGGAGCCAGTCAGCCATGTCGAACGCAGCGAATCGTACCCATCCCCATCGGACGTACGCGCAAGCATTCAGGCAGCAGGTGATCAGGGAGACATTGGCGCCCGGCATGTCGGTGTCGATTGTTGCGCGCCGGCACGACATCAACGCCAATGTGGTGTCCGGATGGCGCAAGCAATATCGTCAGGGCACCCTCAACCGGGTAGATCCGGATGGATCGCGGGTCTTCGTGGACATGTTACGGACTCCTCACTCAATCGACCGGAGCCATTCAAGCGAATCTGTTGCCCTGCATGCCGACATCGCACCACCCGTATGACTCGCCACTGCAGCGTGGCGTACGCCCGCCGCGCTCAGGCGGCGGCGATCGCGTGCAGCGCCTGCGACACCAGTTCGGCCGCACCGCCGACGACGATCGCGAATCCGACTACGTACCGCGCGATCTCGGCCGGCGCCCGCACCTTCGGTGCCGCCAGCGCGGCGCGCATGTTCAGCATCATTTGCGTCATGATCGTCACTCCTTCAATGAAATCCAGGATCGGGACGAAACGGCCGGCCGGACGACCGGCCGTTTCCCGTTACTGCCTCACCGTGCTACTGCACGGCAACGCTCACGCGAGGTCGAAGCGGTCGAGGTTCATCACCTTGTTCCAGGCCGCGACGAAGTCGCGCGCGAACTTCTCCTTCGCATCCGCGCTGCCGTACACCTCGGCCAGCGCACGCAACTGCGCATGCGAGCCGAAGATCAGGTCGACGCGCGTGCCGGTCCACTTCACCTTGCCCGTTGCGCGATCGCGCCCTTCGAACACGTCGTTCGCGGCCGACACCGGCTTCCATTCCGTGCCCATGTCGAGCAGGTTCACGAAGAAGTCGTTCGTCAGCGCTTCCGGACGGTCGGTGAACACGCCATGCTTCGCCTCGCCGGCGTTCGCACCGAGCACGCGCAGGCCACCGACGAGCACCGTCATCTCGGGCGCGCTCAGCGTCAGCAGTTGCGCCTTGTCGACCAGCAGCGCCTCGGCCGGCGTCTTGTACGCGTGCTTCAGGTAGTTGCGGAAGCCGTCCGCGACCGGTTCGAGCACGGCCATCGCTTCGACATCGGTCTCTTCCTGCGATGCATCCGCACGGCCCGGTGCGAACGGCACCGTCACCGCGACACCCGCGTTCTTCGCGGCCTGCTCGACGCCGGCCGCACCGGCCAGCACGATCAGGTCGGCGAGCGACACCTTCTTGCCGCCCGTCTGCGCGTCGTTGAACGCCTTCTGCACGCCTTCGAGCGTCGCGAGCACCTTCGCGAGTTCAGCCGGACGGTTCACTTCCCAGTCCTTCTGCGGCGCCAGGCGGATACGCGCACCGTTCGCGCCGCCGCGCTTGTCCGATCCGCGGAACGTCGCGGCCGACGCCCATGCCGTCGACACGAGCTGCGACACCGACAGGCCCGTTGCCAGCACCTTCGCCTTCAGCGCGGCAACGTCGGCGTCGTCGATCAGCGGGTGATCGACTGCCGGGATCGGGTCCTGCCACAGCAGGTGTTCCGCCGGCACTTCCGGGCCGAGATAACGGGAGCGCGGGCCCATGTCGCGGTGCGTGAGCTTGAACCACGCACGCGCGAACGCATCGGCGAACTCGGCCGGGTTCTCGTAGAAACGGCGCGAGATCTTTTCGTAGGCCGGGTCGAAACGCAGCGACAGGTCGGTCGTCAGCATCGTCGGGCGATGCTTCTTCGACGCGTCGAACGCATCGGGAATCACTTCGCCGGCGTCCTTCGCGACCCACTGGTGCGCACCGGCCGGGCTCTTCGTGAGCTCCCACTCGTAGCTGAACAGGTGCTTGAAGAAGTCGTTGCTCCACTTCGTCGGCGTCGACGTCCACGTGACTTCGAGGCCGCTCGTGATCGCGTCCTTGCCCTTGCCCGTGCCGAACGTGCTCTTCCAGCCGAGACCCTGCTCCTCGAGGCCCGCGGCTTCCGGCTCAGGGCCGACGTTCGACGCCGGACCGGCACCGTGCGTCTTGCCGAACGTGTGGCCGCCCGCGATCAGCGCGACCGTCTCTTCGTCGTTCATCGCCATGCGTGCGAACGTCTCGCGGATGTCATGCGCGGCGGCGACCGGGTCGGGGTTGCCGTCCGGGCCTTCCGGGTTCACGTAGATGAGGCCCATCTGCACGGCAGCGAGCGGGCTTTCGAGCTCACGCTTGCCCGAGTAGCGGCTGTTCGGGCCGCCGCTCAGTTCCAGCCAGATCTTTTCCGAGCCCCAGTAGACGTCGTCCGGTTCCCACGTGTCGACGCGGCCGCCGGCGTAACCGAAGGTCTTGAAGCCCATCGATTCGAGCGCGACGTTGCCGGTCAGGATCAGCAGGTCGGCCCACGAGATGTTGCGGCCGTACTTCTGCTTGATCGGCCACAGCAGCCGGCGAGCCTTGTCGAGGCTGACGTTGTCCGGCCAGCTGTTGAGCGGCGCGAAGCGCTGCTGCCCGCCGCCCGCGCCACCGCGGCCGTCGGCCGTGCGGTACGTGCCGGCGCTGTGCCAGGCCATGCGGATGAACAGGCCGCCATAGTGGCCGAAGTCGGCCGGCCACCAGTCCTGCGACATCGTCATCAGTGCGTGCAGGTCCTTCTTCACCGCCGCGAGGTCCAGCTTGCTGAACGCTTCCGCGTAGTCGAAATCCTTGTCCATCGGATCGGACAGCGCCGAATGGCGGTGCAGGATGTTCAGGTTGAGCTGATTCGGCCACCAGTCCTTGTTCGTCGTGCCGCCACCAGCGGTGTGGTTGAACGGGCACTTCGTTTCGTTCGACATGCGATTTCTCCTTGGCTTGCTCGTATGACTCCGCCGGTTCGCTCCGGCGGCATGCCGGGTGCGATTGGTGGAGTGTCATTGCGGGGATGGGAAACGGAACAGGTTGATTCTCCTGTCGTACTACGGGATATCGCGCGGGGCCTGTGACGCGCGTTCCCGCTGCGCCGCGCCGCGGGCGGCACGCTCTGGGAACCGGCTGCCGGCAGGCGTCGTGACGACGCCGCGGGCGGAATTCCAGCTTTCGGACATGCGATGCTCCCTCATGGCTTGATGGCGGGTGAATCGGGGGAACACTGAACCGGCGCGCGGCGGCGTTCAACCGCCGTACACACGGTCCGCGAGGTACGCGAACGCAATCGGACGCAGGCTGCGAACCGCCGCCCTGGCGCGATGTACGACCGCGTCGCGCGGCGGGATGTTCCGCTGCGCGTGCTGCAATACCGACCGCATCATGACATCCTCCTTTGACGCTTGCACTCAACGTGCAGACCGGTCGTCGACAGGACGCCGATCCATGGAGAGGATTCTATATAAGTCTATTGATTACTTGAATTTGATTAATTTCATCTATGCGATAGAGAAAAATAAACGGGGTCGTAAGACCCCGTTCATCTGGCTGCCACACGCGCATGCCGCAGCGTGCTCAGTTCATCGTCGCCGGCATGTCGAGCTTCGCGACACCCGGCAGCTCGCAGGCGGAAATCGCGTCGCTGATCGCGTCGATCGCGGGCATCCGCGTGAAGCTCTTGCGCCACACGAGCACCACGCGGCGGTCGGGCACCGGCTCGTTGAACGGCACGTACGACAGCAGTTCGGCATCGGGGCCGTTCGCGCGCGGGCCGACCTCGGCAACCGACATTCGCGGCAGCACCGTAATGCCGACGCCGCTCGCGACCATGTGGCGGATCGTCTCGAGCGACGAGCCCTCGAAGGTCTTCTGGATGCCGTCGGCCGTCTGCGAGAAGCGCATCAGCTCCGGACACACGCCGAGCACGTGATCGCGGAAGCAGTGACCGTTGCCGAGCAGCAGCATGGTTTCCTGCTTCAGGTCCTCGGCGTCGATTTCGTCGCGCTTCTCCCACGGATGGCCGGCCGGCAGCGCGACAACGAACGGTTCGTCGTACAGCGGGCGCACCATCAGGCCGGTTTCCGGAAACGGCAGCGCCATGATCGCGGCGTCGATCTCGCCCTGCTTCAGCAGTTCGAGCAGCTTGAGCGTGTAGTTTTCCTGCAGCATCAGTGGCATCTGCGGGACACGCTGGATCATCTGCTTGACGAGCGTCGGCAGCAGGTACGGCCCGATCGTGTAGATCACGCCAAGGCGGAACGGGCCGACCAGCGGATCCTTGCCCTGCTTCGCGATCTCCTTGATCGCGAAAGTCTGCTCGAGTACGCGCTGCGCCTGCGTGACGATCTGGTCACCGATCGGCGTCACGCTCACTTCGCTCGCGCCGCGCTCGAAAATCTGCACGTTCAGCTCGTCTTCGAGCTTCTTGATCGCCACCGACAGCGTCGGCTGGCTCACGAAGCAGGCTTCGGCCGCACGGCCGAAATGCCGTTCGCGCGCGACCGCGACGATGTATTTCAATTCAGTCAGCGTCATTGTGGGTCAATCAGAGATATACAGGCGATAGGTTTAATTTATACACCCTGTGACACCGGTTCGCCAAGTTTCTCTGCATCGGGATGCGTCGAACGGCGATTCCGGATCCGGCCCCAACCCGCGGATCAGGCCTTCAGATACTGCTCCCGCGCACCGAGCCAGCGCGCGAGATGCTGCGTGACGATTTCGGGATACGCGGCAATCAGCCGCGTCGCGGCTTCGCGGGCCGGATCGATCAGCCAGCCGTCGGTCTCGAGGTTCGCGAAGCGCAGCATCGCCGCGCCCGACTGGCGGGCGCCGAGGAATTCGCCGGGGCCGCGGATCTCGAGGTCGCGCCGCGCGATCTCGAAGCCGTCGGTCGTTTCGCGCATCGTCTTCAGCCGCTCGCGGCCGGTGAGCGACAGCGGCCCCGTGTACAGCAGCACGCACACCGACGCCGCGGTGCCGCGCCCGACCCGGCCGCGCAACTGGTGCAGCTGCGCGAGGCCGAAGCGCTCCGCGTGCTCGATCACCATCAGCGACGCGTTCGGCACGTCGACGCCGACCTCGATCACGGTCGTCGCGACGAGCAGCTGCACTTCGTTGCGCGTGAACGCTTCCATCACGGCCGCCTTGTCGGCCGACGACAGCCGGCCGTGCACGAGCCCGACCTTCAGCTCCGGGAGTGCGGCGGCGAGCGTCTCGTAAGTCTCGACAGCCGTCTGCAGCTGCAGCGTCTCGCTCTCCTCGATCAGCGGGCACACCCAGTACACCTGGCGCCCGGTCAGCGCGGCCTCGCGCACGCGGGCGATCACCTCGTCGCGCCGCGCGTCGCCGACGAGGCGCGTCAGCACCGGCGTGCGGCCCGGCGGCAGCTCGTCGATCGTCGACACCTCGAGATCCGCGTAATACGTCATCGCGAGCGTGCGCGGGATCGGCGTGGCCGACATCATCAACTGGTGCGGCTGGAAGTCGCGCGCGCCGTTGGCCGCGTTCGCGGCCTTCGCCCGCAGCGCGAGCCGCTGCTCGACGCCGAAGCGGTGCTGCTCGTCGACGATCACGAGGCCGAGCCGGGCGAATTCGACCGTGTCCTGGATGATCGCGTGCGTGCCGATCACGAGCTGCGCGGTGCCGAGCGCGGCCGCCTCGATCGCCGCGCGTTTCTCTTTCGCCTTCAGGCTGCCCGCGAGCCACGCCACCGTGACGCCGAGCGGCTCGAGCCACGCGCGCAGCTTGCGCGCGTGCTGCTCCGCGAGGATTTCGGTGGGCGCCATCAGCGCGGCCTGGTAGCCGGCGTCGATCGCCTGCGTGGCGGCCAGCGCCGCGACCACCGTCTTGCCGCTGCCGACGTCGCCCTGCAGCAGGCGCTGCATCGGGTGCGCGAGCGTGAGGTCGCGCGCGATCTCGTCGACGACGCGCGCCTGCGCGCCCGTCAGCGTGAACGGCAGCGCGGCATAGAGCCGGGTCGTCAGCGCATCGGCATCGCTCGCGGTGCGGCGCGGCATCGCGGGCGCCGCGCGCGTGCGGCGCTCCTCGTGCGCGCGCTTGAGCGACAGCTGCTGCGCGAGCAGCTCCTCGAACTTGATGCGCGTCCACGCCGGATGCGAGCCGTCCATCAGCGCGGCTTCGTCGGAATCGACGCGCGGGTGGTGCAGGATGCGCACGGCCTGCTCGAGCGTCGGCACGTCGAGCGGCTTCAGGTAGTCGCGCTGGATCTCGGGCGGCAGCAGCTCGGGCAGCGGCGTGCGCTCCACCGCGTTCTCGATCGCCTTGCGCAGGTACGCCTGCGACACGCCGGCCGTGCTCGGATAGACGGGCGTGAGCACCTGCGGCAGCGGCGCATCGGCTTCGACGACGCGCACGGCCGGATGCACCATCTCCATCCCGAAGAAACCGCCGCGCACGTCGCCGCGCACGCGCAGCCGCTGGCCGACGGCCATCTGCTTGACCTGCGAGCCGTAGAAATTGAGGAAGCGCAGCACGAGCTGCTCGCCGTCGTCGTCCTGGATCTTCACGACGAGCTGGCGGCGCGGGCGATACGCGACCTCGTTGTCGAACACAACCCCTTCGGTCTGCGCGATGCCGCCCGGCAGCAGCTCGCCGATCGGCGTGAGCGTGGTTTCGTCCTCGTAGCGCATCGGCAGATGCAGCACGAGATCGATCGAACGCGTGAGGCCGAGCTTCGCGAGCTTGTCGACGGTCTTCACGGGCTTGTCGGCAGCCGGCTTCTTCTTGCGCTTCGTGCCGGATGCGCCGGCCTCGCCCGCTGCATCGCCCGCGGCGGCGCCGTCGGCATCGGGCGCGGCGGCCGCCGGCTGCGCGAGCCTGCCGTCGGCGCCGCGCTTCGGGCCGGCACGGCGCGGCACGGTGCGCGCCGTCGTGTCGTGCACGGGCGGCGCAGCATCCTCCGCGTCGAACGGATCGGCGGAATCGGCAACGGCAGCGGAGGAACGGCGTGGTGACACAGGCATCGGATCGTCTGGGTGCTTCGCAAGGCAAGTACAATAGCGGCTTTCACGTCGTCCGAACGAACGACGCCGGCCAGGCCGCGCATCCCGCCATCATAGCGGCTCGCGCGCCCCATTCACGCGTTTCCGCCCTGTCGGCGGCGCCCGCCGGCCGTTTCGAACCAGCCCGCATGTTCACGCTTTCCGATTTCGATTTCAATCTGCCGCCCGAGCTGATTGCGCAAACCGCGCTGCCCGACCGCACCGCGAGCCGCCTGCTCGAGGTCGACGGCACCGTCGAGCCCGCGCGCCTCGTCGACCGCCGCTTCGCCGAGCTGCCGTCGTGCATCGCACCCGGCGACCTGCTCGTGTTCAACGATACCAAGGTGCTGAAGGCGCGGTTCTTCGGCCAGAAGGCCAGCGGCGGCAAGATCGAGGTGCTGGTCGAGCGCGTGACCGGCACGCACACGGCGCTCGCGCAGATCCGCGCAAGCAAGTCGCCGGGTGCCGGCACGACGCTGCGTCTCGCCGATGCGTTCGACGTGACCGTCGGCGAGCGCGTCGAGCCGTTCTTCACGCTGGTCTTCCCCGAGCCGTGCCTCGACCTGATCGAGCAGTACGGCCGCCTGCCGCTGCCGCCCTATATCGAGCACGATCCGGACGCGACCGACGAAACGCGCTACCAGACCGTCTACGCGAGCAATCCGGGCGCGGTCGCCGCGCCGACGGCCGGGCTGCATTTCGACCAGCCGCTGCTCGACAAGCTCGACGCGATGGGCGTCGAACGCGCGACACTGACGCTGCACGTCGGTGCCGGCACGTTCCAGCCGGTGCGCGTCGACAACATCGCCGAGCACAAGATGCACAGCGAGTGGTACGACCTGCCGCAGTCGCTCGTCGACAAGATCGCCGCGACCCGCGCGCGCGGCGGCAGCGTGATCGCGGTCGGCACGACGTCGATGCGTGCGCTCGAAGCCGCGGCGCGCACCGCCGACGAAGCGGGCCGCCCGCTCGCGGCGACGCAGGCCGAGACCGACATCTTCATCACGCCGGGCTATCGTTTCCGCGTGGTCGACCGGCTCGTGACGAATTTCCACCTGCCGAAGTCGACGCTGCTGATGCTGGTGTCCGCGTTCGCGGGCGTCGAGACGATCCGGGCCGCGTACCGTCACGCGATCGAACAACGCTACCGCTTCTTCAGCTACGGCGACGCGATGCTGCTCACGCGGCGCGACACGCCGGAGACGCCGCGCGCGTAGCACGACAGGCGCGAACATGCGGCGGCCCGCGATTACGCAGCGCCGTTGCGCTTCGCGCTGCCGCACGCCGCGTGGATGGCTCCGCGCTGTTGCCCCCGCGGTTGCCCCGCGGTTACCCCTTTTCCCGCGGTACGCGCTACGATGGCGCGCACCTGTTTTTCCCCGCCGCCGGCCTGCCGGCGGCGTTTCCAACATGCGCCGGACTGTTCTCCGGTGGCAAGGAGAATAAAGCGATGACCGAAGGTTCATCCCACGATACGCACGATGCGCACGCCCCCGTGCAGGACCGCCCCGCAAACGGGCTCGAATTCGAACTGCTGACGACCGACGGCCATGCGCGCCGCGGCCGCGTGAAGCTCAATCACGGCGTGGTCGAGACGCCGATCTTCATGCCGGTCGGCACGTACGGCACCGTGAAGGCGATCCAGCCGCGCGAGCTGCACGAGATCAAGGCCCAGATCATTCTCGGCAACACGTTCCACCTGTGGCTGCGCCCGGGCCTCGACACGATCGACGCGCACGGCGGCCTGCACGGCTTCATGGGCTGGAACAAGCCGATCCTGACCGACTCGGGCGGCTTCCAGGTGTTCTCGCTCGGCGACCTGCGCAAGATCACCGAGGACGGCGTCACGTTCGCGTCGCCGATCAACGGCGACAAGCTGTTCCTGTCGCCGGAAGTGTCGATGCAGATCCAGAAGGTGCTGAACTCCGACGTCGTGATGCAGTTCGACGAGTGCACGCCGTACGCAACCAACGGCGTGCCGACCACGCACAAGGAAGCGGCCGACTCGATGCGCATGTCGCTGCGCTGGGCGAAGCGCTCGCTCGACGAATTCAACCGGCTCGGCAACCCGAACGCGCTGTTCGGGATCGTCCAGGGCGGCATGTTCGAGGACCTGCGCGACGAATCGCTCGCGGGCCTCGCGGAACTCGGCTTCCACGGCCTCGCGATCGGCGGGCTGTCGGTCGGCGAACCGAAGGAAGACATGATGCGCGTGCTGCGCCACGTGGGCCCGAAGCTGCCGGCCAACAAGCCGCACTACCTGATGGGGGTCGGCACGCCGGAGGACCTGGTCGAGGGTGTCGCAAACGGCGTCGACATGTTCGACTGCGTGATGCCGACCCGCAACGCCCGCAACGGCTGGCTCTTCACGCGCTTCGGCGACGTGAAGATCCGCAACGCGACGCACAAGAACTCGCTGAAGCCGCTCGACGCGAGCTGCACGTGCTACACGTGCCAGAACTTCTCGCGCGGCTACCTGCATCACCTGCACCGCGTCGGCGAGATCCTCGGCGCGCAGCTCAACACGATCCACAACCTGCACTACTACCTGCAGCTGATGAGCGAGATCCGCGACGCGATCGAGACCCATACGTTCGACGCGTTCCGCCAGCGCTTCGCGGAGGATCGCGCGAGAGGGGTCGACTGACGGGCGGGCCGCCCGCGCCGCGGCCCGTCACATAGGACATGTACTAAATAACGCGTCCCGACGGTCGAATCCGGCCGCCAAACATTACAATTGCCTTTCCAAACGAGTCGCAACAGCACCGGTTCGCGCTTTAACAGCTTGATCCGAAAGCGCATTTGCCGAGCCGTTTGCGCATGGGGCCGGTGGTAGAATAACCGGCTTATTTTTCGATCTTCCCCTACGGAGAGACCAACGTGCCGTTCATTTCCAACGCGTTCGCCCAAGGTGCCGGTGGCGCCGAATCGAGCCTGATGAGCTTCCTGCCGCTCATCCTGATGTTTGCCGTGCTCTACTTCATCATGATCCGTCCGCAGATGAAGCGTCAGAAGGAGCACCGCAACATGCTCGCGGCCATGGCCAAGGGCGACGAAGTCGTCACGAGCGGCGGCCTCGTGGGCAAGGTGACGAAGGTCACCGAAGGCTACATCGGCGTCGAGATCGCCGAAGGCACCGAAATCACCGTGCAGAAGGCCGCGGTCACGACCATTCTGCCGAAGGGCACGATCAAGTCGCTGTAAGCCCTTCACCGAGCGTCCGGCTTCCCGCGCCGTGCCCGCCTGAGAGAGCGGGCCGCCGCGGCGCCGGACGCGACGCTTTCACGCCAACCCCCCGTTCGGCTCCCTCATGAATCGTTATCCACTCTGGAAATATGTCGTGATGGTCGTGGCGCTCGCCATCGGCCTTCTGTACACATTGCCCAACTTCTTCGGCGAAGCGCCGGCGGTGCAGGTGTCGAGCGGCAAGGCCACGGTCAAGCTCGACTCGACCACGCTGACCCAGGTCGAATCGGCGCTCGCCGCCGCGCAGATCACGCCGGACGACGTCACCTTCGAGAACACGGCGACGAACGCGAACATCCGCGTGCGCCTGAAGGACACCGACACGCAGCTGCGCGTCAAGGACCTGCTGCAGAAGTCGCTGAACGCCGACCCGAACGATCCGCAGTACGTCGTCGCGCTGAACCTGCAGAGCGCGTCGCCGCGCTGGCTGACCGCGCTGCACGCGCTGCCGATGTATCTTGGCCTCGACCTGCGTGGCGGCGTCCACTTCCTGCTCCAGGTCGACATGACGGGCGCGCTCACGAAGAAGCTCGATTCCGACGCGTCCGACGCGCGCACGCTGCTGCGCGACAAGAACATCCGCGACGGCGGCGTGAGCCGCGTCGACCAGTCCGTGGTCGTCAATTTCAGCGATGCGCAGACGGCGGAAGACGCCCGCAAGGTGCTCGCGCTGTCGATCACCGAACTGCAATGGGCGACCCAGCCCGGCGGCGGCGGCACGCAGGTCGTCGGCACGTTTACGCCGGCCGTGCAGAAGTCCGTCGAGGACGCCGCGCTCAAGCAGAACCTGACGACGCTCCACAACCGCGTGAACGAACTCGGCGTGTCGGAGCCGATCCTGCAGCAGCAGGGCAGCGACCGTATCGTCGTCGAGCTGCCGGGCGTGCAGGACACCGCGAAGGCGAAGGACATCATCGGCCGCACCGCGACGCTCGAAGCGCGCCTCGCCGACCCGATCAACACGCACCCGAACCCGAACGACCCGGTGCCGCCGGGTGAAGAACTGTTCACGCAGGGCAACCAGGCGCCGGTGCTGCTGAAGAAGGAAGTGATCTTCACGGGCGACCGCATCATCGATGCATCGGCCGGTTTCGACGATCACCAGCGTCCGTCGGTCAACATCCGCCTCGATTCGGCGGGCGGCCGCTCGGTGCGCGCGGTGTCGCGCGAGAACATCGGCAAGCCGATGGCGATGGTGCTGTTCGAGAAGGGCAAGGGCGAGGTGCTGACGGTCGCGACGATCCAGTCGGAGCTCGGCGACCGCTTCCAGATCACGGGCCAGCCGACGCCGCAGGCCGCGGCCGACCTCGCGCTGCTGCTGCGCGCCGGTTCGCTCGCCGCGCCGATGGACATCATCGAGGAACGCACGATCGGCCCGAGCCTCGGCGCCGACAACATCAAGATGGGCGTCCACTCGGTGATCTGGGGCTTCTGCGCGATCGCCGTGTTCATGATCGCGTACTACATGCTGTTCGGCGTGATCTCGGTGATCGGCCTGTCGGTGAACCTGCTGCTGCTCGTCGCCGTGCTGTCGCTGATGCAGGCCACGCTGACGCTGCCCGGTATCGCCGCTATCGCGCTCGCGCTCGGTATGGCGATCGACTCGAACGTGCTGATCAACGAGCGCGTGCGTGAGGAACTGCGCGCGGGCCAGCCGCCGCAGCTCGCGATCCAGTCGGGCTACGCGCACGCATGGGCGACGATTCTCGACTCGAACGTCACGACGCTGATCGCCGGCCTCGCGCTGCTCGCGTTCGGCTCGGGCCCGGTTCGCGCGTTCGCGATCGTGCACTGCCTCGGTATCCTGACGTCGATGTTCTCCGCGGTGTTCTTCTCGCGCGGGATCGTCAACCTCTGGTACGGCGGCCGCAAGAAGCTGAAGTCGCTCGCGATCGGCCAGGTGTGGAAGCCGGAAGGCGCCGCTGCCGCCGCACCGTTCGCCGAGGCGGACGATGCGACCGACACCGCGCGTGCCGCGAAGCTCGCCGCGCCCGCGAAGGGCAACGCGCCGCGCACCGGCAAGCCGCAACTGCGCAACCGCGCGCAGCAAGGCGTGTCGCCGAAGAAACCGGGCTCGACCCAATAAGGCCCCGGAGAAGACCATGGAATTTTTCCGCATCCGTAAAGACATTCCGTTCATGCGGCACGCGCTGGTGTTCAACGTGATCTCGCTGGTCACGTTCCTCGCCGCCGTGTTCTTCCTGTTCCACCGCGGGCTGCACCTGTCCGTCGAATTCACCGGCGGGACGGTGATCGAGGTGCAGTACCAGCAGGCCGCCGAACTCGAACCCGTGCGCGCGACGCTCGGCAAGCTCGGCTACGCCGACGCGCAGGTGCAGAACTTCGGCACGTCGCGCAACGTACTGATCCGGCTGCAGCTGAAGGAAGGCCTCACGTCCGCCCAGCAGAGCGACCAGGTGATGAGCGCGCTGAAGGCACAGAGCCCGGACGTCACGCTGCAACGCGTCGAATTCGTCGGCCCGCAGGTCGGCCGCGAACTCGCGACCGACGGCCTGCTCGCGCTCGCGTGCGTCGTGATCGGCATCGTGATCTACCTGTCGTTCCGCTTCGAGTGGAAGTACGCAGTGGCCGGCATCATCGCCAACCTGCACGACGTCGTGATCATTCTCGGCTTCTTCGCGTTCTTCCAGTGGGAGTTCTCGCTGGCGGTGCTCGCGGCCATCCTCGCGGTGCTCGGCTACTCGGTCAACGAGTCGGTCGTCATCTTCGACCGGATCCGCGAAACGTTCCGCCGCGAACGCAAGATGACCGTGCAGGAAGTGATCAACCACGCGATCACGACCACGATGTCGCGTACGATCATCACGCACACGTCGACCGAAATGATGGTGCTGTCGATGTTCTTCTTCGGCGGCCCGACGCTGCACTACTTCGCCCTCGCGCTGACGGTCGGCATCATGTTCGGCATCTACTCGTCGGTGTTCGTCGCGGGCTCGCTCGCGATGTGGCTCGGCATCAAGCGCGAAGACCTGATCAAGGAAAAGAAGACCGCGCACGATCCGGACGATCCCAACGCAGGCGCGCAGGTTTAAGCGCCACGCTGCTTCGGCACAGACGAAAAACCGGCCCGGTTGGGCCGGTTTTTTTTCGCCCGTATTTTCGCCCGTCCCGCCAGCGTGGAGCGCGCGGCACGCTCGCCCTGCCCGGTCACTCGCGTCGGCTACAATCGTGACCGTCCCGCCGCGCCGCCCGCCGGCCATGCGCCGGCGGGACAGCACCTTCGCCCTCCGTTCCAACGTGCGGTCCCGATGATGCCTTCCAAGCGTGCCGTCCTTCGCCTTGCCGTTTGCGCAGCCGTCACGGCCGCGTTCCTGCCGTGCGCGTCACCGGTCGGTGCGCAACAACCGGCACCCGCCCCGCCCGCCTCTGCTC
>NZ_QMFZ01000071.1:0-23076 GCF_003294055.1 Burkholderia reimsis
CCTTCGTAATCGCGCTCGGCCTCGGCGACGAGCGCCCGATAGGCCGGCATGCCGGAAATGGTCGCCGCCTGCTCGAGCGCCGCGGGCGGCGCAAACTGGCGGGTTTCGTGAAGAACCGATTCAATCGCAGACATCGACAACCCCTTGGTGAACATGAATCCTCTGCATGGCGGCGCGATCGTGCGCGCCGCGCGTCTTGGCCGGCGCATGCGCGCCGCTGTCTCCTACCCACCACCCGCGCACGGCCCGAAGGCCGCTGCGCGATGCTGCGCCGCACCACGTCGCACGATGGCGACCGGGCGACCCGACAGTGTCCACAATAAGCGCTCCAACTTACCCGTCACTTACGCGGCACGGCCGTTTCGCCCGCCGGGCGGCGCCGCTTGCAGCTTTACGCTGTAACGAGCGCGACCCTACAATCCTAACTGAACTCGCCTTCCGGATTCCAGCTTGAATCGCTATGCTTTCTTTCTCGTTCTGTCGATGCTGTTCGTCGGCAGCAATGTCGGTATCGGCAAATCGATCGTCGCCTTCGTTCCCGTCGCCATCCTCGCCACACTGCGCTTCGTGATTGCGATCGCCGTGCTGTGGCCGCTGTTCAGCCCGGTGAAGATGCGCACCGTCAAGCGCGGCGAATGGCTGAACCTGTTCCTGCAGGCGTTCTTCGGCACCTTCATGTTCACGCTGCTGATGCTGAACGGCGTGCAGCGCACGAGCGCGGTCGCGGCCGGCGTGATCACCAGCACCATCCCGGCGATCGTCGCGCTGTTCGCGTGGCTGATCCTGCGTGAAAAACCGAACGGCCGTGCGCTCGTGTCGATCGCGCTCGCGATCGCCGGCGTCGTGACGATCAACCTCGCGAACGGCAGCGCCGCCGGGCACGGCGCATCGTCGTCGCTCACCGGCAACCTGCTGATCCTCGGCGCGGTGTGCTGCGAATCGATCTACGTGATCCTGTCGCGCCGCCTCACGCAGACGCTCGCGCCGATCGACATCTGCGCATACACGCACCTGTTCGGCCTGTGCCTGATGCTGCCGCTCGGCGCGACGGCCATGTGGCATTTCGATTACGCGAGCGTGCCGGCCGGCACCTGGGCGCTCGTCGTCTGGTACGGCCTGTCGGCCAGCATCTTCTCGTTCTGGCTGTGGATGAAGGGCATCCGGCACGTGCCGGGCAGCCTCGCCGGCGTGTTCAGCGCGGTGCTGCCGGTCGCCGCGGCCGCGTATGGCATCGTGTTCCTCGGCGAGCGCCCGACCCTCGCCCACGGCATCGCGCTCGCGTGCGTCGTCACCGGCATCGTGCTCGCGAGCCTGCGCGTGAAACGCGTGCCCGCCGCCGCGTCCTGATCCGTCCCTGGCCGTGCCGGCGCGTCACTGCAGCCGCGCCGGCCGACGCGTTACAATAGCGCGCCTTTTCAAGATTACCCCCGATACCTGCGCACCGCGCCCGAGTCTCCACCATGTCCGCCCCGCATTCGCCCGGCCGCCCCGCGCGTCGCCCGCTTCGCCCGCTTCCCGCGCTGATTTTCATGAGCCGCTGGCTCCAGGTTCCGCTTTATCTCGGCCTGATCGTCGCGCAGGCCGTCTATGTGTTCCTGTTCCTGAAGGAAGTCTGGCACCTGCTGTCGCATGCGACCAGCCTCGACGAAATCAGCGTGATGCTCGCGGTGCTCGGCCTGATCGACGTGGTGATGATCTCGAACCTGCTGATCATGGTGATCGTCGGCGGTTACGAAACGTTCGTGTCGCGCCTCGGCATCGAGGGCCACCCCGACGAGCCCGAATGGCTCGACCACGTGAATGCGGGCGTGCTGAAGGTCAAGCTGTCGATGGCGCTGATCAGCATTTCGTCGATCCACCTGCTGAAGACGTTCATCAACCCCGACCAGCACACGATGCACGCGATCATGTGGCAGGTGATCATCCACGTGTCGTTCCTGGTGTCGGCGCTCGTGATGGCGTGGGTCGACCGCCTGACGACGCACACGCACCCGGCCCATTTCCACGAGACGCACGCCCACGACGGGCACGCGCCTGCAGCGAACGAGCCCCGCAAGCCGGCCGAAGCGGCCGCCAACGCATAAACGCATTCCCCACTGTCCCCACAGAGTCTCAGCCATGACCGTCATCAAACAGGAAGACCTGATCCAGAGCATCGCGGATTCGCTGCAGTACATCAGCTACTACCACCCGCTCGACTACATCCAGGCCCTCGGCCGCGCGTACGAACTGGAAGAAAGCCCGGCCGCGAAGGATGCGATCGCGCAGATCCTCACGAACAGCCGCATGTGCGCGGAAGGCAAGCGTCCGATCTGCCAGGACACCGGCATCGTCACGATCTTCGTGAAGGTCGGCATGGACGTGCGCTGGGACGGCGCGACGATGGGCCTCACCGACATGATCAACGAAGGCGTGCGCCGCGGTTACACGCACCCGGACAACGTGCTGCGCGCGTCGATCGTCAATCCGCCGGAAGGCGCCCGCAAGAACACGAAGGACAACACGCCGGCCGTGATCCACTACGAGATCGTGCCGGGCGACAAGGTCGACGTGCAGGTCGCGGCGAAGGGCGGCGGCTCGGAGAACAAGTCGAAGTTCGTGATGCTGAACCCGTCCGACTCGATCGTCGACTGGGTGCTGAAGACGGTCCCGACGATGGGCGCGGGCTGGTGCCCGCCCGGCATGCTCGGGATCGGCATCGGCGGCACCGCCGAGAAGGCGATGCTGATGGCGAAGGAATCGCTGATGGAGCCGATCGACATCCAGGAAATCATCGCGCGCGGCCCGAAGGACTGGGTCGAGGAACTGCGCGTCGAGCTGCACGAGAAGGTCAACGCGCTCGGCATCGGCGCACAGGGCCTCGGCGGCCTGGCCACCGTGCTCGACGTGAAGATCATGGCGGCACCGACGCACGCGGCATCGAAGCCGGTCGCGCTGATCCCGAACTGCGCGGCCACGCGCCACGCGCACTTCGTGCTCGACGGCTCGGGCCCGGCCAAGCTTGAAGCACCGTCGCTCGACGCATGGCCGAAGGTCCAGTGGGAACCGAACACGGAAACCAGCAAGCGCGTCGACCTGAACACGCTGACGCCGGAAGAAGTCGCCAGCTGGACGCCGGGCCAGACGCTGCTGCTGTCGGGCAAGATGCTCACCGGCCGCGACGCTGCGCACAAGCGCATCGCCGACATGCTCGCGAAGGGCGAGAAGCTGCCGGTCGACTTCACCAACCGCGTGATCTACTACGTCGGCCCGGTCGATCCGGTGCGCGACGAAGTGGTCGGCCCGGCAGGCCCGACGACGGCCACGCGCATGGACAAGTTCACCGAGACGATGCTCGCGCAAACCGGCCTGATCTCGATGGTCGGCAAGGCCGAGCGCGGCCCGATCGCGATCGACGCGATCAAGAAGCACAAGGCGGCCTACCTGATGGCCGTCGGCGGCGCCGCATACCTCGTGTCGAAGGCGATCCGCGGCGCGAAGGTGCTCGCGTTCGAAGACCTCGGCATGGAAGCGATCTACGAGTTCGACGTGCAGGACATGCCGGTGACGGTCGCCGTCGATTCGTCGGGCACGTCGGTGCACCAGACCGGCCCGAAGGAGTGGCAGGCGAAGATCGGCAAGATCCCGGTCGCGACTGCTTAAGCGCGATCGAATGCAAGGCCGGACGCAAGTCCGGCCTTTTTGCTTCTCGTTCTCATTATTGTGTGCGGCCGGTTATTCGAGGCTGATTCTCATTACATGCAAAAGGCAGGCCCGGCAAGGCTTTGAGGCTTGGCTTTTCTCGTACGAGCGATTATCTTTCGGTTTCTGAAGCCCCACTGAACAAGGAACAAGCCATGCAAGGCGACAAGAAAGTCATCGAATATCTGAACGCCCAGTTGAAGAATGAACTCACGGCGATCAACCAGTACTTCCTGCATGCGCGCATGTACAAGCACTGGGGCCTCGAGAAACTGGGCAAGCACGAGTACGACGAGTCGATCGGCGAAATGAAGCACGCAGACTGGCTGATCGAGCGCGTATTCATGCTCGACGGCCTGCCGAACCTGCAGGACCTGCACAAGCTGCTCGTCGGCGAGGAAACCGAAGAGATCCTGAAGTGCGACCTGAAGCTCGAGCAGATCTCGCAGTCCACCTGCAAGGAAGCGATTGCCTATTGCGAATCGGTTCGTGACTACGTGTCGCGCGAGATCTTCGAAAAGATCCTCGACGACACCGAAGAACACATCGACTGGCTGGAAACGCAGATCGACCTGATCGGCAAGGTCGGCCTGCAGAACTACCAGCAAACGATGATGGGTTCGCCGGAGTAAGCGCGCTCCGCCCTTCCCGCCATCGCCACCCGCCCTTTCATGTCGACACCTTTCGTTATCGCCGCGACGTCCACGACCGTTGCCCCCGTCGGCATCTTCGATTCAGGGCTGGGTGGCCTGTCGGTACTGCGCGCCGCGCGCGCGCAGCTGCCCGACGAATCGTTCATCTACGTCGCCGATTCGCACCACGCACCTTATGGTCCGCGCGATGAGGCGTTCATTACGGAACGCACGCTGGCAATCGGCGAATGGCTGGCCCGCGAAGGGGCGAAGGCGCTCGTCATCGCCTGCAACACCGCAACCGCACGCGCGATCGCCGCGATCCGCGAACACCTGCCGATGCCGCTCGTCGGTGTCGAGCCGGGCATCAAGCCGGCGGTCGCCGTGTCCGCGAGCGGCGTCGCGGGCGTCCTCGCCACGCAGTCGACGCTGAACAGCCCGCGCTTCCAGGCGCTGCTCGACCGCTACGGCGCCGGCCGCCGCTTCATCTGCCAGCCCGGCCACGGGCTCGTTGAGGCCATCGAGCGCGGCGACACGAATTCGCCCGCCTTGCGCGCGTTGCTCGACAGCTATCTGCAGCCGATGCTCGACGACGGCGCCGATACGCTGGTACTCGGCTGCACGCATTACCCGTTCTTCACGGAAACGATTCGTGACCTTGTGGGCGACCGCCTGACGATCGTCGACACGAGCGACGCAATCGCGCGCCAGCTCGCCCGGATTCTCGACGAGCGCAACCTGCGTGCACCGGCCGGCACGCGCGCGGCGCCGCCCCGCTTCTGCTCGACCAGCGACGGCCGCCAGTTGCAGGTACTCGCATCGACGCTGCTCGGCCTCGCCGCACCGGTCGAATCCGTCACCATTTCCTCGCCGAACGCGCGCGCCTGCGCGACCGCCTGACACGAGCCGGCACGCGCGCTTCCGCGTGCCGCTCCACCGCCCCCGTCGCTTCAAGGGTCTGATGACCTTAAAAAAAGCCCGACCCGCGCTTGTCAACGTCCGCAAAATTAATGATAATAATTCGCATTAACGTTAGCTATCGCAACTCACCATGATCGTCTGCGTGTGCAAGTCTGTTTCCGATCGCAAGATTCGCGCGTCCCTCGCAGAGGGCGTGAACTCTTTCGATGAACTCCAGTTCGAGCTCGGCGTGGCCACGTGCTGCGGCAAGTGCGAGGAGTCCGTACGCGACCTCATGGCCGAACAAGGCGTCTGCGCGAGCCAGTGCGGTGTCGAGCACCACGCTCATCCGATCCCGGTCACGTTCTACGAACGCAAGGCTGCCTGACCGGCGCCGGGTGTGTACATGCGGCCCAGGCCGCATTTTTGTTTTGACCGTCAGCAAGCCACCGTCTACGCGAGCCAGCGGCTTACCTGCCAAGGAGCCTGTCATGGAATTGCTGATCGGATTTGTGACCACCGTTTGCATCTCGCTGCTGATCTTCCGCAAGTGATGCCGATTCACCCGCCGCGCCCCGGGTGCGACATCGTTCTTTCAAGCTAACATGCAGGCTTCGCATTCCACTCCCGCCGGCATCTTGCCGGCTGCACCACGTATGAATCCCCGAGTGATCGTCGCCGCGGTCGGTGTGCTTGCCGCACATGCGATCATGCTGACGGCCGCCTGGCTCCATCGCAACGCGCCGCCGCCGGCGAAGGAGATCGAGGTTCAGTCGATCACCGCACAGCTCATTGCGCCCGCGCCCCCTGCCCAGCCGGTCGCGGTCCAGTCGGCCGCGCAGCAGCCCACGCCGCCCAAGCCCACGCCGCGCGTGAAGCCGAAGGTCGAGCCGAAGCCGGTACAGAAAGCCGTCCCGACGCCTCAGCCGGTCGCGCAGGCACCGTCGCCGACGCCCGCGCCGGCAGCGGTCGATCCGACACCGGCTCCCACCGCGCCGGCGCCTGCCGCTCCGGCCGCAGCACCCGGCCCGGCCCGCGAGACGATGCAGGTCAGCGCGCCGAAGAACGTCACGGCGCTCAGCTGCAATTTCGTGAAGCCCGCCTATCCGACGATGTCGAAGCGTCGCGGCGAAACGGGCACGGCTTATGTTCACTTCATCATCGGCGTGACGGGCAAGATCGAAAGCGTCCAGCTGCAGAAGAGCAGCGGCTACCCGCGTCTCGACGAAGCCGCGCTCGAGGCGACGCGCGCCAGCACCTGTCCGCCGTATATCGAGAACGGCCAGGCGATCCGCGCCGCCCATACGCTGCCCTTCAACTTCACGCTCGACGACTAACCCGTCATATTCGGTAGATTCAAAGGAAACAAGAAAATGCAAAGCTACGGTATCGCGCACGTCTGGGCGCAAGGTGATTTCGTCACGCGCGCCATCGCGATCACGCTGCTCGTGATGTCGATCCTGTCGTGGATCGTGATCGTCATCAAGGGCTGGAACGTGATCCGCCTGAACCGCCTGACGAAGAATGCCGAACAGGCGTTCTGGCATTCGGACAACTTCGACGACGGCATCAAGAAGCTCGGGCTCGCCGCCTCGACGCCGAACGACAATCCGTTCCTCGCGCTCGCGCTGTCGGGCAAGGAAGCCGCCGATCACCACCATCAGACGCAACCGCACCTGCACGACCGCATGGACGTGTCGGACTGGGTCACGCGCTGCCTGAAGGACACGATGGACGAAGGCATCTCGCGCATGCAAAGCGGCCTCGCGATCCTCGCGTCGGTCGGCAGCACGGCGCCGTTCGTCGGCCTGTTCGGTACGGTCTGGGGAATCTACCACGCACTGCTCGCGATCGGCGCATCCGGCCAGACGTCGATCGACCAGGTCGCGGGCCCGGTCGGCGAATCGCTGATCATGACCGCATTCGGCCTGTTCGTCGCGATCCCGGCCGTGCTCGGCTACAACGCACTCACCCGTGCGAACAAGGGCGTGGTCAGCAAGCTGCGCCGCTTCGCGCACGGCCTGCACGCGTATTTCGTGACGGGCGCGAGCCTCGCATCGTCGTCGACGCGCGACGGCCTGCGTCTCGCGACGCGCGCCAGCTGAGACGGGGTGAACCATGGCAATGAACACCGGTTTCAGCGACGATGACGACGATGCAGTGATGAGCGAGATCAACATGACGCCGCTCGTCGACGTCATGCTCGTACTCCTGATCATTTTCCTCGTGACGATCCCGGCGATGCAGCACGCGGTGAAGATCGACCTGCCGCATGCCAGCAGCCAGCCTGTCGACGAGAAACCGCAGACGGTCGATGTCGCGATCCAGGGCGACGGCACGATCCTGTGGGACGACCATACGGTCACGCGCGAACAATTGCAGGAACGCATCGCGGAAGCGGCAAAACGCACGCCGCAGCCGGAGTTGCACCTGCGTGCGGACCGCAAGGTTGCCTACGAACACGTCGCCGAAGTGATGTCGGATGCGCAGGCCGGCGGCTTGACGAAGCTCGGCTTCGTGACCGAGCCGACCGCAAAAGCGAAGTAACGCACGCGCAATCAGGCGCTCGCCGGCGGCGCCCAATCGGCCGCACCTGGCCGGCCGCACCTGGCCGGCCGCGCACAAAGTAAAAGGCCTTCATCGCCAGATGAAGGCCTTTTTTCATGCGCACGCGGGCGCCTTCGGGCGGCGGGCTCTTTGGCGGTATCGGTTACGCCTCGAGCAACGCAAATGCGACTCTGCCGTGGTCTGCACGGACTGCGCGTTCTGCCCTATCTGGCTCACAATATATGCGGCCACCTGATTTCGCTCAGAACTTCCTTCACGAAATGGGATTTCAATATAGGCTCGCACGCACGCGCATTCAAGGTTCCGGCGATTGAAACTTGCGATTGCAGGCGACGCTTCAATGACAAAACAAATTTGCGTCGCCGCGCACGTCGTGTTCAGGTCGCCGAAACATCGGCCGCCGCTTCCTTCTTCGCACGCTCGGGACACCCCGGTTCCTTGTAGGCGCCGTGATCGAGCTTCTCGACCAGATAGTCGACAAACGCACGCACAGCGGGCGGCATCCCCTGCCGCGACACGAACACCGCGTACAGTTGCGGCACGGGCAGCGTCCAGCCCGGCATCACCGGCGACAGTTGCCCCGCGCGCAGCGCGTTGCCGTACATCATCTCCGGCAGCGCCGCGATGCCGAGGCCATCGAGCACGGCTTCGCGGATCGTCATCAGGTCGGCCGTCACCAGCCGCGGGTCGTGTTCGTGCACGTGACGCGTACCGTCCGGCGCGATCAGGTTGAACACGTGCCGCCCGTCGACGCTCGGCGTATCGAGCGTTTCGAATCCGCTCAGGTCGTCCGGTACCAGCGGCGGCGCATTCTGGCTCAGCAGGCTCGGCGCGCCGACCAGCATCTGCTCGGTGCGCCACAGCGGCCGCACGACGATATTCGCGTTCTGCGGCGGCTCCGAGCGCACACGCAACGCGACGTCGATCGAATCCTCGAACAGGTCGATCACGCGATTCGTCACGCGGACGTGCACCTTCACCTCGGGATAACGGCGCAGGAATTCGGGCAGGATGCGCGACAGCATCGTCTGCGACAGCGTCACGGGCACACTGACTCGCACCGAGCCGCGCGGCGATGCACGCAACTGCTGGACCGCGTTCATCGCAGCCTGCGCTTCGGCCAGCATCGCCTGGCAGTGCTGGTAGAACAGCTCCCCCGCCTCGGTCAGCGCGAGCTTGCGTGTGGAGCGCTGCAACAGGCGCACGCCGAGCGCCGCCTCGAGTTCGGTCAGGCGCCGCGACAGGCGCGATTTCGAGATGCCCAGCACGCGCTCCGCCGCCGAGAAACCGCCATGTTCGACGACCTGCGAAAAGTACATGAGGTCGTTCAGGTTGTGTGCATCGATATTCATCTCATCGTTCCAATTTCAGAACAATCCATTGCGAACCGTCGCGAATCGAACGGTAAAACGCCCAATATAATAGCTCTATGTTTCAAAAATAACGCTATTCCGATGATTTCGAGGGTATCCGCATGACGACCGCTCGCTCGCTTGACCGCACGTACCCCGCCCTTCGCACGACCGAAGGCGGCGGCTTCGTGGTTCACCGCCCGTTCCCGACCCGGCTGCTGATGGATTTCGATCCGTTCCTGCTGCTCGACGAAATGGGCCCCGTCGACTACGCGCCCGGCGAAGCCAAGGGCGCCCCCGACCATCCCCATCGCGGCTTCGAGACCGTGACCTACGCACTCGACGGGCGCTTCCGTCATCGCGACTCGTCCGGCCATGCCGGCACGCTCGGCCCGGGCGACGTGCAATGGATGACGGCGGGCGCCGGCGTCGTGCACAGCGAGATGCCGGATCCTGAATTCGCGCAGGCAGGCGGCCGCTCCCACGGCTTCCAGCTGTGGGTCAACCTGCCGCGGCGCGACAAGCTGATCGCGCCGCGCTACCAGGAGATCCCGGCCGATCGCATCCCGAGCGCCACGTCGCCGGACGGTCTCGCGCGCGTGCGCGTCATCGCCGGCGAAGCGTTCGGCGTCCGGGCGGCAATCGAGACGCGCACGCCGATCCTCTACCAGCATTACACGCTGCAGCCCGGTGCAACGGTCACGCAGCCCGTCCCGGCAGGCTATCGTGTATTCGCCTATCCGATCGACGGAACGGGCCTCTACGGGCCCGACAGGCAGGCAGTCGATGCACGGCACATGGTCGTGTATGGCGACGACGGCGACACGGTCACGTTCGCTGCCGGCGACACGCCGCTCGACCTGCTGCTGATCGGCGGCGTACCGCTCAACGAGCCGATCGTCCGCTACGGCCCGTTCGTGATGAATACCGAGGAAGAGATCCGGCAGGCGGTCGTCGACTACCAAACGGGGCGCATGGGCCGTATCGAGGCATGACGCATGGACGCCCGGGCAGGTGCCGCGAAACTGCCCGTTTTGCGTCACAATGACTTCTTGAGCCATGTGGCCGCCCGCCACCAGAAGGAACCCGTCCCCTTGAACTTCGAACATCTGATCCAGATCAACTCCGACGATCCGGCCGTGCCCACCCTCACCCGCGACCAGCTCTGGGAAGGTCTCGTGCTGCGCGCCGAACAACCGCAACTGTTCGTGCTCGGTCTCGACAGCTGCGTCGTCCATGAACGGACGGAGACGACGCTCGAGCGTGAACTGCACTACGGTCATGCGACCGTGCGCGACCACGTCACGTTCACGCCGAATCAGCAGGTCCGCTACGACATCCGCGCCGCCGACGGCGAGATCGGCGGCTCGCTGACGATGACGATCGAGGAACGCGACGACCACGAGCTGTTCCTGCGTTTCGAATACCGCACGACGCTGGTCGTCAGCGACGACAGCGAAGACGCGCGCCAGACGCACGGGATCGTCAAGGAGGCGTACCGCACGTCGGATATCGACACGGTTCGCCTGATCCGCGAGTACGCGCAGGGCCGCAAGGATCCCGATCCGCTGCACTGAACCCGGCGGCGGCCTGCGGGCCGCCCCTTTGATTCAAGCTATCAGATTCCCATTTCCGATCGATAAAGAGTTTTTGTAAATGGGAATAGTTATCATTTAGAATTCATTCCATCGTATCGACAGTCACCGATCAACCGAATGACCGACACCATGCGCCCGACCACGCTGACCTTGCGCCGCCCGACCGGCACCGCAGGCAGCAGCCGCCAGAAGACGGCAGCGGTCACCACGCCGGCGAAGCCCGCCGGCAACCGCGATGCAGGCACGCGGGTCGTCAGCAGCGATGCGCTGCTGCAAGGCCAAAGCCACGTCAGCATCGCGCATAACGGAGAGACCTATCAGTTGCGCGCCACACGGCTCGGCAAACTGATCCTGACGAAGTAACGACAGAGTATTGTGGGGACCACCTCCCTGAGAGGTGTTGGGCATTAGCCAGCGTAACGGCTTGCACGCGAGATCTAGACCCCTTCGTGCAAACACACTCAAGCAGCCGTTGCAGCAAGCCAAGCCACTTTTTTGGTTCTCGCACAAGGAAGAAAAAAGCGACACGTCGAAGGACGTGTCGCTTTTTTATTTGGGCGGCCAATGCGCGAAGCAGGTTCCCGAGCTTCGTTACCGCGTGAGTGCATGACCGCCGAAGCGGCGCGCAAGCCGCTTCAGAAACCCCAGAACATCAGCCACCATGCGCTGTCGATGACGGCAAGCGCGACAGCGAACCACGCGAATGCCGCAAGCCGGCGCGGCAAGGCCGCATAGCGCCCCGTCACTTTCCACGCGAGCCACGCACTCCATGCGTTGGCGCCGACCAGGATCGCGATGCGTACATCGGTTGCCCAACCGAGCGGTACGTGCTCAGCACGAAGCAGCGACAGCGTCGTGGCCGACAGGCCAAGAAACACGCCCGCGCCCGCGATCGGGATCAAAGCCTGCGCGAGATGATGCAGCCGCACGCGCTCGAAGCGGCCGAGCATCAGCGTGGCGCCGGCCAGCAGCACCAGCAGCGCCGTGCCGTACACGAGCCCCGTGCCGACGATGTAGCTGACGACCAGCCCGCCGTCGAGCCAGGAGAAGACGTCGTTGCGATCCGGATAATGCGTGAGCAGGAACCACGGCGCATTGGTTTCGAGCGGCCACGTGATGTCATGGTCGATCAGCCAGCCCGCGAGCCATTGCTTGATCTGCACGAACCACGGGCTGACGGTCCAGTGGAACGCACCGATCGCAACGCCGAGCAGGCCGTACAGGATCAGCGCGGTGTCCCACGGGTTCGCCTTTTGCGCGCCGAGGTTCACGACTTCGTCGGACGGCGAGCGCAACGACAGCGAGATCGCATCCCGGTGCCCGCTGCAGCGGCCGCACATATGGCAGTCCGCCGCGCCCTGCATGTTGCGCAACGGCACGAGCGGTGCGCAGTTGATCGGAATCACGCGATGGCCATGCTCGCCGTTCTTGTACGAACGACGCCAGGCCTCCTCGTCGACCTTGTAGCGCATCGGCGCCAGCCGCGCGAGCAGCCCGAACACGCCGTTGACCGGGCACAGGTACTTGCACCACACGCGCTTCTCGCGGCCGTACAGCACGCCGATCACGATCGCGCCGACGGTCGAGCCGCCGAGCACGAACAGCACCGCGAGCGGGTACTGGTACACGCTCACCATCTGCCCGTAGATCGTCGTGAGCCCGAACGCGACGAACGGCCAGCCCCCCCACCGTATCCAGCGCGGAATCGGGCCGCCCCGGCCGAACTTGCTCGCGAATTCGGTGAGCGCGCCCTCCGGACACAGCACGCCGCACCAGACACGGCCGAGCATCACCATCGACAGCAGCACGAACGGCCACCAGATGCCCCAGAACGTGAATTGCGCGATCAGCGTGAGGTTGCTCCACAGGTGCGCGGAGTCGTCCGGCAGCGGCAACACCGCCGGCACGATGATCAGGAATGCATAGACGGCGACGACGGCCCACTGGATGCCGCGGATCAGCGCGCCGTGGCGCTGCATCCACTGGCCCGCCTGCGCGAGCCAGCCCGGCTTGGCTGCGGCGACAACGCTCATGCCGCGCGACCCGCAGCGACGGCCGGACGACGGCTCGCACGCTTCATCAGCAGCCAGACCACCGCCCAGTACACCGCGTACGCAACCAGGTTGGTCAGTGCCGGGTGCGCGCGATAACCGGTCAGCGTCGCGACGAGCGAGCCGAACGTGCCCGAATCATCGAGGATCGCGGACGTGTCCCACACCTGCGAAATGCCGAGCGGCAGGATTTCCTTGTCGATCAGCTTGTCGACGCCGGTCTGGAACAGGCCTGCGCCGAGGAACAGCAGCATCACTTCGGTGACGCGGAAGAAATGCCGCCACGAGAAGTACTTGCCGCCGAGCTGCAGCAGATAGAACGTGAAGAACGCAAGGCCGAGGCCGATCACGACCGCGAGCATCTGGCTGCCGTCGACGTGGCCCGACTGGCCGAAACCGAGACCGTACAGGAAGATCACCGTCTCGCTGCCCTCACGCGCGATCGCGAGCGCGACCAGCACCGCGACGCCCCACCAGTTCGAATCGCGCGTGCTCTGCTGAAGCGATTGCTCCATGTCGCGCTTCAGCGTGCGGCCGTGCCGGCGCATCCACAGCACCATCTGCACGATCAGCACGCATGCGATCAGCACCATCGCAGTCTGGAAGTAGTCCTGCGCGTCGCCGGACAGCACTTCGGTGAAACCGACCAGCGCGGCGCCGAGGCCCACGGCCATCAGCAAGCCGACACCGACGCCGGCCCACAGGAAAGGCAGGCCGCGGCGCGCGTCGTCGTCGCCGTTTTTCAGCCATGCATAGAGAATGCCGACGACGAGCAGCGCTTCGACGCTCTCCCGCCAGACGATGAACAAGATCTGACCCATCGATACCTCCTGACGCGCAGAACACCGGGTTGGTGAGCCCGCGCGCAGATAAAACGTGTTACTTCGCGACGATCACGCCCTGCGCCTGCTGGTGGAAATCGTCGAAAAACTTGTATTCGCCCGGCGACAGCGGCGCGACGACCACGAACGAATCGGCACCCGGCGCAAGCACCTTCTCCTTGCGCAACTGCACGCTCTCGAATTCGGCTGCGCCCTTGCCGGTGTTCTTGATCTCGATCTTGAAACGCTGGCCGGCCGGCACTTCGATGCGGGCGGGCGTCAGCTTGCCGTCCGCCATTTCGAGCTTGAACGTCGGCAGATCGGCAGCGTACGCTGCGCCGGCAAGCCACAACGCAGCGGCTGCGGCAACGATTTTCTGGGGAATTTTCATTCTGGATTCTCTACGCCGACGGCGCGCCGAAGCGCGCCGTCCGTGATGCCACCGATCAGTAACCGCCCTTCTTGCCGATACCGGCGAACGGGAAGTCGTATTCGAGGGTAATGGGCTTGAACCATGCGCCCACGCCCGTTTCCTTGTCGATGTGACGACCGAACGCCATGTGGCCCGTCTGCATCGGCGGCTTGACGACCATCGTCAGGTGATACTTGCCCGGGCCGTTCAGCTTCACGTTGTCGCCGTAGTGCGGACCATCGCTCGCGACCATGCCCATCAGGTCGCCTTCGGCCTTCCACTTCGTGTCACCCTGCTTCGTCAGCTTGTACGTGACCTGCAGGTACGGCATCCAGTCGCCTTCCGCGAAACCGGTCGGGTTGTTCTTGACCGCATGGATGTCGGCCTCGAGGTGGATGTCGGAATCCGACGCCTTGCGCATCATCCCTTCCGGGTCCATCGTGATCGGCTGCAGGTACACCGCGCCGATTTCCATGCCGCCCTGGATCTGCTGCTTGCCGATCGGATATTCGGCAGCCGAAGCCGACATCGCGGCAAGCGCCGCCGCTACCGCAACCGTCGTGCGGATGAACGAAGAACCCAACATGGACACTCCTTGTTATTTGATCTGGAACCATGCGGACCGACCGCCAGGCCTGCCCGCCGAAAACACTAACGCGACGAATAACGTTAATGCGAACAATTCTCAATAATTGCGAAGTTTAGCACCGAACCTGTTCCGGAACAAACGACGAGCCGTGTAAACCCCTGATCCGACAAGGCTTACAGGCTCGTTACCGCAAGGTTTCTGTGACGCTTGGAAAGATTTACCGGCCGCCGTTGACGTGATCGCCGACGTTCGCGCCGAACACGCGCTCACGCAGCAGCGCAAGCTGGTCGCGGGTCGCGGCAGCCTTCTCGAACTCGAGGTTCTTCGCGTAGTCGGCCATCTGCTTCTCGAGGCGCTTGATTTCCTTCGCGAGCTGCTTTTCCGACATGTCCTCGAATTTCGCACGCTGCTGCGCTTCCTTCAGCTCGGCGCGTGCCTCGTCCGCGTTGTAGACGCCGTCGATGATGTCCTTGATGCGCTTCACGACACCGCGCGGCGTGATACCCATCTGCTCGTTGTAGGCAATCTGCTTCGCGCGGCGCCGCTCGGTCTCGCCGATCGCGCGTTTCATCGACTCGGTCATGTTGTCCGCGTAGAGGATCGCCTTGCCGTTCACGTTCCGCGCGGCCCGGCCGATCGTCTGGATCAGCGAGCGCTCCGCGCGCAGGAAGCCTTCCTTGTCCGCGTCGAGGATCGCGACCAGCGACACCTCGGGAATGTCGAGCCCTTCGCGCAGCAGGTTGATCCCGACCAGCACGTCGAACGTGCCGAGCCGCAGGTCACGGATGATTTCGACACGCTCGACCGTGTCGATGTCGCTGTGCAGGTAACGCACCTTGACCCCGTGGTCGGCCAGGAACTCGGTGAGCTGTTCGGCCATGCGCTTCGTCAGCACGGTGATCAGCACGCGCTCCTCGGCTTTCACGCGCGCGTTGATCTCGGCGAGCACGTCGTCGACCTGCGAGCTCGCCGGCCGCACTTCGATTTCCGGATCGACGAGCCCCGTCGGCCGCACGACCTGTTCGGCGATCTGCCCGGTCACGCGCTTCTCGTAGTCGGCCGGCGTGGCCGACACGAACACGACCTGGCGCATCTTGCGCTCGAACTCGGGGAACTTGAGCGGCCGGTTGTCCAGCGCCGACGGCAGCCGGAAGCCATAGTTGACGAGGTTTTCCTTGCGTGCGCGGTCGCCGTTGTACATGCCGTTCAGCTGGCCGATCAGCACGTGCGATTCGTCGAGCAGCATCAGCGCGTCAGGCGGCAGGTAGTCGACGAGCGTCGGCGGCGGATCGCCGGGCTCCGCCCCCGAGAAATGCCGCGAGTAGTTCTCGATGCCCTTGCAGAAGCCGAGCTCCTGCAGCATCTCGAGATCGAAACGCGTGCGCTGTTCGAGGCGCTGCGCCTCGACGAGCTTGCCGTCGCTGTGAAAGAACTCGAGCCGCTCGCGCAGTTCGTCCTTGATCGTCTCGACCGCGCGCATCACGGTATCGCGCGGCGTCACGTAGTGCGACGACGGATACACGGTGAAGCGCGGGATCTTCTGCCGCACGCGGCCGGTCAGCGGGTCGAACAGCTGCAGCGTCTCGACCTCGTCGTCGAACAGCTCGACGCGCACGGCCAGCTCCGCGTGCTCGGCCGGGAAGATGTCGATCGTGTCGCCGCGCACGCGGAACGTGCCGCGCTGGAAATCCTGCTCGTTGCGCGTGTACTGCATCGCGATCAGCCGCGCGATCACGTCGCGCTGGCCGAGCTTGTCGCCGGCGCGCAGCGTCAGGATCATCTGGTGGTATTCGGACGGATTGCCGATACCGTAGATCGCCGACACCGTCGCGACGATCACGACGTCGCGGCGCTCCATCAGGCTCTTCGTCGCCGACAGCCGCATCTGCTCGATGTGCTCGTTGATCGACGAGTCCTTCTCGATGAACAGGTCGCGCTGCGGCACGTAGGCTTCAGGCTGGTAATAGTCGTAGTAAGAGACGAAATACTCGACCGCGTTGCGCGGGAAGAACTCCCGGAACTCCGAATAGAGCTGCGCGGCAAGCGTCTTGTTCGGTGCGAACACGATCGCCGGGCGGCCGAGCCGCGCGATCGTGTTCGCCATCGTGAAGGTCTTGCCGGAGCCCGTCACGCCGAGCAGCGTCTGGAACGACAGGCCGTCCTCGACCCCTTCGACGAGCGTGTCGATCGCGGTCGGCTGGTCGCCTGCGGGCGGATACGGTTGGTACAGCTGGAACGGCGACCCTTCGAAGGTCACGAATTTCGATTCGTCGAGCGCGTCGCCGGTTTCGGCATGATGTTCGGACATGGAATGCGGCCGGAGCGAGGGCAAAAGAGTCATTCTAGCGCTTCGCGGCCGGGCGAACTGCTGTCGGCTCCTGACGCGCGACGGCCGCCGGAAATCGCGGTTCCCGGCCGAATTTCGCCGCCGAAACGCCGCCCCCGCCAGCGCGAATTCGCTACAATGTCAGGCTGCTGCGCTTTCCGGCGTCGTGCCTGCCTGCGCGCGGTCCCCCGCGCCCGTCCCGCCCGTTGAAAGCCTGACCCTCTTTTCACTACTGCCGAATCATCATGTCGCTCTTCTCTGCTGTCCAGCTTGCTCCCCGCGACCCGATCCTGGGCCTGAACGAAGCCTTCAACGCCGATGCGCGTCCGACCAAGGTCAACCTCGGCGTCGGTGTGTACACGAACGAAGAAGGCAAGATCCCGCTGCTGCGCGCGGTTCGCGAAGCAGAGAAGGTGCGCGTTGAAGCGGGCCTGCCGCGCGGCTACCTGCCGATCGACGGCATCGCCGCCTACGATGCGGCCGTGCAGAAGCTGCTGCTCGGCAACGATTCGCCGCTGATCGCGGCGGGCCGCGTGGTCACGGCCCAGGCACTGGGCGGCACGGGCGCGCTGAAGATCGGCGCCGATTTCCTGCGCACCGTGAACCCGAACGTGAAGGTCGCGATCAGCGATCCGAGCTGGGAAAACCACCGCGCGCTGTTTGAAGCGGCCGGTTTCGAAGTCGTTGCGTACCCGTATTACGACGCTGCCACCAACGGCGTGAACTTCGAAGGCATGCTGTCGGCGCTGAACGGCTACGAAGCCGGCACGGTCGTCGTGCTGCACGCATGCTGCCACAACCCGACCGGCGTGGACCTGACCGAAGCGCAATGGCAACAGGTCGTCGACGTCGTGAAGGCACGCAACCTCGTGCCGTTCCTCGACATGGCCTACCAGGGCTTCGGCGAGAACATCGAGGCCGACGCTGCCGCCGTGCGCCTGTTTGCCGCGGCCGACCTGAACGCATTCGTGTCGTCGTCGTTCTCGAAGTCGTTCTCGCTGTACGGCGAACGCGTCGGCGCCCTGTCGATCATCACGTCGAGCAAGGAAGAAGCGACGCGCGTGCTGTCGCAACTGAAGCGCGTGATCCGCACGAACTACTCGAACCCGCCGACCCATGGCGGTGCCGTGGTCGCAGCGGTGCTCGCATCGCCGGAACTGCACGCTTCGTGGGTGCAGGAACTCGGTGAAATGCGCGACCGCATCCGCGCGATGCGCAACGGTCTCGTCGAGCGCCTGAAGGCAAGCGGCGTCGATCGCGACTTCAGCTTCATCAACGCGCAGCGCGGGATGTTCTCGTATTCGGGCCTGACCTCGGCGCAAGTCGATCGCCTGCGCGACGAGTTCGGCATCTACGCGGTCGGCACGGGCCGGATCTGCGTCGCCGCGCTGAACACGCGCAACCTCGACGCGGTTGCCAATGCCGTTGCAGCTGTCCTGAAGTAAGTCGGCGCCCACGGACGGCAGCCATCGCCGGCCCGTCCTGCCGAAACGAAAAACGCGCTCCCCGGAGCGCGTTTTTTTGTGCGATTCTCCGGACTAGCCGGGGAGTCGTCGCCCGAGCAGCCTGTGTCGCGACCGCCCGTGCCGGAAGCCTTTACTGCATGAACCAGCCGTGGCTGACGACGACCGACTGGCCCGTGAGCGCGGCGCTCGGGAACGCCGACAGGAACAGCACCGTCTGCGCGACGTCCTGCACCGTCGTGAACACGCCGTCGACCGTATTGCCGAGCATCACCTTCTTCACGACTTCCTCTTCGCTGATCCCGAGCTCCTTCGCCTGCTCCGGAATCTGCTTGTCGACCAGCGGCGTGCGCACGAAGCCCGGACACACGACGTGCGAGCGCACGTTGTGCTTCGCGCCTTCCTTCGCCAGCACGCGGGCCAGGCCGAGCAGGCCGTGCTTGGCCGTCACGTACGCCGACTTCAGCGGCGACGCTTCGTGCGAGTGCACCGAACCCATGTAGATCACGACACCGCCGCGATCGTCCTTGTACATGTGCTTGAGCGCGGCCTTGGTCGTCAGGAATGCGCCGTCGACGTGGATCGCCTGCATCTTCTTCCAGTCGGAGAACGAGTAGTTCTCGATCGGGTTGACGATCTGGATGCCCGCGTTCGACACGAGGATGTCGACCGAGCCGAACGTTTCGGCCACCTTGTCGATACCGCTGTTCACGGCTTCCTCGTTCGTCACGTCCATCGCGACGCCGATCGCCTTGCCGCCCGCCTTGACGATCTCGTCGGCAACGGCGTTCGCGCCGTCCTGGTTCAGGTCGGCGATCGCGACGGCCGCGCCCGCTTTCGCGAGCTCGAGTGCGATTTCCTTGCCGATGCCGCTCGCGGCGCCCGTGACGACTGCGGTCTTGCCATTCAGATCTGCTGCCATGTCCGTCTCCTCCCGTTGTCGGATCGAAAAAGTACGTGCCCGTCACCTCGGCATTCATCGCATGATCGACGCGGCGGGCCAGCCGCCATTGTGCACGATCGGCCCCGCCGTTCGCGCGCAAAACGTCTAAGCTTAAGGTCGGTTCTGTCACGCAGGAGATTCGCATGCACTATCGACGGCTAGGCCGCTCCGGCCTGCAGATCAGCGCGCTTTCCCTCGGCTCGTGGGTCACGTACGGCAACCAGGTCGACCAGCGGGTCGCGCGTGAATGCCTTGCCGCAGCACGCGACGCAGGCGTCAATTTTTTCGACAACGCCGAGGTGTACGCCGGCGGCAAATCCGAGGAAATCATGGGTCACGCGCTCAAGTCGCTCGATTGGCCGCGTGTCAGCTATATCGTGTCCACCAAGTTCTTCTGGGGGCTCGCCGAAGCACCGAACCAGTATCACACGCTGAACCGGAAATACCTGCTGAACGCCATCGACGGCTCACTGCGCCGGCTGCAGCTCGACTACGTCGATCTCGTCTATTGCCATCGCCCCGATCCGAACACGCCGATCGAGGAAACCGTCTGGGCAATGAGCGACATGATCATGCGCGGCAAGGCGCTGTACTGGGGCACGTCGGAATGGAGCGCCGACGAGATCTGTGCTGCCTGCGAGATCGCCGAACGGCATCACCTGCACAAGCCGGTTGTCGAGCAGCCGCAGTACAACCTGTTCCACCGCACGCGGGTCGAAAAGGAATATGCACGGCTCTACGACGACTACGGTCTCGGCCTCACGACCTGGAGCCCGCTGGCATCGGGCCTGCTCACCGGCAAGTACCGTAACGGCGTACCGCCCGGCAGCCGCGCGCAGTTGCAGGGGTACGACTGGATGCGCGACCGCCTGACCGACCAGGCCGCCAACGACATCGTCGAACGGCTCGGCGAAATTGCGACGGAGCTCGGCTGCAGCACCGGCCAGCTCGCGATCGCATGGGTGCTCGCGAATCCGAACGTGAGCTCGGTCATCACGGGCGCGTCGCGGATCGAGCAGATCGGCGACAACATGCGCGCGCTCGACGTTGCCGCGAAGCTGACACCGGATGTGAAGCAACGCATCGAGGAGGTGGTCGGCGATGCGTACGAATGAGGCGATGCACGGCCACTCGCGTACAATACGCGGCCCGCATCGGCGCCCGGCCTGACTGCCGCGCCTAGCCGGCCGCGCACGATCGACCGCTTTCATCGATTCACCTTTCGTTTCAGGCAGCCCGCCATGCTCAGTTATCGTCACGGTTTTCACGCAGGCAACCACGCGGACGTGCTCAAGCACGCCGTCGTCGTCCAGTTGCTGCGCTACCTGAACAAGAAAGACAAGTCGTACTGGTACATCGACACGCATGCAGGTGCCGGCGTGTATTCGCTGCGCGACGGTTACGCGGCAAAGACGTCGGAATTCGACACCGGCATCGGCCGGCTGTGGAACGAAAAGAACCTGCCGGAAGCGCTGGGCGACTATGTGGATGAGGTCCGCGCGCTGAACGACGACGGTGAACTGCGCTTCTACCCGGGGTCCCCGTACATTGCATGGCGATCGATGCGCGAGCAGGACCGCATGCGGCTGTTCGAAATGCACACGACGGAAATCGACGTGCTGCGCCACAATTTCCGCGATGCGGGGCGACGCGCGATGATCTTCGCCGGAGACGGCTTCGAAGGCATCAAGGCGCTGCTGCCGCCGCCGCCGCGACGCGCGCTCGTGCTGATCGACCCGTCCTACGAGGACAAGAAGGATTACGCGCGCACGGTGACTTGCGTGACGGAGTGTCTGAAGCGTTTCGCGACGGGCTGCTATGCCGTCTGGTACCCGCAGGTGACCCGGACGGAATCGCAGCGTTTCCCCGAGCAGTTGAAGCGCCTGCAACCGAACAACTGGCTGCACCTGACACTGACGGTGTCGAATCCGCCCACTGACGGACTCGGTCTCTACGGCAGCGGGATGTTCATCCTGAATCCGCCGTACACCCTCGCCCAGAGCATGAACGAGGCACTCCCTTATCTGGTCGAGATGCTGGGACAGGATAGCGGCGCCCGCTGCCAGATCGAGCACCGCGGAAACTGATCGCGCGACTGCGCGTTACGGCTGCGGTCTGGGCGCGAGCCTTGGCTGGTTGGCCGGCTGTCCACCCCACGCGGGGACATTGATATACGGTGCGACGAACAGCGGAACCGACGTGTTCGGCGCCTGCCCGGCCGGAGCCCGCATGCCTGCCGGCTCGACGATCGGCTCGGGAGACAGCGGCGCCGTCTGCAGCACCAACCCGCCCTTGCCGTCCTGGATACCGCGTTGCGTATCGAGAATCAGCGGTTTGGACGATGTCGCGGCAGCGGCCGCGAGTCCATGGACAAGCGCCACCGCGCCGAGAACGAGACGCGCGCGGGCACTGCGACGCACATCGAGACGCAAACGCATGATCGTGTCCTTCGGGATGAAAAGCAGGCCCATACCATAGCGCTGCACTGATGATTGCGCCAGATCCGGCGCACAAAAAAACAAAGCCCCGTCAATACGGGGCTTGCTTATCGTTCGGTGCCACGTGGCACCTGACGGCGACTCCGATTACAGCGAGTAGCCGTTGGTTTCGAGCGAGCGGATACGGCTCTCGAGCTGGACGATGTCCGACGACGTGGCGAGGTAAGCCTCACGGCGTTCACGTTCTGCGGATTCGAACCAGTTGCTCAGCTTTTCGACGATGTAGGCGATCATGACGTTCTCCAAGGAAGGGGGACCCCTGGTGAATCGAGATTCAGGGATTTCCCGTATAGGGTTATCCCGAATTATAGCGATGCCGCACCAAGATGCTAGTGAAATACTTGCATGGAAACCATTCCAGTTTGGAATGGCCGAGCATCAATTTCACGTAACCTGTTGATTTTTATGGAAATCGAATCGAGGCCCGTTTCGAACCTCGAATATACGCACTAATTTGGTTCACTGACGGGGTCGGACAGACGCGCCAAAATCGGGCACTCGGGACGCCCGTCACCATGACAGTGCGCGGCAAGATCGGCCAGCGTGTCGCGCATGTCGCTCAGTTCCGCGATGCGCTTGTCGAGTTCGGCCACGTGCTCGAGCGCAATCGACTTCACTTCCGAGCTCGCGCGGGAACGATCTTGCCAGAGTGTCAGCAGCTTGCGGATGTCCTCGACGAGAAAGCCAAGGCGTCGCGCCTGACGGATGAAGCGCAGGATATGAATTTCGTCCGCCCCGTAGATGCGGTAGCCGGCGTCGGTACGTTTGCTCGGCGCAAGCAGGCCAACCTGTTCGTAGTACCGGATCATTTTTGCGCTGACTCCGGATTCGCGCGACGCATCGCCGATATTCATTCCCGCCCTCTCCATCAAGCCCTGGTTTCGAACATGAACGTCGACGAGTGCAATCGCCGGCGCCACTTCGATCGTATCAAATCGCGTGGTTTCGTTTCGGGGCGAGGTTTGACTGCAGGATGGCAGCTGAGAGATCGGGCCAGCGCGCCAGGAAGACGGGATGAATGACGTGCGCTTTCTCCAAGCGCAAATGGTTTTCCATCGCCGAAATGCAAAAACCCCCGCCTTGTCGGGCGGGGGTTTCTGGCTTAGGGAGCCTGACGATTACCTACTTTCACACGGGAATCCGCACTATCATCGGCGTAGAGTCGTTTCACGGTCCTGTTCGGGATGGGAAGGGGTGGGACCGACTCGCTATGGTCATCAGGCAAAGAGGGTTGTTGCGCTG
>NZ_QMFZ01000072.1:0-20940 GCF_003294055.1 Burkholderia reimsis
GCGTATTCCCGGCCCTCCCGGCCCGCCGCCCGGCGGCCCGTCAACACGACGGCACGCGCTCCACCGCCGTCTCACCGGACCCCCCGCATGCTTGCCAGCCAGCTTCGCGAACAACTCGTCGGCGCATGGCGCCTCGTGTCCTACGAAATCCGCCCGCGCGACGGCAGTACCGTCACCTATCCGCTCGGCCGCGACGCACGCGGCTGGATCCTCTATACGCCCGACGGCTATATGTCCGCCCAGTTGATGGCGGCCGGCCGCCCGCCCTACGCGGACGGCGACCTGCAGGGCGGTAGCGTCGAGGAACGCGCGGCCGCGGCGCACGGCTACATCGCGTATTCCGGCCCCTTTAACGTCGACGACGACGGCACGTTGACTCATGAAATGGACGTCAGCCTGTATCCGAACTGGATCGGCAACGTCCAGCAGCGTGTGGTCAGCCTGGACGGCGACCGGCTGCAACTCGGCACCGCCGAACCGGTACGGATCGGCGGCCGGGAAGTCGAGCCGGTGATCGTCTGGGTACGCGCCGGCCGCTGAGCGCGCCCCTGATGGCGCCCCGCGCGGCCGGCGCTTCGCCGGGCGCGGCAACGACCCCGAACGGCACCGTGGCGCAAGCCGTTCCAGCGGCTGCGTGCGTCACTTGCCGGCTTTCGCGGCCGCTCTTTGCGCGGCCTTCGCGTTGATCTGCCCGAACAACTCCGAGCACGGCACGTCGCGGTTGTTGCTCGGCGCGATCAGCGGAATCAGCGCCGCGAACGGGTTGATCAGCCCGAGCCCGACCATCGCGCCGGCGCGCAGCGCGAGCGCGCCCGCATCGACACCGACCTTCGGATTCTTGAACGTGCCCTTCGCATACAGCGGCGAGCGCAGCGAGAAGATCCGGAAACCCTTCGTATGCGGATGGATCTTCAGGTCGAGCGTTTCGTCGCGCAGGCTGATCGGGCCGTCGACGTTGATCAGCGCATCGTCGGTATCGAGCGCGAACACCTTGGGGTCGAGCATCCCGTTGGTTGCGACGAAATCGATCGCCGCGCAGTTGATCTTCACGTCGTTGTTGCCGAACAGCTTCTCGTAGACGACGTTGGCGACGTTCAGCCCCGCCGCTTCCATCAGCAGGCGGCTGATGCGACCGTCCGTCACGAGCGCCTTCACTTCGCCGGTCGACGTCGCGGCGAGCGCGGCCGGCGAGTTGCCCGTCGCCGACAGCGACGCGTCGCCGTTGATCTCGCCGAGCGCCGACTGCATGACCTTCTGCGTCGGGAACAGTTGCTTGAGCTTCAGGTGCCGCGCGGCCACCGTAAAGCGGCCCTTCAACGGCGCGCCGCTGCCGTCGAGGTGCGCGGTCGTCGCGAGCGTGCCGCCCGCGACGCCGAACTGCAGCGGTTCGAGCGACAGCACGCCGTCCTGCATCACGATGTGCGTGTACAGGTTCGTGATCGGCAGGTTCGAACTCTTGATCAGCTTGCGGCCCGTGAACTTGACGTCCGCGTCGAGCGCGCGCCAGCGATCGGTACGGAACGTCTCGACCGGCAGCACGCGGTCCGGCGGCTGGCGTGTCGTGTCGCCGCGCCTGGCCTTGCTTGCGGCCGTATCCGCGCCGATCACCGGCGCGAGATCCGAGAACTGCAGCAGGTTCGACACGAGCTCGCCCGACAGCTTCGGCCGCGGCTCGCGCTGCTCGTACACCAGCGTGCCGCCAAGATCGCTGCCGCCGACGCGGCCGTTGAAGTTCTCGTAGCGGAACGTGCTCGCGCGTCGCTTGAAGTTGCCGATCAGCCGCCCTTCCGTCGCGTAAGGCGGCGTGTCGGGCAGCGTGATGCCGGTGAGCTGGTAAAGGTGCGACATCGACGTGCCCTGCAGCCACAGCCGCAGGTCGATCGCCGCGAGATGCATCGGATCGGTCAGCGTGCCGACGATCGCGAGCCGCGTGTCGCCGGCCTTCACGTCGGCCTGCAGCGGGAACGGTCGCGACGCATCCTGGATCGCCAGCACGCCGCCGAGCTTGCCGGTACCGCTGATCGGCACGTTCTTGTAGCGGCCGTCGACCTTCAGCCCGAACGCATAGGTCGGGCCGGACGGCTTCGCGGGCGCCGCGGCGCCGCTTGCGCCGGACGCGGCGGCAACCGTCGATGCGGAAGAAGCGGAGGAAGCGGAAGCGGAGGAAGCGGAAGCAGCCGAAGCAACGCGCGAAGCAGCCGAAGCGCCCGGCGCCGATGCCGCACTCGACGCCTCCGCGCCCGACGCAGCTTCCGCGCTGGCCTTCGCGCTCAGTTGCGCGGCGCCGCGCTTGCCGACACGCTGCGCGGATGCCGCGCGCGACGTCTGCTCCTGCTCCTTCAGCACATCGCCGAGGGGAATCGGCTGCCCGAGCGTATCGATCGCGACGGTCAGGTCGGCCTTCGTGATCGCGTCGCGATACGTGACGGTGCCCTTCGCGAAGCCGAAGCTGTCGAGCCGCACTTTCCACGGCGACGGCTGCGACGATTGCTTGAACTGGAAGGTCCACGTGTTGCGGCCGTCGGCGAGCCGCTCGAGGTCGACGGCCGGATTCACGACGTCGATCGACGGGATGACGATTTCATGCGCGAGCAGCGGCAGGATCGCGAGGTCGAAGTGCGCGGCATCGAGCGTGACGAACTTGGGCGTCTTCGCCCAGTCGGGGTTGCCGATCTCGAGTTGCGTGGCCGAGAAGCTCGGCCAGGGCACCCAGGCACGCCAGCCGGTTTCGCCGTCGGGTCGGCGCCAGCCGACCTTGAGATCGCCGTTGATCGCGAACGGGCGGCCGAGTGCGGCACTCACCTGTTCGTTGACCCACGGCTTCGCGCGGTTCCAGTCGAACGCAAAGAGGAAGACGCCGGCCGCCGCGATGAGCACCGCGACGATACCGACGATCCATGCAGCCGATTTGCCGATGGCTCGGGTAAGCGTCATGGCGGTTCCGTTGTTGTTCTGAAATGTCGCCGCACCATGCCGGTCCGCTTGCGTGGACGAACGGCGCACGACACCCGCGGCTTTTCAGTCGGTATTATGACGCACGCCATGGTGACGTTTCGGCGCCATTAACGCTTTTTTTCATTTGTGACATGACAGCCCCCACCGGCCTCATCGATGCGCAGCACATCACGCGGCGCGACGCCAGCAGCGGCAAGACCCTGCTCGCCCCGACCGATTTCAGCCTCGCAGCGGGATCGCGAATTGCTGTCACGGGACCGTCCGGGTCGGGCAAGAGCGTGCTGCTGCGCGCGCTCGCGCTGCTCGATCCGCTTGACGGCGGCCACATCCTGTGGCGCGGCAAACGGATCCGGCGCAGCGCGATCCCGCGTTACCGGCGCAGCGTCGCCTATGTCCGCCAGCGCCCCGCGCAAATGGACGGCACCGTCGAATCGCAGTTGCGTTATCCGTATTTGCTGGCGATCTATCGCGACGTCGCGTTCGATCGCGCGCGCGCCGAAGCGCTCGCCGCGCAGGCCGGCCGCGGCCCCGACTTCCTCGACAAGCGCGCGAGCGACCTGTCGGGCGGCGAAGCCCAGATCGCCGCGCTGCTGCGCGTGCTGCAGCTCGATCCCGACGTGCTGCTGCTCGACGAGCCGACCTCCGCGCTCGATCCCGAATCGGCGCGCGCGATCGAGTCGCTCGTCGGCGCATGGTTCGACGCGGCGCCCGAGGCCCGCGCGTACATGTGGATCTCGCACGATCCCGCCCAGGCCGCACGGATCGGCACGATGCGGCTCGTGATGCAGGCCGGCGTGATACACGCTGCCAACCCGACGGAGGCAACACGATGAGCCCCGCACTGCAGGACCTGAGCCTCGTCGACGTCGGCATCGCCGCCGCGCTCGTCGCGGTCAACGGCGCGATCTCGATGGCACTGTCGCTCGGCCTCGGCCGCAAGCTCGCGCTCGCGGCCGTGCGCACCGTCGTGCAGTTGCTCGCGATCGGCTACGTGCTCGGCTGGGTATTCGGTCATCCTCACTGGTACATCGTGCTGCCGCTCACCGCGCTGATGACCTTGATCGCCGGGTTCGCCGGCGCGGGGCGCGGCAAGCGCACCTACCGCGGCCAGCGCATCGACAGCATCGCGTCGATCTGGTTCAGCAGCTGGTTCGTCGCGGCGGTCGGCCTGTTCGTCGTGATCCGCATCCATCCGTGGTACGCACCGCAATACGCGATTCCGATCCTCGGGATGATTCTCGGCAATACGCTCACGGGCGTGTCGCTCGGCGTCGAGCGGATGATGGAGGAGCTCACGGCGCGCCGCGACCGCGTCGAAACCGCACTCGCGCTCGGCGCGACGCGCTGGGAAGCCGCGCAGGACGCCGCGCGCCAGGCCGTGCGCGCGGGCATGCTGCCGACGCTGAACCAGATGGCCGTCGTCGGCGTCGTGAGCCTGCCGGGAATGATGACGGGCCAGGTGCTGGCCGGCCAGTCGCCGCTGCAGGCCGTGCGCTACCAGATCGTGATCATGTTCCTGATCGCCGCGGCTTCCGCGCTCGGCACCGTCGGCGCGGTGCTGATGACCTATCGCCGGCTGTTCTCGGCGGATCACCGCTTTCTCGCATCGCGGCTCGAGGAACGCGCGCACTGACACGCGAAGTCGCCGCGCGATGCGTTCGCGCGGTTCGCCGGTCAGCGCGCGTCGCGACGCTTGCCGATCGCCTGCCGCAATGCGGCCGCGATGTCCGCGTCCGCTGCGAGCCCGTCGACCGACGCAATGAGCCGCACCGCGCGCGGCGTCGTCACATAGGCCTGCGCGCCGACATAACCGCCGCTGCCGGCCGAGCGTATCGTCACGACGAGCGCCTGCGGCGCCCGCGCACCGAGGTCGGCCGTGAACGCATCGGTAACCGTACCGTCACGCGCATGCAGCGCGCCCGTCACGTAGTCGTCGGTATCGAAGCCGGCGGCGGCATGCGCGGTCGAATACACCCGCACCGCGTAGCTGCCGGTCGAGCAGGGTTCGAGCGCGCCGCTCGACACGACGGCCACCTGCTGCCGGGACGGCAGCTCGACCTTTTTCACGAAACCGCAATCGTCGGCCGCGTGCGCGTGCATGGCAGCGAACGCAATGGCGCACAGCAATGCGCGGATTCGGCATTTCATCGGGATGTCGTTACGGGAAGTGGATGATGCGGGCGAGCATAGCGTGACATTCGCATGACGTCACGCGGGTCGACGCGCGACACCGCCGCATGCCGGGCGGCCGCCATGCCGCTGCCGCAGCACGGCACCGCGAGCGGGTCGCGGGAAAGCATCGTGACGGCGACACGAAACGCTCATGCGCCGCCGGGCCGGCCCGCGCGTCGAATCCGTTGCGCGCGCACCGGTTCCGGCAGCGGCCCGCGCGCGCCGTTCAGCGCTTGATCGACACCGTCACCTTCGTGCCGTCGCTCATCGTGACGGACTTGGAACCGCCGTTGGTCGGGATCGACACCCACTTCACCTGGCTCACCGACGCGACGTCCGGGCATTGCAGCGACTTGCCGCCGGCCGTCACGTTGCGCGTGCCTTTCGGCGCGGCCGCCTGGAAGCTCATCTGCACGTTGGCGACGCCCTTCGCGTCGATCGACGGCGCGAGCCGCACCTGGGTCTGGCGGACCATCGCGCCGTTCGCGTCGCGCGGCAGGCTGTCGGCGTTCGGGCAACCGTCCGGCATCGCGACCGCACCGCTCGGCGGCACCGACTTCCAGTTGAAGTCGTCCGTCTCGCCCGAGCGGATCTTGCGGGTCTCCTGCGTGTTGCCGAAGGTCTTCGATTCGACCTTGACGGTGTATTCGAGCTGTCCGGTGCCGCCGCCCTTCAGGCTGCCCTTGACCGGCGGCGCCGCGAATACGCTCGCGCTGACGCACGCCGCCGCGAACACGACCGACCACGATGCGGCGACTGACAAGCTGCGTTGGCTCATGCTGACCTCCTTGGTATGCGGCGGCACGCGCGTGCCGCGCGGTTTTCGATGCATGATGCGCTGCCAGTCTACCGCCAAGCGGGGTGCAATGCGCCGCAAACGCATCGGGTGTTACCCCGCTTGCGTTCGCGGCGCCGCAACCTTACGCGCGATACCGGCTCAGAAGCCGCTCAGCACGAGCTTGCCGATCGCACGCCCGGCCTCGAGCAGCTGGTGCGCGCGCCGCACGTTCGCGGCATTGATCGTGCCGAGCTGTTCGCCGAGCGTGGTGCGCAGCGTGCCGCCGTCGACGAGCCGCGCGACTTCGCCGAGGATCCGGTGCTGCTCGATCATGTCCGGCGTCTCGAACATCGCACGCGTGAACATGAACTCCCAGTGAAACGCCGCACTTTTCGCCTTCAGCAGTTCGACCGGCACCGGCTTGTCGTTCTCGACGATCGTGCAAATGCCGCCCTGCGGCCGGATTACCTCCGCAGCGGCAGGGAAATGACGATCGGTATCGTTGAAGATCAGCACGTAGTCGACGCTCGGATGCCCGGCCTCGCGCAACTGCGCAGGCAAGTCGCCGAAATGGTCGACCACCGCATCCGCGCCCAGCGCGCGTACCCATTCGGCCGACGCCGGCCGCGACGCGGTCGCGATCACGTGCAGCTTGCCGAGCGCCTTCGCGAGCTGGATCGCGATCGAGCCCACGCCACCCGCGCCGCCGATGATCAGCACCGATTTGCCGGCGTCCGCACCCTGCGGCGACACGCGCAGCCGGTCGAACAGCGCCTCCCACGCGGTCAGTGCGGTGAGCGGCAGCGCGGCCGCCGCGGCGAAATCGAGCGTACGCGGCTTCAGCGCGGCGATCCGCTCGTCGACCGTATGGAATTCGCTGTTCGCGCCGGGCCGCGTGATGCTGCCCGCATAGAACACTTCGTCGCCGGGCCGGAACAACGTGACGTCTGCACCGACCGCGACCACCGTGCCCGCCGCATCCCAGCCGAGCACGCGCGGCGTGTCCTCGACCTGCGGCTTCGGCGCGCGCACCTTCGTGTCCACCGGGTTCACGGAAATCGCCTCGACCTTCACGAGCAGGTCGCGCGGGCCCGGCACGGGCTGCGGCAGCTCCACGTCGAGCAAGGCTTGCGGGTCATCGATCGGCAGATAACGGGTCAGTCCAACGGCCTTCATCACGAAACTCCTTCAGGGAAACCTGGGGGCCGCGGCGCAGCCCCATGAACGTCATCGTAGGCAACCCGATCATTCGAGAAAACCGCTATATTTCCTGAAACATTTTCAGGAAATTCAGAATAATGGCCTCCGATCCGATTCCGGCTCCCGACAAGCCGCTCGACCTGCTCGACGTCGCGCTGTTCGTTCGCGCGGCCCTGCTCGCGAACGTCACCGCGGCCGGGCGCGAATTCGGCGTGTCGGCCGCGGTCGCGAGCGCGCGCATCGCACAACTCGAGCGTCAGCTCGGCGCACGGCTGCTGCACCGCACCACGCGCCGTATCAGCCTCACGCAGGACGGCGAGGTATTCATGGCGCACGCCGACACGCTGCTGTCGGCCGCCGACGCCGCGCGCGCATCGGTCGGCCACGGCCGCACCGAGCCGTACGGGCGGCTGAAGGTGTCGATGTCGTCGTCGTTCGGCCGGCAGCATGTCGCGCCGGTGATTCCCGCATTCCTGCGCCGCTATCCGTCCGTGTCGCTCGACCTGCGGCTGTCGGACGAGATCGTCGACCTGGTCGACGACGGCTACGACGTCGCGATCCGCCTCGGCGCGCTGAAGGATTCGACGCTCGTCGCGCGCAAGCTCGCCGCCAACCGCCGCGTGCTGTGCTGCTCGCCCGCATATCTCGCCGGGCACGGCACGCCGCGCCATCCGGCCGACCTGACGCAGCACGAATGCGTGATCCTCGGCGACCAGCGCGACTGGTCGTTCACGACGCCGCAAGGCCCGCTGACCGTGCGGGTCGGCGGCCGGCTCGTCGCGAGCAATGGCGAGGCGATCCGCGAAGCGCTGGTCGACGGCTTCGGGATCGCGATCAAGTCGACCTGGGACGTCGGCCCGCTGCTCGCGAGCGGCGCGCTCGTCACGATACTCGACGACTATCCGTTCGCCGACGACGTCGCGATCTGGGCCGTCTACCCGAGCCGCACACACGTGCCGCTGAAGACGCTCGCGTTCATCGCGTTCCTGGCCGAGCATTTCGGCGATCCGCCGTACTGGGATCGCGCGGACGGGCGATAGGTGCCTCCGTTCGGCTCGCGCCGCGGGCGTGCCGGTTCGAGTCGGGCCTCAGGAATCGTCCCTGCCGCGACCGCCCGGCCCGGCCAACCGGCTACAATGGCGCGTTCGCGACGCAATGGCCCGCAGTCGAACGGGGCCACGCACGCAGACGGCCGCCCATTGGCCGCGCACGCTTTTCATACGCCTCCCAACCATCCCGTCATGACCCACAACCTCGTCATCCAGAGCCTTGCGCCGCTGTCGGACGCCCATCACAAACCGCTGCTCGCGCTGTCGCGCGGCACCCGCATCGTGCAGACCGACGATCATGCGCTGCGCATCGAAGACGCGAGCCCGGCACAGCGCCTCGACATCGACGCGTACTGCGGCACGCACGCGCTCGACTTCGCGTTCGTCGAGGCCGGCCGCACGCTCGCCGATTTCGGGCTCGCCGTGATGGACATGGATTCGACGCTGATCACGATCGAATGCATCGACGAGATCGCCGATTTCTGCGGGTTGAAAACGCAGGTCGCCGAGATCACCGAAGCGTCGATGCGCGGCGAGATCCGCGACTTCAACGAAAGCCTCACGCGCCGCGTCGCGCTGCTGGCCGGGCTCGACGCGCACGCGCTCGAACGCGTGTACGAGGAACGGCTGCAACTGACACCGGGCGCCGAGACGATGCTCGCCGGCGTGAAGGCCGCCGGCATGAAGACGCTGCTCGTGTCGGGCGGCTTCACGTTCTTCACCGAGCGGCTGAAGGCGCGCCTCGGCCTCGACTACGCGCATGCGAACACGCTCGAGATCGTCGACGGCAAGCTGACCGGCAAGGTGCTCGGCGAGATCGTCAACGCCGACGTGAAGGCGCGCCTGCTGCGCGAGACGTGCGCGTCGCTCGGCCTCGAGCCGAGCCGCGCGATCGCGATGGGCGACGGGTCGAACGACCTGAAGATGATGGCCGAAGCCGGGCTGTCGGTCGCGTACCACGCGAAACCCGTCGTGCGCGACGCGGCGACGGTCGCGTTCGATCACGTCGGCCTCGACGGGCTGCTGCGGCTGTTCTGATCCTGCCGCGCGTCAAATGAAAAACGCCGGCGCGATGTTGCTTCGCGCCGGCGTTTTGTCGTGCCGGGGAACCTGACCGGCCGGCGATCAGCCGAGTGCGGCCTGCATCGCGCGTTCGATGTCCGCGCGCAGGTCGGCTTCGTCTTCCAGGCCGACATAAAAACGCACCAGCGTGCCGCGATGCGGCCAGTCCGAACGCATCGACGCGACGTCGTAAGGCATCGCAAGGCTGCATGCGCCGCCCCAGCTCCAGCCGATCGCGAACAGTTCGAGCGACTCGACGAAGCGGTCGACCTGCTCCGCGCTGTAGCGTTCGTCGAACACCACCGAGAACAGCCCGCCCGCGCCGGTGAAATCGCGCATGAACGACGCGTGCCCCGGGCAATCGGCCATCTGCGGATGCAGCACCGACGCAATCTCCGGCCGCGCCTTCAGCCATTGCGCCAGCGCGAGCGCGCTCTTGCCGTGCGCGTCGAAGCGCACCTGCATGCTCGGCAGGCTGCGCAGCACGAGCGAGCAATCGTCGACCGACACGCCGATCCCGCAGCGCATCCGCGCGAGCTTCAGCTTCGCCTGCAGGTCGGCGCTCGCGGTGATCGTCGCGCCCATCAGCACGTCGCTGCCGCCCGACTGGTATTTGGTCAGCGCCTGCACCGAGATATCGACGCCGTGCTCGAACGGCTTGAACGCGAGCCCGGCCGAAAAGGTGTTGTCGATCGCGGTGACGATGCCGCGCGCCTTCGCGGCCGCCGTGATCGCCTGCACGTCGGGCACTTCCATCGTCACCGAGCCGGGCGCCTCGATCCAGATCAGCCGCGTGTTCGGCTGGATCAGGTCGGCGATGCCGGCACCGACGAGCGGATCGTAGTAGCGCGCGGTGATGCCGAAATCCTTCGCGAGCCAGTTGCCGAAATCGGCGTTCGGCCCGTACACGTTGTGCGGAATCAGCACGTCGTCTCCGGCTTTCACGATCCCGAAATAGACGTTCATGATCGCCGCGAGGCCCGACGGCTGCAGCAGCGCATGCGTGCCGCCCTCGATCTCGGCAAGCCGCTGCGCGAGCGCGAGCGACGTCGGCGTCGAATGCAGCCCGTAGCGCCACTGGTTGTCGTTGTGCCAGACGAGCGCACGCATCGTCGCGAGATCGGGGAACACGACCGTCGACGCGCGCGCGACCGGCGGCACGAACGAACGGAAACCTTCCGGGATCACGTCGTCGGGTTGAACGATGCGGGTTTGCAGCGCGCGCTTGGGAGTGGATGCAGTCATGACAGGAAGCCGGGCACGAGGCCGTTCGGTTGCGGAATAAGTCGCCAGATTAGCCAAAATCGGCACGATTGGCCCGGTACAATGCGCGCCGCGCGCGCCGAGCCAGCGCGGGTTCAGTTGTCGGTGCGCAGATTGACGACGCCGCCCACCGTCTCGATTTCCTGCACGCGGCCGTCGCGCACCTGTAGCGCCGCGCGCTTGCCCGGCGCGAGACGCAGCACGACGGGCTGCGGATCCGACTCGTCCGAGTTCATCCGGTCGGCCTTCAGGGTGCCAGTCGCGTCGAAGCGGCCGATCCACACGCCCGTGATGTTCGTGCCGTCGTTCGATTCCTCGATTTCAAGCGTGTCGCCGTCGCGATCGCCCGCGAGCAGTACGACCTCGCCCGTATCGGCGAACTGGTATTCGCCGTGCACGCCTTCTTCGTCCGTCTTCGGGCCGAGATGCACGACGATCGGGCGGTCGCCGAGCGTGCCTTCGTAGCGCGGCAGGCGGGCAAACTCCGGATTCGGCTTCAGCGGCCGCGCCGGTGCCGGTTCGTCCTGCTGCACGCCCGGCGCGACAGCCTGCGCCGCGACAACGCCCGGCATCGCCATGCCCGCCGCCAGCGCGCCCGCGACGACGAGCGCCCGTTGCCATTGCGAATATCGACCCACCTTGTGTTGCTCCTTGCTTCAGATTCGCTCGTAAATTGCGGCGATGCGCTGGCCGTCATACGGGGCCGCGGCCGCGCGCGTACTTTGCATCAGCCTTGCATCAGGCGTTCCACCGCCTCGCGCTGCGGAATCGGCGCGACCGCGCCGTAGCCCGTCGTCGACAATGCCGCCGCGGCGTTCGCATAACGCGCTGCCGCGAACGGATCGTCGCCCGCGACGATCCGCGCGACGAAGGCACCGCCGAAGCAGTCGCCCGCGCCCGTCGCGTCGACGGCTTCGACCGCGAAACCCGGCACGACGCGCCGCTCGTTCGGCGTCGCCACGTAGGCGCCTTCCTTGCCGAGCTTCAGCGCAACGACCTGCGGCCCGTGTTCAAGCATCGCGTCGACGATCGCGTCGCGATCGTTCGCGCCCGTGATTGCCGTCACGTCGTCCCAGCTGGGCAGGCAGATATCCGTCTGGCGCAGCGCCTCGCGCATCACCGCGCGGGCGCGCGGCAGCGGCCACAGCTTCAGGCGCAGGTTCGTGTCGAAGCTGACCTTCGCACCGTTGCGGCGCGCGTGGTCGATCGCCGCGAACGCGGCGTCGCACGCGGCCGTGCTGATCGCGAGGCTGATGCCCGACAGGTGCACCGCCTTCGCGGCGGCCAGTGCGTCGAGCGGCAGGTCGCCTGCCGCATAGCGGCTCGCCGCCGAGCCGGCGCGCAGATAGTCGAACTGGTGGCCGTCGGCGCCGTGCGTGACGAAATACACGCCGGTCGGCGCCGTGCGATCGATCCGCACGTACGTCGTGTCGACGCGTTCCGCGCGCCACATGTCGGCCAGCAGCCGGCCGAACGGATCGTCGCCGATCGCCGACACGAAACCCGTCGACGCGCCCTGGCGCGCCGCGGCGATGCAGAAGTTCGACGTGTCGCCGCCGAAGCCCTGCAGGAATTCAGGCCGGCCCGGCTGCGACTGGTTGAATTCGATCATCGCTTCGCCGAGCGCGAGGATCTCCGGGAATGCGGCGGCCATCGCTTATACCTCGCCCCACAGATCGTGGCCGTCGGCGCCCGTGATCTTCACAGACACGAAATCGCCGACCTTGTAGCGCTTCGAGGCCTTCGCCGCCGGCTCGACATAGACCACGCCGTCGATCTCCGGCGCATCGGCCGCCGTGCGGCCGATCCCGCCTTCCTCGCTGACTTCGTCGATCAGCACCTTGAGGGTCTTGCCGACCTTGCGCTGAATGCGGTTCGCCGACACTTCCTCGGCGACTTCCATGAAGCGTGCGCGACGTTCCTCGCGAACCTCATCCGGCAGCGCGCCGTCGAGTTCGTTTGCCGTCGCGCCTTCGACCGGCGAATACGCGAAGCAGCCGACGCGATCGAGTTCCGCCTCGCGGATGAAGTCGAGCAGCGTTTCGAACTGCTCTTCCGTCTCGCCGGGGAAGCCCGCGATGAACGTGCTGCGGATCGTCAGGTCCGGGCAGATCTCGCGCCACTTCTGCACGCGCTCGAGCACCTTCTCGGCGTTCGCCGGACGCTTCATGCGCTTCAGCACTTCGGGGTGCGCGTGCTGGAACGGCACGTCGAGATACGGCAGCACGTGGCCCTTGAACGGACCTTCGGCCATCAGCGGAATCACTTCGTCGACGCTCGGGTACGGGTACACGTAGTGCAGGCGCACCCATGCGCCGTACTGTGCCGCGAGTTCGCCGAGCGCGGCGACCAGGTCGGTCATGCGCGTCTTGATCGGCTTGCCGTTCCAGAAGCCCGTGCGGTACTTCACGTCGACGCCGTACGCGCTCGTGTCCTGCGAGATCACGAGCAGTTCCTTCACGCCCGACTTGAACAGGTTCTCGGCTTCCAGCATCACTTCGGCGACCGGACGCGACACGAGATCGCCGCGCATCGACGGGATGATGCAGAACGTGCAGCGATGGTTGCAGCCTTCGGAGATCTTCAGGTACGCGTAGTGGCGCGGCGTGAGCTTGATGCCGGCCGCCGGCACGAGGTCGGTGAACGGGTCGTGCGGCTTCGGCAGGTGCGAATGCACGGCCTGCATCACTTCGCCCACCGCGTGCGGGCCGGTGACGGCGAGCACCTTCGGGTGGACTTCCTCGATCAGGTTCGAGCCGCTGGCGCTCGACTTCGCGCCGAGACAGCCGGTGACGATCACCTTGCCGTTCTCGGTCAGCGCTTCGCCGATCGCGTCGAGGCTTTCCTGCACGGCTTCGTCGATGAAGCCGCAGGTGTTCACGACGACGAGGTCGGCGCCGTCGTAGGTGCCGGAGATTTCATAACCTTCGGCACGCAGTTGCGTGATGATCTGTTCGGAATCGACGAGGGCTTTCGGGCACCCGAGGGATACGAACCCTACTTTGGGGGAGTGGGACATCTGGAATGTGGGGGCGTGGCAGCAAAAGCGTGAGTTTACAGCGATTTAGGGTTCGGCGAAGCAAAACAGGCGGCCGGCAACGGCATCGACCGTCAAATCGGATGCACGCCCCGCCAGCGGCCCGTCATGCAAGGCAGTTCGATATGCCCCTTTCATTTTGAAGCAACGCATTGCCGTCCGATCGGCGCGCGACGCCCAAACAATGGAATTCGATGCGCTGAGAGCGCCACGCCTCCCTCCGATCCCGGTGTGCTTCAATCGCGGGCTTTCGGCCGAAAGGACCGCGAAACGCAGCCTGCGTTCACAATCTCTCACGGGCCGGTCGTGCCGACGAATACGCCGGTTCTGCCCCAAGAATTCGAACTCGTCTCATTTCACGATGATGGAGCGCGAAGTAGCATCGCACCTGAGCCTCCCTGCCCCCGCCTGCATTGTCACGTGGGGTCGAATTTGGCTCACCAGTTCGCAATGGGGCCGCGCTGCCTTCGATGTCACGACGTCGAGCCGCACGAGCCTGTCGATTGCGGTCGTGCGTCGATCGCCCTTACCCTGGAACGGGATGCCGAATGAAGGTCGCCACCTTGCGCGTGCTCGCGCGCCGACTTGCGATGTTGGTTTCCGTACCGGCCTCGATAAACACCGAAGCCGCCACGCCCCCGATGGCGGAACCGGCAACGCAGCATACCACCCGAGTCAACGCGGGCCGTCGGCCTCCGAACTTCCTTGCTTGCGACAGACTGCCCAGTCGTGCCTCCATTGCCATCACGCCCGACCGGAGCACCGGCGACGGGTCCCGATTTTCCGCCGGTGCGTCAGCGTCGAACGGTCCCCTGCCTGCGTTGTTTGCCGCCAGCCCCCAGAGCGATGCGCCATCGAACAAGTCCAAGCCCGACAATCGCTTTCAGGTGATCTGCACATTCAAAGGAGATCGCGCCGTCTGTCGCTACGCATCGGCGGTCAAACAGCGCATGACCGTCAACGAGCGCATCACGGCATTGATGTCCCCGCCATACGCCATCGGTCAACGCGCATCGGAAAATATGAAAAACTTCACGTTCGCCACGCTCGACGCATGGCAGGTCAACTGACCGCCGAGCCGGCGCCCCATCTCCCGCGTTCATCCTGCCCACACCAAAGGACGTTCCATGTCAGTACGACGTTTGATATGCACCGGGCTCTCACTGTGCCTGTTGATTGCAGGCACGGCGATGGCCCAACCCGTCGAGGTAGCGGGCTTTACCCACGTCCGCTCCCTGGGCGGTATCGACGAATACCGTCTGGATGCCAATGGTCTCACCGTGCTTGCCCTGCCCGACCCGGCAGCGACGGTAGTCAGTTTCCAGGTGTTGTACCAAGTGGGTTCACGCAACGAAGCCACCGGCACGACCGGCGACACCCACCTGCTGGAGCACCTGATGTTCAAGGGCAGCCGCCACTACAACACGGCGCTCGGCAACTCATTGAACAGCTACATGGAGCGAGTGGGCGCGACCTTCAACGCAACCACCTCGACGGACCGCACCAACTACTTCGGCACGCTCGGTCGCGACGCGCTGGAAGGCTACATCGCCATCGAGGCCGACCGCATGCGCAACCTCCTGCTGCGCCCGGAAGATCTGGCCAGCGAGATGACGGTGGTGCGTAACGAGTACGAGCGGGGCGAAAACAGTCCTTTCACCGCATTGTTCCAGCAGGTCATGGCCACTGCTTACCAGGCGCACCCCTATCACCATCCCACCATTGGCTGGCGCAGCGACATCGAGCATGCGAGCGTGGACAAGCTGCGCCGTTTCTACGACACCTTCTACTGGCCGGACAACGCAGTCGTCATCCTGGTCGGCGATTTTCGGCCGGACCAGGCGTTGGGCTGGGTCAGGCAGTACTACAGCGGCATCCCGCGCGCGCCCCAGGCCATCCCCGCTGTCACGACCGAGGAACCTCCGCAGCAGGGGCCGCGAAGGCTGGTGCTCAAGCGCGCCGGCGCAACAGGCAATCTGATCATTGCCTTCAAGGCGCCGCGCGCGCTTGATCCCGATGCGCCGGCCCTGACCGTACTGGGCCTGGTATTGAGCCAGGGCAAGAGCAGCCCGCTGTATCGCGCACTGGTTGACACTGCGATTGCCACGCATGCCGGCGCCAGTTTCCACGCGCTGCGCGACCCCGGTCCGTTCGTGGTGACGGTCAGCCTGCCGCCCGACGCGAAACACGAGCAGGCCGAAAAAATCGCCTGGACCGAACTGGAGCGCATCAAGACCGAGGGCGTCACTCGCGAGGATATCCAGCGGGTGCTGGGGCCTTATCGGGCCGATCAGATCTACCAGCGTGACGGCGTCAGCCTGACGTCCGCCCGACTGGGCAACGCGGCCTCGCTGGGCGACTGGACACGGTTCGTCACCGAGCTTGAAGAACTGGAGAAGGTAACGCCCGCCGACGTGCAGCGCGTCGCCCGCAAGTACCTCATCGAAAACCAGAGCACGACCGGCTGGTTCGTCCCGGAGAAATCTTCATGAAGCATGTTCGTTTCAATCATCTGCGGACTTGGTTCGTGTGGTTCGCCGTGCTGTGGCTGCCTGTTGCGGCTCAGGCCGGCATCGCCGACCGCGTCGTGCGCACCCAGGCCGGCAGCATCGCGCTGCTGACCTATCCGATGTCGCCGCATGAAATGGTGTCCCTGGTCGGCGTCATGCCCCTGGGCGACGCCGACGCGGCCAGCAAGACAGCCAATCCGGCCGTGCCCCTGCTGACCGGCATGTTGCTGCAGGAAGGCAGCGCCCGTCGCGACAAGGTGACGATCTCCGCGCTGCTGGACAGCCTGGGCGCGCAGTTGTCATTCCAGTCCGACGGAGGTTACGTCGGCATACGTGGCCAATGCCTGACCAAGGATCTGCCGACGCTGATCGACCTGATGGCTGACCAGTTGCGCCAGCCAGCCTTCAGGCCTGAGGAACTGGCCAAGGCCAAGACCCGGCTGGAGGCCGCGGTCCGCAACGCCGGAGAAAACCCGTCGGTCCGGGCCACCGAGGCGCTGTATCGGTCCATCTACCCCGACTCGCACCTCAACGCCCCGGTGCCGCGCGAGCGGATGCTCGAGGCCATTGCCGCTGCCACGCTGGACGATATCAAGGCGTTTCATCGAACCTACTACGGACCGGCACATATGACGCTGGTGGTAGTGGGTGGAGCGGACCCGGGACGCCTGCAATCCACGGTAACCGAGGCCTTCGCGGGCTGGAGCGGTGGCAAGGCCCTCGTGCGACAGAGTCCGCCACCCAAGGCGAGCCAGGCCGACACGCAGCGAATCGCGATGAAGGACAAGGCATCCATCAGCGTGATGCTGGGTCAGGCCATCGACCTGCGCGCGAACGATGCCGACTACCTGCCCCTCAGCGCTGCCGTCAACATCCTGGGCAACGGCTTCACCGGCCGGTTGATGGCAGGGGTCCGAGACAAGGAAGGCCTCACCTACGGCATCCGTGCCAGCCTGTCCGGGCTCTCCCTGATGGACGGCGGATTCTTCATCGCCAGCAGCTTCGCCCCGCCCCTGCTGGACAAGGGCATTGCCAGCACGCGCCGCATTCTGGATGTCTGGTGGAAACAGGGCATCACCCAGGCGGAACTGGATGCACGCAAGGACGGCATGATCGGTCGCCATCAAGTCGCGATGGAAACCACCGGCCAGATGGCCGCCATGATCGCCCAGACGGTGCTCCAGGATCGCCCGCTGAGTGACCTGGACACCTATTCCGAGCGCATCCGCGCGTTGACCGTCGAGCAGGTCAACACCGCCATCCGCGCATACCTGGACCCCGCCAAGATGACGTTGGTGGAAGCCGGTACGTTTGCAGGGAAATAACGCCGCCTCGCTTCGTTCCGCGCCGCCCGGCTTCGGCCGGGCCGCTGCCATCGTACTGTCACGTTTATCCAGCGGGAGGCTCGCTGCAGGGCTCGCGAGAAAATCCTCGACGAACGCGTGTTCCGGCGAGCCGGAGCCCGGCGGGCCAGCACGATCCGCAAGCACTGGTGCACGACAATCGCTCCGGAAGCGAACCGCCATTATGCGAGAATCGGAACCTCCAACCGCTTCAATCCACCCACGACGGGGCCTGCATGACCACCCACATCACGATCGAATTCACCGAACACGCAGCAGAGGCCATCGGAGAACAAACCAGCACCAGCTTTTCCTACGATCAAGGCGGGCACGTACCGCAACCGGGCGATTTCGTCGAACTCGAGAATTCGCGCCAGACGTTTCTCGTGATCGGCCGCGTGTTTTCGCTCAAGGCCAACTACAGCGCCGTCAAGCTCGTGCTCGACCTCCCACCGTCGGACGACGATCAGGACTACGGTACGGCGCACTGAACGACGACAAGAAATGAAAATGGCCCGCCATGGCGGGCCTTGCTGGAACACGAAACGCCATACGTCACCGCGCATCAGGAAACACCGACGCAGTCAGACACCGCTCAAACCACACCGCATCGTCTCCGTCGCCGATCGGCCACATTTCCGCATCAAGTTGCGGCAAACCGATTGCCGGAGCGGACGCACGCTTATCGTCACCGGACACCCCCGCACGCATCCAACCCGATTGCGCGCCCCCGTTATCGCACGCACGCCCATGCGCCTGTGCCTCGCAGAACGCCACCGGGCGCGCCCGCCCGCCATCGGCCGCGCTCACCGAGCGGTACTGATAAACCGCGCCGGTCGCCCAGTCCTCGCTCTGGCTGCAGATGCGCGTGCGATTCTGCACGTGCACCGCGCCGAAACACGCATACGAAACGTGCGCGCCGCTCGCATCGTCGGGGATGAAATCGCAGTTGCCATCGAAACCGGTCAACGGACCGCCCGTGAATTTCGCGAGCCACTGGCGTTCGGCCAGTGCTCGCGCGATGAGGCCTTTACCGGACTGATCCGCCAGCTCGGCGCTGCGTCGGTCGATTGCCTTGCGCACTTCATTGACTGCCAGCGGATGGCCGTCATAATCGGCATCGAGACGGTTGTTGCGCGCGGCGATCCAGCGGCGCTGGCTGCGCACGAGCATGTCGCGAATAGCCGCGTCCGGCGCGACCTTCAGCGCGCCCGCATAAGCCGAATTCATTCGCGCATCGGCTGCCCGCAGCGCGGGGCTCGTGCAGATGCGCTTCTCGACGGGTTGCGCGGCCTTCGTGCAATCCAGCGCCAGCGCCGGCAAGGCCAAACCCACCCCACACATGAACACCGAAGCAAGACCGGCCAGCCTGACGGTCGATGCCATCCGAATCCTTCGCATGCGCTCTCTCAGTTAGTTTGTTGTTGTCGGTCGCATCGGATCGACGCGGCATCGCCTCTCTCGCGTGCCCGGAACCGGTACCGCGCGTTGCCGTGCAGCGCCGCTCCGGGTGCGACAGGCACACACCCGCACCGGGTCGAACACATGCCCTCGAGCGCAACGTGCCCCGGCTTTCATTCACTGGTGACTGGATTTCGATCGACCGGACAATGGTCATACCCGCACCGTACACGGCGCGAGTGTGTCGAGCCGACGATCACGAACGATCGTCGGCGATGTCTTCCGGCAGGCGGCAGCCACGCATCGTTGTGCCCGGGCACCCGATCGGCCGACCCGCGCCGCCCTGCTTCGCGGCGCCGACGCCCGACGGCTCGCGCCGCCGCGGCCGGCCTGCCGCGAATCGCTACTTCTTCTCCGGCTCCGGCGCGCCCGGCTGCTTGAACGGGAACGTGCTGAACATCGACTTCGCCTGGTTCTGCATCTGCTCCTGCATCTGCACGAACATGTTCTTCGACTGCTCGATGTAGCTCGTCATCATCCCTTGCATCATCGGCGCCTGCATGTTCATGAACTGCGACCAGACTTCCGGATTCATCGCGTTGCCTTCGTACAGGTTCTTCGATTGATCCGCGAGCTTGTTCTGGATGTCGATGAACGCCTGGATGTTCTTTTCCAGGTACGTGCCCATCATGCCCTGCATCGCATGACCGTAGAAACGGATGATCTGCGACAGCATCGACGACGAGAACATCGGCACGCCACCGCTTTCCTCTTCGAGGATGATCTGCAGGAGAATGCTGCGCGTCAGGTCTTCGTTGGATTTCGCATCGACGACCTTGAAATCCTCCTGCTCCAGCACGAGCTGCTTCACGTCGGTCAGCGTAATGTACGTGCTTGTCTCTGTATCGTAGAGCCGGCGGTTCGGGTACTTCTTGATGAGCCGTTCGGCCGTCTTCTTTGTAGTAGTCATGTAACGCCTTTGAGTGCAGCGTAGCGCAAGTGACGAATCCCCGCCGCCCGAATCCGGGAGGCGGGGGCCTTCGGAAAACGCCCGGCTGCGCGGCCACCCGGCCCGCGCAGCGCGGACGCTCAGCCCATGTGCAGGCCGCCGTTCAGCGAGAAGTCGGCGCCGGTCGCGAAACCGGAATCGTTCGACGCGAGCCACGCGACGATCGAGCCGATTTCCTCGGGGCCGCCAAGACGCCGCACCGGGATCGTCGCGACGATCTTCTCGAGCACGTCGGGGCGGATCGCCTTCACCATGTCGGTGCCGATGTAGCCCGGCGACACGGTATTGACCGTCACGCCCTTCGTCGCGACTTCCTGTGCGAGCGACATCGTGAAGCCGTGGATACCGGCCTTCGCGGTCGAATAGTTCGTCTGGCCGAATTGCCCTTTCTGGCCGTTCACCGACGAAATGTTGATGATGCGGCCCCAGCCACGTTCAACCATCCCGTCGATCACCTGCTTCGTCACGTTGAACAGGCTCGTCAGGTTGGTGTCGATCACGGCGGTCCAGTCTTCGTGCGTCATCTTGCGGAACACGACGTCGCGCGTGATACCCGCGTTGTTGACCAGCACGTCGATCTCGCCGACTTCAGCCTTGACCTTGTCGAACGCTTCCTTGGTCGAGTCCCAGTCGCCGACGTTGCCTTCCGATGCGATGAAATCGTACCCGAGCGCCTTCTGGTCCTCGAGCCATTTCACCCGGCGCGGCGAGTTCGGGCCGCAGCCTGCGACCACCTTGAAGCCGTCTTTCGACAGGCGCTGGCAGATGCTGGTGCCGATGCCGCCCATCCCGCCCGTTACGTACGCAATTCGCTGAGACATAAATCTCACTCCATTTTTTGGTTTCGAGAGCTGCCGGAGCCCCCTCTGACTTCACGTGACGCCGGCCGAAGCCGCAATCGGCCGGCGCACGGATTCGGTTCGCCGGTGGCGAACGGCCGATTACGAACGGCCTGTTACGGACGCTCGACCGCGAGCGCGACGCCCATCCCGCCGCCGATGCACAGCGACGCCAGCCCGCGCTTCGCGTCGCGTTTCTGCATTTCATGCAGCAGCGTCACCAGGATCCGGCAGCCCGACGCGCCGATCGGGTGACCGATCGCGATCGCCCCGCCGTTCACGTTCACCTTCGACGTGTCCCAGCCCATCTGCTTGTGCACCG
>NZ_QMFZ01000073.1:0-20414 GCF_003294055.1 Burkholderia reimsis
TCAGGCAGAAGCGACAAATCCGGCCGGCCGGGACGCGCCCCCGGCTTAGCCAGGCGGTCCGTTCCGCTCGCGACGACGCTTACGCTGAAAGCAATGATTTCCTTGCCTGCGCCAACGCTGCACGAAACTTCTCTTGGCTCTCCTGCGAAACTTTTAACTTCGGCATTAGTTCAATGGAGCGGCTCAGTGCATCGAAGAACATCTCCATTCGCCTTTCCGCACTGGCCTTCTTGAATTCTTCATGAGGAATATGCAGCCTGAATTCAAGCACCTTTCCTTTTGATGAAATTTTTACAACCTCAGGAAACCCAGATAAAAATTTATCGGTGAGAATAATGGATAAGAACGCCCACTGCTCAAACTTTTCGGTGAATACCAAGCCCTCTAAAAATTGGTTGACGACGGGCTCGATCGCATTTCGTGCAACACGAGCATCGTCCCCAATATCTGCCTCATTTTCCCCAGACATCCACAATTTCACTTGAGCCTCCCTTAGTAGTCGCTCAAATTCAGGCAGAAGCGACAAACCCGGCCGGCCAGGACGCGCCTCCGGCTTAGCCGGGCGGTCCGTTCCGCTCTCGACGACGCTTATGCTGAAAGCAATGACTTCCTTGCCTGCGCCAACGCTGCACGAAATTTCTCTTGGTTCTCGTGCGAAACCTTTAACTTCGTCATTAGTTCAACGGAGCGGCTCAGCACATCGAAAAGCATCACCATTTGCCTTTCCGCACCGGCCTGCTTAAATTCTTCATAGGGAAGATGAAGTCTGAACTCAAGCACGGCCCCCTTCGATGATCTTTTTGCAATTTCCGGGAAATCCGAAATAAACTTTTCAGAGAGAATGATTGGAATAAATGTCCACTTCTCAGCCTTTTCATCAAAATACACCCCCTCAAGGGCTTGATTTACAGCAGCCTTTATCTTATTGATCGCGATTCTGGAAGATTCCTCCACATCCAGCTCTATTTCACCCGATGTCCACAGTCTCATTTTCGATCCTAATAATCATTGTTATTTAGGCGCGGCCGCTTCCCGCCATGCGTCGACTTATATTCCAAAATCTTATTGTGCTGCCAACAGTGCATTTCTCGTTTGGTACCCACGGCTTCTGGAACCATTCGCGCATTCTCGCTTTCCAGATATTTTTCGCTGTATCGCGCTTTGCCACGAGTTGTTTCACCGTATTTCAGAATTTCACCAGTATCGATATCTCGAAGCGTGTAACCAATGGCCGGAACCTTGCTATCAAGGTCGTTCCCATGAACTTTCCCGTTGCCGGCGCTCCCCTTTAAAGGACATACGGTACTGGGGTTACGCCCTTGTCCAAACTTGCCGTTCTTATTGCGCGGTTGTCCCGGCCACAATCCGAACGGGTCGACCCACTCAACCGGATTCGGTGCGTAAGCAAAAACGTTGCTTCCGCCGTCAAGCCCGATCGGATCTTTCGATATGAACCGGCCCGAACCCGGATCGTAATACCGATGCCGGTTATAGTGCAGCCCCGTCTCCGCGTCGAAGTATTGCCCCGCGAAGCGTAGCGAGTTCGCGATGCCGGCCTTGCGCGCGGCGTCGCTAATCGCTTCCTTCGCTTCGCCCCAAGCCCGGTAACGCGCGCTCCATGCAATCTCGCCGGCGCCGTCCGTAACGTCCTGCGGTGTGCCGATCTGGTCGCAGTGGTAATACGCGACCGTGGCGAAGGCTCGCGGCTCGCCTTGATCGAACAGCATCGCCGGCCCGGTCGCCTGAGCCAGCGGCGTGAAGCTGTCCGGCTCGTAGACGTAGTGCGTCGTCTCGCGCTTGTCCCACGACGTTTCATACGCCAGCGTATCCCCGTCCCACCCGTACAGCGTCAGCCCGTAACCGTGCTCCTGCTTCAACCGTTGGCGCTCTGCATCCCGCCAGCCGCTTCCCGCACTCGGCAAATAGGGGACCTGCGGTTCGGTCAGTTTCGCGATCCGCCGGCCGAGCGCGTCGTAGGTGTACGTCGCCCGCATGTTCCGGTCGGTCGCCCCCACCATCCGGCCGAAGGTGTCCCACTGAAACGCCATCCGTGCGCCGTTGTGCGTGCGTTCTGTCAGGTTGCCCCAGTCGTCGTATTCGAAGTGTGTGCCAGCGTAATCCTTTAGCAGGTTGTCCAGCAACGGCCTCGATTGCTTACCGCCCATCACGCCGATGCCGTGTGCGTCGCGCTCGGTGGCTTCCACGATATTGCTGGCCGGATCGAAGGCGAACGTCTCGACGCCCAACGACGACTGCGCGCGCAGTAGCCGGCCGATCGGGTCATACGCGTACTGAATTTCGCCGCGCTGCATGTCCGATATCTGCGTCAGTTGGCCCGCCGCGTCGAACTGATAGCGCCGGTCCGTCACCTTGCCGCCAGCCCCTTGTAGCGTCTGCCGCGCGAGTCGACCAGCCGTGTCGTATTGCGTCGTCTGTTTCAGGCCATTGCCGAGTTCGCGCACCGTTTCCCGGTGCCCGTCGTCACGCTCGAAGTTCGCGACGCTCTGACCGTCCAGCAGCAGGCCGTGCACGTGACCGGAACCGTAAGTCAGCCAGTCCACCCGATGGCCGTCCGGGCGGATCGTCGCAATACGCGTGCCGAGCTCATCATATTCGTGACGCCACACGGATTCGTGATCGTCCCGATTGGTGGGGAGAAAAACGTGCTCGCTGCTCAGGTTGCCGACCGGATCGTAGAAACGGCGCACACGGGCCGCTGCGTTGCGCGCCGTCGCGATGCGCCCGAAGCCGTCGTATTGGAACGCTTCGCGCTCGACTGGCGTACCCTCCTGCGGTTCGAGATACACCGTGTTCCGCTCCCCGAACCGCGCCGGCCATCCCGACCGCTGCGCGAGCCGACCCATCGCGTCGTACTCGAACGCCTGCATCATGCCGCCTTGCAGCCGGTGCGTGATCTGGCCGTTGCGGGCATCCCGGTAATAGGTCGTCGCGCGGCCGTCGAAATCGGTTTCGCTCATCAGCCGGCCGAAGGTGTCGTAGCCGAATCGATACTCTCGGCCGTTCTCGTTACGCAGCGTGGCAATCTCACCGAGTCGATTCCACGCATATTCCAGCGCATCGCCGCGCGCGTTCGTCCGTTTCGCCAGCAGCCCAGCGCGCGTATAGCTGTAACGGGTCTGCCGATTCAACCCATCGGTATGCGTCAGCAGGCGGCCTTCGGCGTCGCGCTCGAACGTTTCGCGGCTACCGTCTGGGCCGATCACCCACGCAAGCTGTCCGGCTTCGTAACCGTATCGCGTGACCTCACCGCCCGCGCTCTGCTGCTGGATCAGTCGGCCGCGCTCGTCGTATTTCCACGTTTCGGTTTTGCCCGAACAGTCCGTATAGCGCTCGATTTGTCCGTCGTGCCGCCAGCCGATTTGCTTCGTGCCGCCCTTCGGATCGGTGACCGCGACCGGCAGGCCCGCACGGTTGTATTCGTACCTCGTTACGTGTCCGAGCGGGTCTTTCGCTTCCGTCACCAGCCCCCGGCTGTTGTGGTAGCGCTCCCAGCGATGACCTTCGGCGTCTTGCACGCCGATCATGTCGCCGCGACGGTCATAGACATAATGCGTGGTGCGTCCGTCCTGCTGCGTGTGCGAGGTGAGATGGTCCGCTTCGTCCCACGTGAATGATTCGGTCGTGCCGTCCCGGAACACGTGTGCCGTGACGTGCTTCGCCGCGTCGCGATAGAACCATTCTTCCGTGTTGTCCGGATACACGATCCGGTACACGTAGCCGTTCATGTCGTAATACTGCTGCGTCGTGTTGCCGAGCGCGTCAGTCACAAAGGTCAGGCGCAACCGGTCATGCCACGTCAGGCGCGTATCGAACGTGCCGTCATCGGCCCATTCGTGGACGGCCTTCGCGTCCAGGTGCGTGCCGTCCCACTCCAGATTCATACCGCGCCCGGTGCGGTCCGTATAGCGCGTGACAAGGTGATGCGAATAGGCATAGTTCCACGATGCGCCGTCCTCGTCGGTCGCGTCCACCAAATCGCCGGCATCGTCGTAGCGATAGTTCGCGAGCGTGCGGACCGGCTCGCCATCACCATCCAGCAGCGTGACCCGCGCCACGCGCCCCGACGCGTCGTGCGTGAGCTGCGCCACGTCGCCCGCGCTGTTCGCCACACGTGCCAGCAGACCGTTATCCCACGTCAGCGTCACGGCATTGCCGGAACGATCCGTGATCCGCGTCAGGCGGAATCGGTCGCCATGCTGCGCATAGGTTTCGGTCAGCACTTCTGCGCGCACGACCTGAATGCCGCCGTCCGGCAGGCGCGACAGCACGCGCGATTCAATCCGGTCATGGTGTGGCGCTAAAGGCTTGAGTGCGGGATACGTGACGCTGCGCCCGAACGCGTCGTGATAGACGAAGCCATCGCCGGATGGTTCGAAACTGACGTGATAAGGCGTCGTCCAGCGCGGCCCGAGCGGCCCGCGCTCGTCGTGTGCGCCGAAGTTCGAACGGTACATGCGCATCCATTCGATCGGGACGACACCGGGCAGCACAAAATCGGTGTGCGTGAACGACTCGTCGCCGAGCGCGTAGCCGATTGAATTCGTCCCGCCGGCTGCTGCCTGACCGGCTTCGCATTCCTTGCAGGGCGGCACACCGGGTTTCTGCGCGGGCGCTTCGTCGTGACGCGGCTCGAATCCTTGGCCGGTTGCCTTTTTGCGCGCCTGATTGGGTTTGTTCGGATCAACCGTTGCCGCTACGTGCGTCTTGTTCTTCTCGTAAAGCGCGACTGCTTTCTTGAGGATAACGAGCATCGACATAATCGTGCCGACATCGCTGCGCGACAGTGCGGTAATTTCCGCCTTCGCCTTCGGAACCATCGCCTTCAACCAATCGGCAGCGGCGATCATCTTTTCCTTGCCGACCACTTGCGACGCAAGCTCACCGGCCACGTTGGCTTCTGTCTTCAGGCCCGCCGTATACGCATACCAGACGGCCGTGAACAGTTTGTCGTATTGCTGCAATGGGTCGCGCATCAAATCGCCAGCGGCGGCTTTGGCCCGCTTCAGGTCTTGTCGCGGGTCCGTCAACTGTCCCGACGCCAGGGCACGAAGCACGTGCGCCAGCTCGGTCAAAATCTGTTCGATCTTTGCCGCGCAATCATTCAGTAGACTGGGAACAAGCTCAATTGCCTTGTCGACGTACTGACTCAGTTCGCCCATCAACGTCGCGCTGAAATTGTGTTCGATGACGGCCGCGACGGCGGTGGGAATTTCCTTCATTTCCCGCTTCACCGCTTGCCTGATCACCGCAAGCGTCGGACGCAGCGCCATGCGCGCGGGTCCCGTTCCGGGCGCGGGCACCGAACCAATCAGGTCGATGCCAAGGTTGGCCCATTCCAGCGCCTTCTCGATTTGGGAACGACTACTGCTTCGTGCCTCGTACATCGTCACAATGTCGCCGCACAAATCGACCGCGGCCATGACGTTACCGAGTACCGGCAGGGAGCCGGCGACTTGCTCTAGCCGGCCGAGCGTCACCCAGCCGCCGGAAATGTGTTGGAGCCACGCATCAAAGCGTGCCGCTCCGGCGTGGAGGTCGGGAGTGGTGATTTGGTTGATCGGCACAATTGCCGTGTCGATGAACGACTGAATCGATTCCGTGTTACCAGCCATAGGCCCTCGCGATATTCATGCTGTCTATCCGGGAGGGTCTGTATCAGAATTGGGTCTCTCTCGATTCGCCCCCGCCGTCCCCGTATGGATGCGCTTTCCCTGATAGGGAAAGCGGGTCGGCCATCGATCGTACCCAATAAGCCGCGATCCGATGCCACGCTAGCGCAAGGAAGAAAGGCAAATCAACCGTCCGCGTCCTAGAATTTGTCAAGAACTGTCATCTTTTGAGCCTGTTTCACTGCGACTCGGTACCGGTGGTGCGATAGACACTCAACGGGACGAAAAAGCCGATCGCTGAGATCGACTAAAAATGAGCCATAAAAGCCCGATTCCGGAGTGGCTGGAGGCGCGCGCGCTCACCCGGCCGGATCGGTTAAAATTGCAGTGCCGTCAAAACAGCGACGGCACAGGTTTGGAAGCCTGTCTGCACCAACCGCACACCTGCCTCGCGGCAGGTCGTGCGCTTGCCTCTGCGCGCCTATGGGCGGGCCGTGGTGGGAGAGCCGCAAGGCTCGCCGGAGTTGGTGCCGGTCTTCCAATCCTGCTACTGCGCCCGCTCACCCTCTTTTCGAGCGGGTTTCCAAATGATCCGGAGACCGGCCGTGCCCGACAACATCCCTCCCCTTTCCGACGACGATCACGCCCTGTTGCTCGAGTATTTGCTTGGGCTGGTGCTGTATGCCGGCAGCGTTTACGCACAGGAATTCGCCACCTTGACCGGCCTAGCCGCCACATTACGCACGTGGTTACCTGCTGGACAAGACTGCGCCAAACTGGCGGCCGAACTCGAACAGCGCGCCCGCCGGGCCCGGGCCGATCTGAAGCGGGATCTGGCGATGCTGCGTGGCGTAAATCCAGCCATGCCGCTTTTGACGATGCGCGGCGGATCTCCCACTTAGGCCAGCTCGCACACGAATCAGCCTAACCCCAACTCCATGCCCTTGTCGCGCTGCTGTCCGCGCTCCTGCTGCCGTTCCGCAGCTCGGGATACCTCGGCGCCATGCGTCGGCTCGGGCCGCACCTGGCGCGGGCCGGATCGGTAGTCGGCATAGGTGGCCGAACGCGTGGCAAGGGCGGCATCGGGCCGGCTCTCGCGCTGTTCGCCCGCCGCGTGACGAGCGCGCGTCGCCAAGGTCTTGTTGGCCTCCTGCGACGCTTGCTTGGCGGCCAGCTCGCGGTCCTGAGTGTACGTAACGACCTTGTGTCGATGACGGGTGTTGTTCACGTAGGTCTCACGCTGGCCGTGCCGGCCGCCGTCCGTGTTGTGGTGAATCAGGGCGCGGCTGACGGTTTGGCCCTGCGATTTGTGGCTGGTCACCACATACCCATGATCCAGTTGCCTGTACCGTGACAGGTCGACCTCCTTCCGGCTGCCGCTGTCCAGCAGCACGGTCATGTGGCCGCCATGAGCGGCAATGAACGTGCCGGCGTCGCCGTTCTTGATGCCCGTGGCCCGGTCGTTCTCGGCAAAGGCGATGCGATCGCCAAAGGCGAACTCGCGAACGTCAGCGGTATACGTCTGCATCTTGCCCGCCTGCTTGGCCTCGATCGTGCGCGGCCGGGGGCCGTCGCCGTCCACGATCAGGCGGTTGGCGCTGGCGTCGATGTTGCGCACGGTCAGATACGACACCGAGCCGTCGCGGCCGGCTTTCTTCAGCACGTCGCCCGGTTGGTAGCTGGTCGCCTGCGAGCGCTGCGAGCGCGTCAGATCCTTGGCGCGAAGCGTATCGACATACGCCGTTTCGGCCGACAGCTCGCCGGCGGCCTTCAATTGTTCGCGGATCGCCTGATTGATCGAGCGGCGGTCATCGTTCGTTGCTGTCACAACGATGGTCTTGGCGCGCTCATCGGATTGCAGCGCCGCGTAATCGGCTGCAATGGCCTTGATCGCGTGTTCGTTGTCGACCTGGCGCGCGACCTTGATTTCGTCGCGACGCTGCTGCACCTGGGCTTTCGTGAGTGCGCCATCGCTCTGCGCCTCGATCGCCGCCCACTTGCCCTCGATGCCGTGCCGTGCACCGGCAAACTCGACGGCCGTGTGACGTATCGCATCCCCGTAGTTCCCTTCGATGATCGAGCGAACCGGCGCGCGGGCCTCGTCGGTCTGCTGACGGCTGATTTGCTTCAGCTCCGACATGGTCATGTGGGCCTGCGCCCGCTCGAATGCGCCGCCGGCGCTGACGGACTGGTGTTGCGCACGGTCGCCAACAAACAGCGTTTTGGCGCCTGTGCGAACGGTGGCATCGAGCACGCCGTTAAGCTCCTTCTGGCCGGCCATCGACGCCTCATCGTTGATGTAGAGGATCTTGGCTTGGCCGACGCCGGCATCGGGCAGGTTGCGGGCCTTGCCGAGAAACGATGCCGTGGTGCTCGACTCGATGCCGGCATCCGCCTGCAGCTTATCGGCCTGCGCCGCTCCGGTCGAAAATCCCTGCACTGTCCAGCCCTGACTTTCGGCCGCTTCGCGCACGAATTCCAGCATCGTGGTCTTGCCCGTGCCGGCGGCACCCTGCACCCCGGAAAACTGGTCCCGGCCCGTGAGGATGCTTCTGGCGGCGTCCCGCTGCTCATCCTTGAGCGCGAACCCCTTGCGGCTCTCGAAGGCCTCCAGCCGCCTGTCAAACTCGGCGTTACTCAGGATTGCCGTGTGGGCGTCTCGACCGGCCGTGATGGTCTTGTCGGCCCAGCGCTCGCCAGCGATCGCGTCTCGCGTGGTGTAGCGCGCGCCAGCACGATCCTGCTCGCGCTGCACCAGCTCGCCCTTGTCGGCCGCCGCGTCGATCGCCGCGATCAGCTCGGCGCTCGACGCGCGCCCCGAACTCTGTAGCATGCTCTCCTTCACCAAATCCTTGCGCGAAAACTCCTGTTCGCGCTCGGCAAGCGACGCAATCGCGCTGCGCACGACGTCGGACGCGCTCGGCTGCTCAGCCAGCGTGTAAGCGCCGAGCTGGGCCTGCTGGATGCCCGTGCGCTCGGCTTCGGCCTGCCAGCGATCGCGGTGCGCCTCGGCGCTCTCGCTATGCCCCTCGGCCTTGTCTGCGCGCGTGGACAACACAGCGGCCTGCCGCGCCTCGTAGCTGGCCGAATCCTTGTCGATGCCCCGGCGCTCGAGCGCGGCATCGCGCTCCCCCGAACGCTTGCTGAATTGCTCGAGCTGGCCTTTGCTGTAGCCGGCAATCTCGAATTCGCCGCGGCCGTCGAAGCGTAGCGAATAGCCTTGCTCACGAAGGCGGCCGGCCAGCTCGTTCTTGTAGACGGCATCCGCCGTCGTGCGAAACTGCATCAGCTTTTCATTGCTGAGGGAATACGCCTTGCTGTCGTGATAGGTGACGTTGGCAATCAGCACATGCGTATGGGTCTGCGGATCGCCGGCGCGACTCGTCGCGTGCGAAAAGCTGGCATAGGTCAGGTTGCCGGTCTGCACGAACTGGTGATTGACGCGGGTTTGCGCACCCTCGGCTTCCAGCCATTGCATGGAGGCCTGCACGGCCGCTTCGTGCGCGTCCCGCACGCCCTTACTCCCGAACACCTCGGCCTCGACGCTCACGCTCTTGGGCGCGGAGAAAGTCAGATCCCACCCGGCGCGATGCTCAGTGGTCTTCTCGCCGGTCGCCCCATCGGTAACGGTGCGGCCGAGCTGGATCTGTCGCGCCTCTCCGTCGACGCCCAGCTCGTTGACCTGGCCGGCGAGAATGCGGCTCAGGTCGCCGGCCTGCACGTGGCCGGATAGCCCATTGATCTCGGCTCCCCGGCCGCTCCACGCGGACGGTACGACCTCGCCGGCGTAGTATTCAATCCGGGCCTGCTCGGTGGTGTAGTACTTGGCCGCGCCGCTGGCGTTGCCGATCGCGTGCATCGAAATCATGCGTTTCCCCGTCTCTGGTTCGTTTGTAGTGGTGTCATAGACGCTCAGAACAAGCCGCCGTGATCGTCGGCCAGCAGCTCGGGCGGTACTTCGGTCGGCCACTCGTAATCGTCCGGCAGGTCGGGCGGCAGCTCGTCCACGTCGGCCGGCGCGATCGGCTCGCGTTGCTCGATGGCCGGCAACGGGCGCGGCTCGAACGCCGACGCGATGATGGGCCGCTTGATGTAGGGAATCGTGACCTCGGCCACGGGATACCCGCCCGCCACCTTCAGGTACGCGGTCAGGTCCGGCAGCGTCTGGATCTGCGATGGCATCACCAGCGCCGTTTCGGCGCGCTTCCGGCCGATCTGGTTGCTATCGCGGGCGGTGTCCGCAACGTGGGTGTTGCCGGCCATGGCCTCATCCACTTCCTGCGAACCAAGAAACGTCGCGAGTGCCTTTGCGCTCTCGGCCTCATCGGTACGGAAAATGGCCTTGGTTTGGGCGTTTGCCATCATCGTGCGGAATGGCAAGTCGCCGTAGATATGCCGCCCTTGGGCTTCGTTCTGCATCCCGATCAGCGTACTGATCCCGTATTCCCTCCCCAGCGTCATCGAGCGCGGCAATGCATTCAGCCTCGGCAGGGTCGCCAGCTCATCGAGGACGAATTGAACCCGCATGTGATCGACCAGCGGCCCCGACAGCGCGGCCAAAACGGCCAGCTCCAGCCAGACAGCGACGAACGGCGCGATCGCCTCATGCTGCTTCGGGTTGCTCGCGAGAAAGAGCCATCCCTTCGAGTCCGATTCAATGAACTGACGGATCGAAAACCCATTGGACGAAAACAGCTTGAAAAAGCCCAATGCCGGCGCTGTCACAATCTCCATTCGGAACGATCCGGCCGCCTTCTGATTATCCGGCGTCATCAGCTCCGCGCTATCCAGCTCGTACCGGACAAGGTAATTATGAAGCTCGGCAAGTGGCATTCTCATGGCGACACGGGCAACTTCGCTCATGCTTTTTTCGAAATCCGACCCCATCTTTACGAGCTTCATTACATCTTCCAGAACCTTCCGCCCGCCGTTCACGAAAATCTGGTTCTGCCCGTTCCCGCCCTCCGCATCTGGAATAAAAAACCGTGCGACCGTCCGATAATCAACATCATCCACCATGTCATCGAATATCGACCATGCCGCGCAACGCAGATCCATCGGATTAAGGATGATGTCGCCCCGCGCTGTGTCATAGTACTTCTGGATATAGTCACCTTTGGTGTCATACACCACGGCTTTCATGCTTGGTCGCGACGCATCAATCACGCCACATATCGCCTGAGTCTTCCCCGCCCCCATCCCCCCCATGAATGCAGCATTACGCGTCATTAACTCGTCTGGTATCCCGACACCGCCGACCTTGTAGTCGGCTTGCACCCTCGGTTTTGTCATCGCACTCAGCTCGTCAGCCCCAACCATTTTCTGACCTCGCAAAAACTTGTCGGTTGCCTCGTCTGCGCCCAATTTCAATTTGTGGGTAGCAACACGCTTTGCGACAAACACGCCTACCCCGACAGATACCGCCGCGATGACAAACACCATAAAACCGCGCCAGCCAATAACTTGGCCCGTTATATCGGCGGCCTGACTGGCTGACAATTCGACGCCCCCACCAATCGGCAGCTTGATACCGATATTCACCCCTAACGCCACAAGTAGCTCGGCCAGATAATGCTTGAATATTACCTCGCGTTCTACCGCGTTAGTCACCAACAGCAACAATCCAGAAAACAGCGTGAGTGCCACGGCACCGGCCACAATTGCCAACCGCTGAATTCCAGCAGTTGCCATGTGGATAGAATGCCAAAGTGCATCACTACCGCGCGTGAAATCATCGAGTCGCGATCGCTTGTTGATTGCCATTTTAGTACCCGAATTTTTCCACCAGCGCCTTGACCAGCAGCCTATTCGCTTCGTCGTTTATCTCTTCGCGCCTGCTTTTCTCGACGTTATGCGCATCGGTTGCGATTCGAGCGCCGAGATAACCCATAAGAAACGACTTCTCGACAACCAGCATTAACCTCGACATGCTCGTCTGCAATTCCGAAACTTGAGCCTCCAATCGACTCTTTTCCAAACCGGCCTCGATCAACGAGCGCAGCACAAACGACCGGTTACTATCCCCGCCGACCGCCTCCGCATGTTCATCTACCCGGTCCAGCAGCTCGACCGGCAGTCGCAGGCTGATGATCTTCGATTGCTCCATGTATTCCCCGCTTTGTCCTTGTAGGTATTGACTCGCGCTGCTATCGGCGCGGTCTCTGTATTACGCCGTTTTTGTTTTGTGTATTACGCCTGAAAGCCCGATATCACGGGCTTTCAGGCGGTTTTAACACATGCACCGTAGGTGCGTAATGTGTGCCGATTTTCTAGTTCAGCATAGCTGAACGGCCCGCCCCCTGTCGACCTGGTCTATGCCTCGGGGCATGGACGAATAGCCCATGCCCCAGCGAATCGCCGATTACTTAACCCCGACCGATGCCTTATCAGCTTGGTCAGTACCGAACGATTCAGTCTGCCTATCCGTCCGCTCTTTCTTGGCATTCACTTCAAGCGCACTCGCCACTTCTACCTCATAGAGCTGGCTGTTAATGTAGCTCTGCCCGAAAACGACCTGACCGCCCACCCGATATACCCAGCCTGTCGGCGGACCGTCATATTCATAAACACCACTGGTCCATGATGGGTCGCCCTGGCCCACGGTAACTTTTGTAGCCTTGGCCGCTGTATCCGACGCCTGCTTGAACATCGCATAATATGCCGAGTTCGGAATCTTCACGACGGCCTCAAGAAAATCATGCCGCAAATCGGTTGGATTGCGAAAACTCTGCGGCATGGCGCGTGCCACTTCAGCCGCGAACAGATTGGCGAAATTCAATTCTCGCATCTTCCTGTTCATGTAAACCATCATGCTTTGATCCTGATTGGCGTCATCGTATTTTACCCAGCCACGGCTGGGCGAAACGCCTTGCAAGAATATTTCAATCGCAAGCCGCCGCAACAGAAAATCCTCTCCGGCATGAACATCCCCTTTCAGATATTTTGATGCGATATCATCCAGTGGTTTCGCCCAGTCCTCATACTGTTTCGGCAAAGTCATTGACTTTGAAAATTCCGCAACGCCAATCTCTCTCTTGAAAATAGCGCCATCGAACGGAGTACCACCCGGCCCGAAATGGAAGCCAGCGCCATTTTCCCATGCCGATTTCGCGTGCGTGAGGTCGTCGTTAAACTCTACCGCTCCCTTATACTTCGGCGCGTCTTTCTCATCCCACGATACGTAGTAGTTGTCTCCAAAATAGTCTTGCGTACCCTGCGCCGCCATTATGATTTCAGTCAGCAACTGCTGCTTGGCAACGACCCTGTTTGACTTTGACACGCTTTCGGACTTCGTATTGGACTGCCCGAACTCACCGCGAAATCCGGTGCTTTGCGAAGACTCGGCGGAAACGCCCGCCTCTTTTCTGCTGCATCCAACCAATGCAGCAGCAATCAGTGCGGTGGCGATTATGTACTTGACTTTCATTCTGGTCTCGGTGGTGAAATAACCCGGGTGCTTGCGCGCCCGGGTGGCATGCTGATTTTCTCGTTCTACCGATTTATCCCTTGGATACCGCACCAACAGACGGGCGAACGGTTACTGTGAAGGTCATACGATCTTGTTGGGTTTCAAACCAGTTCAGCCCAAACAGCACGTGTGGTTTAGTCACTGTGGATTTTGAATAGGACACGATTTGCTCGGTCCCTACGGAAGCAATCCGGCATTCGATCGAGGTTGCAGACTGGCGGGTAATGGTTGCGTTTGCCGTCCTGCACTGCTGTTCAGCGTCGGCAAGGCTCTCGGCCCCGCCCGATCGGACGACGCCGGAATACGAGACCACCCAGCCGGCCGGGCGGCCGTCAGCGGCCGGCTCCGGGGCGGATACGGCCGTCCACGGGCCGCAAGTCCACGATTGCACGTCTCCGATAGCAAGGCTCTGGGGGGCTTCGCCGAGCGGACAGAGGCGGCTTTCAAGCGCGTTGAGGTCGGGCGGGATGCCGGCCAAAGCCGGCATCCCATGGGAGCCTGCGCGGAGCGGCGCAATGCCGGCGCCAGCCGGCTCCGCGTGGATCGCGCCGGAATGGGCGATGAGAGAAGCGGCCAGCATGGCCAGTGTAGAAAGGTGCGTGCGGTTCATGGTGTTGGTCTCCGTTATTTCAGCATGCGTGCGGCAAGTACCAGCAAGACGGCGTTCACGACGAAGCCGGAAGCGCCTTGGCCGACAGCGGTATGGCTGAGGCCGGACTGGAACACGACAAGGCCGATCACGCCGGCCATCACAACGGGAAGATTTCGAAAGCTCATTGTCAGACCTCTATTTTTTGAGGGCGTCGTTCAGGTCGCGGACGAGCTGGTCGCTCGACTGGTTGCGCTCGACCTGGCGAACCTCGGCCACGGCCTTTTTTCTCCGGTACTCACCACATGCGGCGTCGGCCTCGGATGCGGCGTGCTGTAGTGCGGCCGGCGAGTCGCCGCGCATGCGGGCAAAGTCTTCGTCGAAGCGCGCGTTGTGGCAGTCCATCTTTGCCACCTGCACGCTGGTCGTGTCCTGCACATGGGCGTTGTGCATGACGTACAGGACAAGCCCAGCGATTCCGATGGAAGCGCCCACGGCCCCAGCAACAAGAGTGTTCATAGCGGTTTCATTACCTGAAGCGATAGCTGGCGTTCACGAACGCCACGATCGGGTTAAGCCGGATCTTGGTTTGCGACTGAACGGGAATGGTGCCGACCGGCGACCGCACGACCGTATTCAGTCGGGCTGTCACGCTCACCGGGATATACGAGAGCGAAAAACCAGCGAACCAGTGCTCAGTAACGGCGTAATTGACGCCAAGGTTGAGGACCGGAGCCCATGAGCGATCGGTGGAAACCGTCGTCGGACCGCCCAGCACCTTCTGTTCGAAGGCGGCGTTGGTCACGCTCGCGCCTGTGAACCAGATACGGGTTACGCCAATGCCGGCATACGGGCGCAGCCGTGCTTGCGGGTCGCGAAAGTAGTACTTGAGCAGCAGCGCCGGACTCCACTGTTTCGCGCTCCCCAGCTTCCCATAGCTGGCAAGCGCTCCCCTCCCCTCCAAATCGAACGTCGACGGAATGCCAAACACCAGCTCGGGCGCAACGTGATCCGTCACGAAGTAAGTGGCCGACAGGCCGAATGTGTCGGAGCTGCCGGCCTTGATGCTCGTGTTGGGAACGCCCGTGTTGACCGACACCCCACCGACGCTCGTAAGCGTCAACGGGCCACTACTCGACTGCGGCGCAAAGTGCATCCAGCCCGCGCTAACAAGCACGCTGCCGGCCGCTTGAGCGTGCGATGTGGCTGGAATCACGGCCAGCAAGGAAAGGGACAAGACCAACGGTTTCATACGGAAATCTCCTGTGGTTGAGCTACGTATAGGAGATGCCATTATGATGTATGAACAATGCAATGTATACGTATAAACTAAATATTAAATACGTTGCTCGTAAATAGGTGTTGGCGAAAAAAAAGCCTCGCAGGAGCGAGGCTTTTTGACGGTAGGGCAGGGGCCTACTCGATGCCGAGCCACTTGGACACGGCAACGGCCAGCGCGCTAGATCTGCTGATACCTATTCGCTTAGCCGCCGCGTCGAGCTGGGCGAGCAACACCGGATCGAATGTGATCGTGATCGGCTTCTTGTTCTGCGACACCTCGGCAGGAGATTGTTGCTCCGAGCGGGTCGGAGCATCCGGCGCACGATTGATGAACTGGGCCGTCGCATCTGTCGGCGGCTTCTTGGGTGCCTTGGTAAGTCCCATAGTTAATACCTTTTAAATACGTAATCTATACGTATTAATTACGCACAAACAGCGTATCAGTTAACGCTGCGATTTCCGCGCATGCGGCAGCATCACGGGGCTTGTATTCCTCGATGTGCAGGCCAGCGCCGGAAGCGTGAGCGATCGCTTTTCGGCGGGTAATCCGCGCGGGCAACAGGTCGATTCCGTCCAGCTCCTGAATCGCTTCCTCCGCCTCGGCATTGTCGCCGCCCTGCGGATCTGCGGCGTTCAACACCGCCCATGCCTTAATGTCATTGACCGCTCGGGCCTCGGCCAAGATCGCGGCGGCGTCGTTGAGCGCCCACACATCGAAGCTACGCGGCAGGAATGGAATTAGTACCACATCAGACACAGCCAATGCTGCGCGCAGTGCCGTCGAGTCACGGCCGCCGGCGTCGATGATGATGTGGTCGTGCATGTGACGCTGCTGCGTGACCTGGCTGCGAAGCGTCGCGCCATCAGGATAGGCCGCTGCCGGAATCGGCTCGCGCCCGCCCTCGGCCCGCACGGTGATTGCTCCGATACTGGTTCCTTGGCGATCGCCATCGATCAACCAAACGCGCTGACCACGTGCGGCCAACCCTAAAGAAAGCTGGACAGCGAGGGTCGATTTACCCACGCCTCCCTTCGGATTTCCTACGGTAACAATCATGTGTTTATCCCCTTTTTATACGTATAAAATACGTAGTTTCTAATTTTATCATCAGACACGACGGCCGCGAAAAATAAAAAATCCGGCTTCGCCGGATGCCTCAAACCTAAAAAATGACCGCTGCGCGGTTAGTGTGGACACGGCCCGTACCGGGCCGTGGGTAGTCTGCAAGAGGGGAGGGGGCATCCCGCGCCCGCCCGTGGACAACTGCGCTGTCCACACCACAAGGGTGTGGACAGCCCCGGCTCGTTGGCCGGGGTTCCGCAGTTGCCCACCGTCTCCCCGCGAGCAAGCCCTACGGGCCTGACGCGCCCCTACGGGGCTTGCCTTAGTGAGAAAAAAGACGATCCACCCCCCTCCCTGTAAGCGATAGGGAGCATTGCAAGCCACTGGAAGGCAACGCCCGGTGCTCATAAGCACCCGGCTGATCGGCAGGCGGCTAAAAGCCGTCTGCCGATCTTTTGTCCGGGTCTTAGGTGGTCGGTGGCCTGTTGGCCGCCGAACGCCTTAGACCGGAGCGCTGATGCGGGTTGGTTAACCACCATGGGGGCCGTCAAGGCGCGTAGCGCCGTTTTGCCCCCCTTCGGGGGGCTGTTATCAAAGCTCGTCGCGTGGCGATGTAAAAGAGAGAAAAGAGGGAAGGAATCAGGAAATCGCGGCAAAGCCTTATCTGGCAAGGGTTTCGGCGATTTGTAAAGGGATCACCCTAGATGATCCCTATTGGGATCACCCTGTGTGATCCATAAGATCATTGACGATCCCTCTTGGCTCACATAGTATGAGCCATGAAGGATCACGAATGATGAAGCGAGTCCACGAAATGAGCCAAGACGTCACCTTGAATGATCCCAATAGGGATCACCTTGCGCGGGAAAATGAAGAGCTGCGCGCCGAGCTGGTGAAACTCAAGCGGGGCGCGGTAAATCAGGGCTTCGTGCAGGTTAGTCGGAAGTACCTCGATGACCTAGACGAGCTGGCATTCCGCTCCCCTGCCGCGCGTAAGCTGTTGACCAGCCTAGTCAAAGCCATGAACCGCCAAAACGCGGTGATGGTGTCGCAAGCCTCGCTCGTCAAACTAACCGGCCTAAGCGCGCCCACGATCAAGCGGGCAGTCGCCTTGTTGAGAGAACAGCAGTGGATCGAGGTATTGAAGGTTGGCACGTCCAACGTGTACCGCGTTAACTCGTCAGTTTTCTGGCAAGCTCGCGCAGACGGCCGCTGGGCGTCCTTTTCGGCCGAGGTCGTGCTGAACTTCGATGAACAGGACGAAGTTACCAAGGCCGCACCTATCAACCCACCGAAGACGACGCTGCGCCATATCCCGGTACTTTCCGCCGATGAGGATGTGTTGGTGTCAGGCGCAGCTCTTGGCTCGGACGATCCGCCCGAACAGGCACAGCTCGATTTTCACAAGAGCTGAGGCGAAGATGCGAAACATCCTCAAAAAACTATGGCGTGCAATCAAGGCATTGCCGTGGGACACCTCCGATGACGATGACGATGATGATGATGATGAGGTGTGGCAGCACGGCTATGGCTGGCGTTACAACGGCTCCCAATACGGTGCTGAACGGGATCACAGGCCGATACCCGGCCCGAAGAACTCTTGGGGCGCTGGCAAGGGTTCCGGCTATTAGACAACAGGAGATGACCGTGCGTGATAGAGATCCTGCCGCCAATGTCGGCGTTTGGGTGGTAACTGATTTGGATGATGTGCCGGCCACCAGTAGCGGCCTGTTTCCCATGGATGGCAACCCTGCCGCCGACTGGATCGGTCGCGCCATGCAGGGCATCCGGCACATGCATCATGACGAATCCGCGCGCACGGCCATCGCGCGCCGGCTGTTCTAGTGCACTATTGCACCTAGTGCGGCGCTGGCCAGCGCCAGCCTGTAGCTAACCCCAGAAGAAGAAGGAAGAACATGCTAGTCAAGATGCGCGTTTTCGATGAAAACCAACAGGAAACGATCTACTTTCAGACCGCGATCAACGCGCCGGCGTTGATCGCGATTGCAAAGGACCGCGAAGCATTCATGAGAGAGAAGGGCAAAGCGTTCGCACAGGGAGCGGTACCATTCTACGGGGAGGAATTCATCAAGGCGGTACAAGCTGACGACGCCCGCGAAATCGAAAAAAACGCCATGCAGGCCGCGATGGCTGCATGGCTGTGCGATCACATTTTCAGCGACGTCAGCGAAGCGGAGTTCGTGCGCTGTGACCTGGAGTTCAACCTGCATCCCACGGGGATGGTGGTCTACAATCGGAAGCCCGCCCAATAAGCAGGTGGGATGAGGACGCCGCCAGTCAGCGCCCTCATTTTCGCTTGCCCTTCGGGTAGTCCTGGCGCGCGCCGATAATGCGCACGATCTCGATCACGCCGGCCGGCCGCTCGATCCGATAGACCAGCACGTGGTTGGGCGTCAGGACCATTTCACGGGTGCCGCGCACGCGGCCGGGCTTGTACAACTCGGGATGCTCGGGCAGGGCGCTGGTCAGCTCGCCGATTCGGTCGTCCAGCTCAAGCGCGGCGCTGGGGTTGTCGGCTGCGATGTAGTCAAAAATCCTGTCGCGATCTTCGCTCGCCTGCGGGTTCCATTCAACGATCATTTAGCCCCGCGCGCGAGCTGCTTTCGCAATGCAGCCTTCTTCGCTTCCATCCGTTGCTGCACCTCTGCGTGGGGAATCCGCGGGCGCGGATCATCCATCGCCTGTTGTACCTGCTCACGGAACCACTTGTCATACGCCCGCGCGGCGTGCGCCTCCTTGAGTGCGGCCGACCGGTCGGGCCGAGTCGGGCCGCCGGCGGCCGGATCGTAGCCGGCCGCGTCGACGTCGAACCGGCTAATGCCCATGTCACGCAGGAAGCTCACCAGCGTTTCGAGCCGGCGGAACACGCGCACGTCGCCGCGCTTAGCCGACAGAAAGCGCTCGGTCAGGCCGTAGCGCGCCGCGATCGTCCAGCCGTTGCCGTGGCCGACGACATGCGCGGCGCGCACCGCGCCGGCTTCCACAAGCTGGGTCAGGGTCTTCTGGTCGATGGTTTCGGTGGCCATGTGGATCTCCGTCAGTGGCTCGGGGCCAGCTCGGGCCGCCATGCCTTCACGACGGCCTCGAACTGCGGCCCATAGCCGAGCGTATCAGGGTAGCTGTTCGCCCGCGAGGCAAGGCGGAACACCACGCACATATCCTCCACAATGTCGTCGTCCACGCCCCATGCGGTGGTGAGGTCGTACTTCCCGCACTCGCCAGCATTCCACCAGGCGAGCAAGAAATCGGCGACGCGCCGGCTCTGGTGGGTGTCGCCGCGTGCGTGCTCAAGGAGGCGTTCGAGCGCCGCGCGCTCGGCCGGCGTCATCTGTTCGGATCGCATCGTTTTCGCTCCGGTGGTGGCCAGCTCGTGCTGGCGAAACTCTTGGGTCGGTTTTAATTATTGTACAGACTCCCGATCTACTGTAAATCGGGAGTCCCACTATTCTTGACCGGGCCGGGAACTGGACATAACGCCTGATCTCGGCCGGCGCATCTGTCAGCTCCTGTGGCGTGCCGATCTGGTCGCGCTGATTGTTGCTGCTCCGGTACCAGCACTGCTTCGACTGTCGACGGCGAACCGTCGCTTAGCATGCGTCGCGCTTCCATCAGGGCATAGCCCAGCAAGTTACGCCCCTGCCATTGCGACAGGGAGAGCGCACGCGGGTCGTCTTCGGCGAGGCCGATGCCCCAAACACAATCGTCTGGACTCGCTTCCACGAGCAGGCGCTCTCCGGTAGCAAGCAGTTCTTCGCGCATGGCGCTGTTCTGCGAGAACTTGAGATAGCACGCGCGTACCATGACGAGTACACGTTCGCGTTCCCATACGTCCTCCTGATATCCCTGCACTGTGCGGCCGAGCGCCTTAAGCTTCCGGGGATTGCTGATCGCCAGCATCGCGACCGCGAGTTCGTCGTTACCGAAGAGTTTCGCCTTGCGCCACATCATGTACTGCTCAGTGTTCGCAAACTGAATACCGTCCTCGACGAACGAGGCAGGATGCCAGTTCGAATAAATGTCGGCGGTGCGCCAGAACAGCACCATCGTGTCAGTCGTTTTCAATTCATCCCTTGATCTGCATCGTTGTCGTAGGTGCTGGGCGGCGCATAAAGATCGTTCTCGGCCGCCGCGAGTGCCTAGGCCGCCGGGAACAACACTCGTATATCGCCGACACGGCAAAAGCAAGGGGCAAATCCCGTCCGGTCGGGCTGTCCGGGGTGTCGGCGATATACGAATCAGGCAGAAGCGACAAATCCGGCCGGCCGGGACGCGCCCCCGGCTTAGCCAGGCGGTCCGTTCCGCTCGCGACGACGCTTACGCTGAAAGCAATGATTTCCTTGCCTGCGCCAACGCTGCACGAAA
>NZ_QMFZ01000074.1:0-20268 GCF_003294055.1 Burkholderia reimsis
CGCAGCAGGATGGACGTACGGCTCATTACGTCTACGACCGGCACGGCAACCTGACCGGGCTGCAGGACCCGGAAGGGCACCGCTGGGAGCGTTACTACGACAGCAAGGGGCGTGTCACCGAGGCGCTTGACCCACTCGGCAGGGTCACGAAGTACGAATACGATCGCGCTGGACTGCCAGTCGCGATTACCGATCCGAAGGGCGGCACGAAGAAGATTGCATGGCAGCCGGATGGGCAGATCTCCAGCTATACGGACTGTTCAGGCAAGACCGCGACGTGGAAGTACGACGAACGCGGACAACTCGTCGAGGCGAAAAACGCGGCCGGCGAGACGACGCGCTACGGTTACGAGAACGGGCAACTTGCCTGGGTGACGCGCCCTGCGGGTCTGCGCGACACGTATGCGCGCGACGCGGAGGGCCGTCTGCTCGAGCACGTCGACGCGCTGAACCGGTCGACGCGCTACAGCTATACGGCGGCGGGCCTCGTTGCGAAGCGGACGAACGCGCGCGGCGACTCGCTCGAATACGCGTGGAACCCGCTCGGCCAGATTGTGACGCTGCGAAACGAGAACGGACGGGAGTACCGGTTCGGATACGACAAGGCGGCGCGCCTGACAAGCGAGACGGATTTCGACGGACGGGAGACGTGGTATTACCGCGCGGCGGGCAGTGGCCTCGTGACCAACCGTCTGTATGGCGGCGTCATGCAGGCGTTCGAATACGACGCGATGGGACGGCTTGAACGTCGGCGCGGCTGGCCCGCCCAGTTCACCGATCGGGGACAGGTCTTCCTGAATCCGCAGGGCGAGGTGAAGGTCGAGAGTGAGTCGTTCCAGTACGACGGCCTGGGCCGCCTGCTGCAGGCGGTCAACGATCAGTCGCGTGTGCGGCGCTTCTACGACCCGGTCGGCAACCTGAGTTTCGAGCACCTGAACGTGCCCGTCGACGGCGAGGACTACGAGTTCGTCTGGCGGCACGAGTACGACGAGGTGGGTGCGCGCACTGCCACGACGCGTCCGGACGGCCGACGGCTCGAATGGTTGACCTACGGCTCAGGCCATGTGCACGGACTCATGCTCGATGGAAAGACGATAGCCAACTTCGAGCGCGATGACGCACACCGCGAGACGGTGCGTGAGCTTGGCAACGGGTTGAAGCAGGCAACGGAGTACGACCAGGCGGGAAGGCTTGCGCGGCAGACCTTACAGGGCACGGGCGGCAAGGTGATGGAGCGCCGTTACCAGTACGACACGACAGGGCAGCTCGTCCAGATTGCCGATATGCAGCGCGGCGAGATCCAGTACACGTACGATCCCGTCGGACGGCTCACGCGTGCGCAGTCGTCGCTCGATGTCGAGACGTTCGCGTTCGATCCGGCCAGCAATATCGTGGAGTCGAAGGACCGCGACGAACACGGCATTGGTGTATTCGGCGGCGCGCGGTCCGCGCCGCTGCTGGACAACCTGCTGAAGGAGTACGCCGGTACGCACTTCGCGTACGACGAACAGGGCAACCTGACGGAGCGTACGCACAACGGCGAGCGCACGGTGTTCGGGTGGAGTAGTCTGGGCCGGATGGTGACGGCGAGCGACCGGCATATGCGCGCGACGTACACGTACGACGCGCTGGGCCGTCGCATCGCGAAGCTGATCGAGCCGCAGGTACCGTATCTGGCAGGGGCGGGAAGTGGCTGGCGGGATGCGGAGCGCCAGCGTCTGAAGCAGGAGCGCGGCTACGGTTTCACGCTGTACGGGTGGGATGGTGACACGCTCGCGTATGAGACGTCGTGGGAGAAGCGTGAGACCACTCACTATGTATACGAGCCGGGCAGTTTCACACCGCTGGTACAAGCCACGGGGTCGGCCGTACTGACCCGAGGCGACGTGCCGCCATTGACCGCTGTTGCGTACTATCATTGCGACCAGATCGGTACGCCGCAGGAAGTAACGGACGAGTCGGGCGAGGTAGCGTGGTCGGCACGCTACAAGGCGTGGGGCGAAGCGCGCGAAGTCATCAGTGAGGCGGCGCGCAAGGCTGGAATCACGAACCCGCTGCGCTTTGCAGGGCAGTACTTCGATTCCGAGACGGGTCTGCATTACAACCGCAACCGATACTACGATCCCAGCTCAGGGCGCTTCGTATCGAAAGACCCGATCGGCCTTGCAGGTGGCATCAACGTTTACCAATATGGGCTCAATCCAATCGCTTGGACTGACCCGCTAGGTCTCGCCGGCGACGAAACATTGAAGCCGGGCCCCTTTGCGACGGAATCCATACCGGCACGAGGACCGGAACGTAACTTCACTTTGGAAGAAAGGCAGCAGATCAACACGATCGGGTATCGCGACGGCTGCCATACTTGTGGTTCTAAAGATCCTGGTACAAAGAGCGGGGACTTTATTCCCGATCACCAAACTCCGAACGCGCTGAACGAGCAGGGAAAGCCCCAACGCCTGTATCCTCACTGCAAGCGGTGCAGCCTCAAACAGGCTGGCCAAGTCACACAAGCAAAGAGGAGGAACGGTCAATGAACAAGTACGCTATTTCAGACTGGATCAACAGCTCAGGTGGGCCACTTGTAGTGATGGAAGAAGCAAAGGCACCGCTATGGAATGGCTCGAGTGGGAACCCCTCTGATTTCGACCTGTCTTGCCAGCCTGCCGACTATGCCGGCAGGCTGGCAGTGCACGGGGCAGACGTGCTCGTCTTGGGCGACGAGCCGCTGCAAACCGCGGTCGCAACATCTGACAGCCAGCAACTAATCGTTCGCTGGAAGTGGGCGGATAGTGAAGCTGATGTGTTGACCGCAATCGAGAAAATCGACTTCGGCGCAATCAACATTATTGAGGAGTTGACGATCAATTGGATCAACCAGCCACTGGTGGTATTCGATGCCGCTGACACATTTGATCCTGCGCAATGCCTGAGGCTCTCAACGCATCGGGGCGCCAACCAAGTGTCAACGTTCATCTACCAACCGACGTCGAGGACATCATTACTGGTGCACTCTATCGTTGCCGTTTAGCCATAGACTGGGCTGCATTACAACCGGCATCGGTACTATGATCCGAGCAGTGGGCGGTTCGTCAGCAAGGACCCAATCGGCCTGGCAGGCGGGATCAACGTTTATCAATACGTGCCCAACCCGGTCGAGTGGGTCGATCCATTTGGTTTGGCGAAGAAGCCACCGTCATCATTCGCATTGCCGGACGGGGACGGTGCCACCAACGAGGAAATGGCTGCGAGTCGCATAGGCGGAGGTAGTCGAGCTGGCCAAGCTGCCTGCCGCGAGCGCTTACTCGCGGCAAACAAGACAGGCATCTACAAATGTTGGCGATGCGGACATACGTCAACGAATCCCAATGACATGCATTTGGGGCATAGGAACGTCGCTACTGCAAGTGGTGGGAACCTGTCCGACGCAAACGTCGCTCTTGAAGGAGCATCTTGCAATTTGAGTGCAGGCAGTAGTGGCTATGTGAAGGAAGGTATGTCTTGCGTTGAACGCGGAAGCTGTGGAGCACCATATGGACGCTGAGAAAGAACGTTGTCTGGTAAATGTGTATGCGGGGCACAACGATGCGGGCCCCGTCTATGAGGAGCTTCCCGCTTTGTCTATTGGAGACGGCTCCTACGAATTGCTCTCGTCGCCCGGACTCGCACTGAATCTCGCGAAGGGCGATTTGATCCGCATAGCTGACACTGATCGGCCAGCTACCGTCTTGAGGCGAGGTGGGAACTTTTGTGTCCAAATTTATGCCGACGAGATCCCCCGGGGGGAGGTGGAACGGCTGGAGCGTGAAGTTGGCCAAGAGCTAGCTGGCAGCTTGGATGGTGTGAACGGCGGAAACCTTGCACTATCGGTCCCGTCGACCAATGGTATCGAGGCAATTAATCGTTTCTTCGACGAATTTAAGGAACGAACGGGGATCGAATGGTACTACGCGAACGTCTACAAAAATTTTGAGGACCCTAGCGACGAGACGCTTCTTGATTGGTGGCTGAAAAGATAGCTCCGCCTTGACGGCCGCTGAGCAAAATGGGTAATCGCTTCGCACGGGGCCGCACGCCGACGAACGGTTCGAGCGGCTCCTACGCGAGCGTGGGCGAACACCGCACGGCAATCATCCGTATTTCGTAGATTCGCCTGTCTATAAGGGAGCGAGGATGATGGGCGGCGGTGGCCCGACAGAGCCGTGCCGATTCCGCAGACGGGATTACATCAAGGGTTCGTCTGACGGCGGTGGTTGAACCGGCGTTGCTACCGAGCCAATCGCAGATGCGGAAACGCTGGGCGCTTCAGTATACGAAGCAACTGCTGCAGGTATCGGGATGGGCGCAGGGGGGGCGGCCGACATTGCAGCGGCGAGCCCGGCGGCTGCACCCACGGCGGGCGTGGGCGCTGGCACTGGCGCCGGTGGCACAAGCGACGCCCGATATTTGTCGATTAGGTCATCGATGATCTCGAAGCACAGGCATTCGTCGTGCCCATCGCCCATGTAAGCGCCGCGCTGAGCCATGCCGGCGACCCGGAAGCGACCGTCCGTGAAAGGTCCGCCACTGTTACCGGGACGAATGCTACCAGCGCCCGAGATGGTGAAACTGTTCATTCCGGCGTGTGGTGTAGTCCTGTTCAGCACTTTCTGATCGTTGAAATCCGGCAGGTTCCACTGTTTCCAGGCTGGGTAGCCGATCAAGATGCCCTGCGCGCCGGACTCGATCGGATTGTCCATTGCAGAGAAGTAACGGTGCTGAGGCGGATGGTCGAAAGCGAGGAGCGCCAGATCCATCTGAGCGTTGCGATAGAGAATCTTCGCCGGCCACTTCTGATGTGTGTCTGGCTTGACGAGGTTCAGCGTCTTGTTGACCAGTTCCACGTCCTCGTAATCCATCTCGACTTCGAAGTGACCGACGTTCGCTTTCCCCTCAAAAACGTGATCGCACGTGATCAGTAGATTCAACTCGCGGTAGACAAACGCGGTTCCTTGCCCCATGGGAATATCGTCCGTGACGCCAGCTGCCGACTGATAGTCTCCCAGCCATTCCACAACGAAACATGCGTCGCGCGCCGTCTCTTTGTCTCGCACTAATGGTTGCACCGGCAGGCGCGGGGCGGTAAATGGCCCGGCGGCATGCGCCGCGAGGACAGCGTCGTTGTAGCGCTCGGCGAGCCGGGTGTAGATCAGATCGTCCTTGCCTCGGACCATCCGCAGGTAGAGCAACTTGCCCCACAGAATGTTTTTCAGTTTCGGCAGCCGTCCGCGACGCATCTGACGCTTCCAAGGCTTTTTCTCGTACGGCCCGGTGGTGGCTTTCTCGACGCGTTCGGACCATGCCTTTTCGGCCGCGTCGTAGCCGTACTTCTCCCACGCATGCAAGGCTCCACGAATGCGATCGATAAACCGCCTGGGAACGTTGGGAAATCGATTGATCGTAAGCCCCGTGACCTCCATCCGACGGCTACGATCGCGCAACCGGGTCTTAGCAGGGTTGATCTTGAAATTGTGCTTCGTGATGACGCCATGTAATTCCGTTCCGATCAGCAGATCACCGTCTTCATCGACGTGGCAGATTGCTGCCGGCAGTCGAGAGGTCTTTCGAACGGGAAAGGAAAACGTGATGTCGTCGGCGTAGCGGGAATAGCGCGCGAAGCTTCGGCGAGCCAAGTCAGTCAGGTCCCGATCCAATGACCGGCACACGAGATTCGAAAGTAACGGCGAGGTCGGCGCGCCTTGCGGCAGCACCTTGTCGAGCGTGCAGATGTGAGCGATGACTGTCGCGACCTGATGCGAGCAGTTAAACGGGTGTTTCTCAAGTACACCGCGCACCCGGTAGAACGAGATGTTCGGAAAAAAGTCTTCGAGGTCGATGTTGAAGACGTGGTGGACCTTCGGCGAGCAATGCACCTGCGCGTTCGTCAAGATGCTGCGCTTTGACACGAAGCCATGGACCGCAGGTTTGAGGGGGCCGGATCGATCTAGGAGGAACTTTAAGGTCCGCTGCTGAATGATTTTCAGGCGGTTGCGCGGTTCGAAGATCACGCGATCGGTGCCGTCCCGCTTCTTAATCGTGAAGCGCTTATACGGCGGACGGGGGTAGACGATCTCTTTCAGCGTGCTATACGGGATGCCGAGGATGCGTCTGGAGAACCAGGCGGGGTTGTTGCGGACAAGGCTCTCGATAATTTCATCTATGCTTGCCACGATAGCCATGTCACCCCGCAGGTGTTCCTTGTTTTTTGGACGCCGCCCCCTTCGTCTTTCTCCTGTATCTCCGATCATCGCTGCAACATTGCAATTCGTGATCAGCGTACGGCGCGGGGTTACCTCGTGGGGAGCCTACGTTAACGCGGGCCCGGTTAAGCTCCGTAAGGGGGCGGCAGTCGATTTTAAGCGCGTGCGCCAAGGAAGTGCAACGTTATGCTGCGTTTTGTGTGCCCAGCAGGCCGGCGACTTTGCGCGTCTTGCCGTCGAGGACGAGAGTGCGTTGTTGAAGATCGAAATGTTCGGCGCGCCTATGCTAACCCGAGGCCGGTGAGATAGTCAGCGTAATGCTGCATCATGTCCCGCCTCTGTTTCAGGTATGCGGCTTTGTTGTACGTTCCTGCAACCTTGTTTTTCTGGACGTGGGCAAGTTGTCGCTCAACATGCTTCTCTTCGAAGTCCTCCTCATGGAGATAGGTCGAGGCGGTGCCTCGTGCACCGTGAGCTGTAAAACCAATGCTGTTCGCACCGGCGAAGCCCATGTATTCCAGTGCGCGATTGATTGTAGTGGCGCTCATGCAGCGTGTTTCGTCGCGGCGGTTTGGAAATAGCCAATTTGTGCTTCCAGTCAGCTGTTCCAACTCCTTGAGCAATTCGACTGCCTGCGACGAAAGCGGAACGACGTGAGGCAAGCGACGCTTCATTCGCTCGGCTGGAATCGTCCAAAGGGCGTTTTCCAAGTCGAACTCGTGCCACGATGCCGCGCGAAGTTCGATTGTCCGCACGAACGTCAGCAGGAGAAGTTGGATTGCGATGACGGTGGCTCGATTGCCGTTGTATCGATTCAGCTCCGAAATGAGTCGACGAACTTCTTCCGTATCAAGTACGCGGTTGTTCTTTACGGGAGGTTTCGCGACGGCATCGGACAGCTTGAATCCCGCGGCGGGATTGCTATCGCAGCGACCACTGGCAATTCCAAGGCGGAAGACGGCCGAACACCATTGCTTGAGAAGCACGGCGACTGACGGGGCGCCGGTGGTTTTCCGCTCTTTCCCCGACTTCTTGGTTCGTGATCCGACGCTTCGGACAAGTGCAAAGATGTCCGCGCTCGTGACCGAGCGAAGCGGGCGCTTGCCGATCTCCGCATCCCGAATGTAGCGAGCGGTGAATCGCTCGACCTGATCAAGGTAGTACTCAGACCACTTCGAACGGTTCAATTCGATCCATTCCGACGTGACGCCCCAAAACGTCGTAGCCTGCTCGGCCTTCGTCTGGGCTACCTGCTGTTGGTCGTGCGCCTTCGGATGGATGCCCGCTTTTACCAATTTCTCTGCGGCAGCTCTTCGTTCGCGCGCTTCGGAGAGTCCGACCTCCGGCCAGCGGCCGATCTGGTAAGTGCAGTCTTTGTCGTCGAGGCGGTAAGCCCAGGACCAGCTCTTGGTTCCGACCTTGCTGACGTGAAGCGAAAGGCGATTCAGATCGGACAGCTTGTACGGTCTGTCTTTCGGCTTGGCTGCATTGATCATGGAGGCCGTGAGGGCCTTGGTGGTTTTCATGGGGTGAATTCGCAGGAATTTCACCCCATTTTACTGGACATGGCTGGATGGCGACAGACCGGCATGACAGCGAAGCCCCTAGCTACCAAGAGTTCTGGACAATCATGCACATGGCTGGACACGAATGCTAGTTATCGATCATGAGCAGCATGGTCAGTCTCCGGTCAGAAGTCGCTATCGAGGCCGTCCTGGACCTGTTCGGCCGCACGCAGCACCGCGCGCGCCTTGTTCTCGGTCTCTTGCCATTCGGATTCGGGCACCGAATCCGCGACGACCCCGGCCGCCGCTTGCACATACAGGTTGCCGTTGTGGATCAGGCCCGTGCGGATCGCGATCGCGAGATCCATCTCGCCCGAGAACGACAGGTAGCCGACGGCGCCGCCGTACAACCCGCGCTTGACCGGCTCGAGCTCGTCGATCAGTTCCATCGCGCGCACCTTCGGCGCGCCGGACAACGTGCCCGCCGGGAACGTCGCGCGCAGCACGTCGTAGTTCGTCATCCCGGGTTTCAGCTTGCCTTCGACCGAGCTGACGATGTGCTGCACGTGCGAGTATTTCTCGATGACCATCTTGTCGGTCACCTGCACCGAGCCGATCTCCGCGATGCGGCCGACGTCGTTGCGCGCGAGGTCGATCAGCATCACGTGCTCGGCGATTTCCTTCGGATCGTTGAGCAGTTCGGTCGCGAGTTCCGCATCGCGCTCGGGCGTGTTGCCGCGCGGGCGCGTGCCGGCGAGCGGACGGATCGTGACGATCTGGTCTTCGCCGCGCTTCTCCTGGCGCACGAGGATTTCCGGCGACGCGCCGACCACGTGGAAATCGCCGAAGTTGTAGTAGTACATGTACGGCGACGGGTTCAGCGAACGCAGCGCACGATACAGCGACAGCGGATTGTCGCGGTACGGCTTCGTCAGCCGCTGACCGACCTGGATCTGCATCAGCTCGCCGGCCGCGATGTATTCCTTCGCCTGGCGCACGGCGGCCAGATAGTCGTCTTTCTTGAACTCGCGGAAGGTTTCGGTGCGCACGCTCGCCGACGTGACGGGCGGCTGCACGGTCGTGCGCAGGCGCTGTTTCAGTTCGCGCAGGCGCTGTTTGGCCTTCGTATAGGCTTCGGCCTGGCTCGGGTCCGCGTAGATGATCAGGTACAGCTTGCCGGCGAGGTTGTCGATGACCGCGACTTCCTCGGTCAGCAGCAACTGGATGTCGGGCAGGCCGAGATCGTCGCGCGGCGCGGTGTTCGCGAGCTTCTTCTCGATGTAGCGCACCGCGTCGTAGCCGAAATAACCGGCGAGACCGCCGCAGAAGCGCGGCAGGCCCGGGCGCTGCGCGACCTTGAAGCGCGCCTGGAACGATTCGATGAACTGGAACGGGTCACCGTCATGCGTCTCGACGACCTGGCCGTCGCGCACGACTTCCGACACGCCGTTACGGGTGCGGACGAGCGTGCGGGCCGGCAGGCCGATGAACGAGTAGCGGCCGAAGCGTTCGCCGCCGACCACCGATTCCAGCAGGAACGAGTTGGCGCCCGCGCGTTCGGGCTGGGCCAGCTTCAGGTAGAGGGACAGCGGCGTTTCGAGATCGGCGAGGGCTTCCGCGATCAGCGGGATGCGGTTGTAGCCTTCGTTCGCGAGCGATTGGAATTCGAGTTCGGTCATGTTCCGGTCCTGTTCGGGACGAGCGGCGCGTGCGCCAGGGATCACTTGACGCTGCGCGGGTTGCCGTCGGCGAAAGGGCGGTCGATCGAGAAGTGCCTGTTGCCGGCCGGCACTCCGGGCGTGAACGTCGCGAGCCTGCGGCCGATCCTGAACGCAAGCGTTCGGACGCGGTGGAACTCGAGGTGGTGCGACGGTCGGCGCGCGGATGCGCAGCGAGATAAAAAACGGCGCTGAAGACGTGCTTCAGCGTACCTCATCGAAGAGGTTAGCGCGACCAGCGACGCCAGGGCCAGGCTCCCCGGTCGATGCTGCTCAGACTCCGTTTTTTATTCAGAAACATGCGGATGGAAGAAATAATCAGATGGTTGGCCGGCCGGTGTTGTGCGCAGCAATTGCGCGAGCTGCGACCAGCAACGAATCGACTATACCATCCGAATTTATCGTTTGTATAGCTTTGCCGTGGTTGTAGCCGTACGGCACAGTCAGCGTCGCCATCCCGGCCGCGCGGCCGGCCAGCGCATCGTTTTCCGAGTCGCCGATCGCGACTGCCGCATCCGGCGCGACGCCGAGCGCGCTGCAGGCCGTCAGCATCGGCAGCGGATCGGGCTTCTTGCGCGCGACGCTGTCGCCGCCGAGCACGACGCCGAAGCAATCGGCCAGCCCGTATTGCTCGAGCAGTTCGACGGCGAAGCGATGCGGCTTGTTCGTCACGCACGCGAGCCGGATGCCGGCCGCACGCAACGCGTCGAGGCCGGCGGCTACGTCCGGATAAAGGCGCGTGTGGCGGCCGTTGATCTTCGCGTATTCGGTCTGGTAGATCGCCAGTGCATCGTCGAAGCGCGCGTGCGCTTCGTCGGCCGGGAAGCGCGGTTTCAGCACGCTCTGGATCAGGTGTTCGGAGCCCTTGCCGACGTAGCCGATCACCTCGTCACGCGACGTGGCCGGCGCGCCGAGCTGCTCGAGCATCCCGTTCAGGCCGGCCGTGAAATCGTCGGCCGTGTCGACCATCGTGCCGTCGAGATCGATCAGCGCCGCGTCGATGCGCGGCGCGGCGAAGCGGATCGGGGCGGCTTCAGTTGCGGCCCCTGCCGGCGCCTGGCCGGCGAGCGACGAATCGGCCACGGCGTCAGCTCCGCTCGACGGTAGCGAGCGCGGCGCGCATCTCGTCGATCACCTTGCGGTAGTCGGGCTTGCCGAAGATCGCCGAACCCGCGACGAAGGTGTCGGCCCCGGCCGCCGCGATTTCCGCGATGTTGTCGGCTTTTACGCCGCCGTCGACTTCGAGCAGGATCTCGCGGCCGGTGCGCTCGGTGTACGCGTCGATGCGTGCGCGTGCTTCGCGCAGCTTGTTCAGCGTTTCCGGGATGAACGACTGGCCGCCGAAGCCCGGGTTGACCGACATCAGCAGCACGAAGTCGAGGCGATCCATCACGTGATCGAGGTAGTTCAGCGGCGTCGCCGGATTGAACACGAGACCGGCCTTGCAGCCGTGGTCGCGGATCAACGACAGCGTGCGGTCGATGTGATCGGAGCCTTCCGGGTGGAAGCTGATCAGGTTGGCACCGGCCTTCGCAAAATCGGGCACGATCCGGTCGACCGGGCGCACCATCAGGTGCACGTCGATCGGCACCTGCACGTGCGGGCGGATCGCTTCGCACACGAGCGGGCCGATCGTCAGGTTCGGCACATAATGGTTGTCCATCACGTCGAAGTGGATCCAGTCGGCGCCGGCAGCGACGACGTTGCGGACTTCTTCGCCGAGCCGTGCGAAATCGGCCGACAGGATGCTGGGAGCGATACGGAATTGGGTCATGGCAGGGGAGCGGAGACGTTGCGGCGCAAAACCGTCATTCTACCGTCCGGCGACCCGGTGCGCGGCGGCGGGCCGTGCGGCCGAGGCCCGATTGCGCATAGAATGCCGAACCAATGCGGCGCGCCCGCGGCCCCGTTGCCCATGCCGGCACGGACAGTCACCTTCCACCGGAAACATCACGAGTCAGTATCAGTTCACCGTTTCGGTGAAAACCAGCTACTTGCCGGAACAATCCGACCCCGATCGCCGTCAATACGCATTCGCGTACACGCTGACGATCCGCAACACGGGACAAGTCGCGGCGCAGCTGATCGCGCGTCACTGGATCATCACGGACAGCGAGAACCACGTGCAGGAAGTGAAGGGGCTCGGCGTCGTCGGGCACCAGCCGCTGCTGCAGCCGGGCGAGCACTTCGAATACACGAGCTGGGCCGTGATCGCGACGCCGGTCGGCACGATGCGGGGCGCGTACTTCTGCGTGGCGGAAGACGGCGAGCGTTTCGAGGCGCCGGTCGACGAGTTCGCACTCCACATGCCGCGCACGCTGCATTGAGCGTGCGAAGCGCGTCAGCGCGGCTGGCGGTCGTTGTTGCCGCGGGCGTGCTTCTTTCTGCCCGACGACGTCCACACGACGATGAAGATCAGCAGGGCAAGCGCTACGAAGGCTTCGAGCGCAAAGATGAGCATCGGATATTGGTCGAGAAAATCTGACATGGCGGTTTCCATCAAGAACGGACATTGTATGTGGTTTGGGCCCCGGTTGGCCGGGTGGGCGGCAGCGGTCGCGGCGGCGGCGCTGCTCGCGGCGTGCGGCGGCACGCCGACGCGGACTTCGTCGCTGAAGCCGCCGACCGGCGCGGCGATCATGCCGGGGCAGGTCGCCGCGAAGCGACTCACGCCGGTCGCGTGGCAGCAGGTGCCGGGTTGGCAGGATGATTCGCTGATCGGCGCGACGGCCGCATTGCGGCAGAACTGCGTGCGGCTCGCGCGCCAGCCGGCCTGGCAGCGTGCGTGTGCGGCTGCCGACCGGCTCGACGAGCTTGACGTCAGCAGTGCGCGGGCATTCTTCGAAACGTATTTCACGCCGTTCCAGTTCGCGAACACCGACGGTACGCTCGACGGGCTGGTGACCGGCTATTACGAGCCGCTGCTGCATGGTTCGCGCGTGCGTCGTGGCCCGTATCAGTACGCGCTGTACCGCTGGCCGGCCGGTTATCGCGCGGGCGCCGCGCTGCCGGCACGCGCGCAGCTCGAACGCGCCGGCATCCTGAATGGCAACGAACTCGTGTGGGTCGACGACCCGATCGAGGCGTTCTTCCTGCAGGTGCAGGGCTCGGGGCGCGTGTTGCTCGACGACGGTTCGGTGATGCGGGTCGGCTTCGGCGGCACCAACAACCAGCCGTACCGTTCGATCGGCAAGTGGCTGCTCGATCGCGGCGAACTGACACCCGCCCAGGCGACGATGCAGGGCATCAAGGCGTGGGCGAAGGCGAATCCGAATCGCGTCGACGCGTTGCTCGACACGAACCCGCGGTTCGTGTTCTTCCGCGACATGCCGACCAAGGAGGATGCGCCGCACGGCGGCGCGGACGGCCCGATCGGCGCGCTCGGCGTGCCGCTGACGCCGGAACGCTCGATCGCGGTCGACCCGTCGTCGATCCCGCTCGGCACGCCGGTGTTCCTGCAGACCACGCGCCCGCTGACGAATACGCCGATGAACCGGCTCGTGTTCGCGCAGGATACGGGCTCCGCGATCAAGGGCGGCGTGCGGGCCGACTATTTCTGGGGGCTCGGCGACGACGCAGGCGATCAGGCCGGGCGGATGAAGCAGGTCGGCCGGATGTGGCTGCTGTTCCCGAACTCGTGACTTGAGGCGGCCCGGGTTGTCCGGGCCGCCGCTGCCGATGCATCGGAGGGTGCACTCGTGGGCGCGATGGAGTGTGTGGGGCGTGTCGCGCTGATTGCGAGGGCGCCACGTGCGGCGTCAGTTTTCGTGACGCGCCTTTCGCCTCGACGGATGCCCCACAGGCGGCCCGGAATGAAACAGCCCGATCGGCGTTGGCCGATCGGGCTGTTTCATTTGCAACCGCAGATTCACCGCACGTCGTGCACGCGCGGCGATTGCCGTCAGCCCTTGCGCTTGTCGACGACGCGTCGCGCCTTGCCGACCGAACGCTCGATCCCGTTCACGGGCAGCACGTTGATTACGGCCGTCACACCGATCAGCGACTTGATGTCGTGTGCGAGCGCCTGTTTGGCCGCATGAATCGCCGCCGTATCGGGCGCAGTCTCCGGACAGGGCTCGACATTGAGCGTCAGCACGTCGAGCGGGCCTTCCTTCGTCAGTACGATCTGATAGTGCGGTGCGAGCGCGCGCTGCTTGAGCAACTGCTCCTCGATTTGCGTCGGGAACACATTGACACCGCGCACGATCATCATGTCGTCCGAACGCCCCGTGATCTTCTCCATCCGGCGCATCGTGCGGGCAGTGCCAGGCAGCAGCCGCGTGAGGTCGCGGGTGCGGTAGCGGACGATCGGCAGTGCCTCCTTCGTCAGCGACGTGAACACGAGCTCGCCGAGTTCGCCATCCGGAAGCACTTCGCCCGTTTCAGGGTCGATGATTTCCGGATAGAAGTGGTCCTCCCAGATGGTCGGGCCGTCCTTGGTCTCGACGCATTCGGACGCGACGCCGGGGCCCATCACTTCGGAAAGTCCGTAGATATCGACCGCGTCGATGCCCATCCGCTGCTCGATCGCGACGCGCATGTCGTTGGTCCACGGTTCCGCGCCGAAGATGCCGATGCGCAGCGAACTCTGCACGGGATCGAGACCCTGGCGCTCGATTTCGTCGGCGATCGACAGCATGTAGCTCGGCGTCACCATGATGATGTCGGGCCGGAAATCCTGGATCAGCTGCACCTGCTTTTCGGTCTGGCCGCCGCCGAACGGGATCACGGTCAGCCCAGCGCGTTCGGCGCCGTAGTGCGCACCGAGCCCGCCTGTGAACAGGCCGTAGCCGTAGCTCACGTGCACCTTGTCGCCGCGGCGCGCACCGGCAGCGCGGATCGAGCGTGCGACGAGATTCGCCCATGTGTCGATGTCGCCGGCCGTATAGCCGACGACCGTCGGCTTGCCGGTCGTGCCCGACGACGCATGGATGCGCGAGATCTGGTCCTGCGGCACCGCGAACATCCCGAACGGGTAACTGTCGCGCAGGTCGCTCTTCGTCGTGAACGGGAAGCGCGACAGGTCGGCGAGCGTCTTCAGGTCGTCCGGATGGACGCCCGCGTCGTCGAACTTGCGACGATAGACGGGAGAGTGGTCATACGCATGCCGGAGCGACCACTTGAGGCGTTCGAGCTGCAGCGCGGTCAGCTCGTCGCGTGAGGCGGTCTCGATCGGCTCGAGCGGTAGCGGGGTAGTCATGCATGTCTCCAGTGTTTGTTATGTGCGAGCCGTCGACGTCAGCGGTCTTCCGGGATGACCGTACCCTTGATCTGGGCGGATTTGCCGCGAAACATCGCGACGGTTTCTCCGGTCTGGTTCGTGACGCGGATGTCGTAGATCCCTTGGCGGCCGGCGCGTGCCTGCTCGATCGCCTCGGCCGTCAGCACGTCGTCGCCGTGCACGGGGCGCAGGAATTCGATCGAGCAGCCGGCCGCGACTGCGTTCACGTTGTACGAGTTGCATGCGAACGCGAACGTCGAATCGGCCAGCGTGAAGATGATCCCGCCATGGCAGGTCTGATGCCCGTTCAGGAATTCGGGCCGCACGCGCATTTGCAGGCGCGCGTAGCCGGCGCGTACTTCGGCGATTTCCATCCCGAACGCGCGGCTGCATGCGTCGGCGTCGTACATGGCTCGTGCGGCGGCACGGGCGAGCGAGTCGGGGTCGAGCGTGGCAGTGGCGTCCGTCATGTCAACGCCCCTCGAAGCGCGGCGCGCGCTTCTCGATGAACGCCTTCACGCCTTCCGCATAGTCGTACGACTGACCGAGCTTGCGCTGCAGGTCGCGTTCCTGGTCGAGTTGCTGGTCGAGCGTGTTCGTGACGCTGTCGCGCATCGATTGCTTGATCGATGCGATCGCGAGCGTCGGCTGCTGCGCAAGCTGGGTGGCGAGCTGGCGGACTGACGCAGCGAGGGTGTCGTCGTCGACCGCGCGCCAGATCAAGCCCCATTGCTCGGCCTGTTCGGCGCCGAGTTTGTCGCCGGTCAGCGCGAGCCCCAGCGCGCGTGCCATGCCGACGCGTTGCGGCAGGAACCATGTGCCGCCCGAATCGGGTACGAGCCCGATCTTGACGAAGGCCTGGATGAAACTGCTCGATCGGGCGGCGAACACGAGATCGCACGCGAGCGCGAGGTTCGCGCCGGCGCCGGCCGCGGTGCCGTTGACGGCGGCGATGACCGGAATCGGCAGACGCTGCAGGCGGCGGATCAGCGGATTGAAGTGCTCGTCGATCAGCGCGCCGAGGTCGGTGGACGCGCCCGGCGTGAAGTCGAGATCGGCCAGGTCCTGGCCCGCGCAGAAGCCGCGCCCCGCGCCAGTCAGGATCAGCGCGCGCGCACCGGCCGCTTCGACATCATCGAGTGCCGACTGCAGTTCGCGATGCATCGCCCGCGTAAAGCTGTTCAGCTTGTCGGGGCGGTTGAGGGTAATCGTGGCCACGTTCGAGGCGCGATCGATATCCAGCTGAATCGCCTGATAGGACATGCAGTGTCTCCTTCATGACTTCGTTATAGGCGCGCGGTGCGTGGGTTACACGCGTTCGATCGCGATCGCGATACCCTGGCCGACGCCGATGCACATCGTACAGAGCGCAAAGCGACCGCCCGTACGCTCGAGTTGGTGGAGGGCCGTGGTCACGAGCCGGGCGCCCGATGCGCCGAGCGGATGGCCCAGTGCGATTGCGCCGCCGTTCGGGTTCACGCGCGGATCGTCGTCGGCGACGCCGAGCATGCGCAGCACCGCCAGACCTTGCGACGCAAACGCCTCGTTCAGCTCGATCACGTCGAACTGGTCGATGGTCATCCCGAGCCGGGCGAGCAGTTTCTGCGTGGCGGGCGCGGGCCCGATGCCCATCACGCGCGGCGCGACGCCGGCCGTCGCCATTCCGACGACCCGTGCGCGGCGGCGCAGGCCGTACTGGTCCGCGGCCTGTGCATTGGCGAGCAGCAGCGCGCACGCACCGTCGTTGACGCCCGATGCGTTGCCGGCCGTTACCGAACCGTCCGGGCGCACGACGCCTTTCAGCTTCGCGAGCGCTTCGAGCGACGTTTCGCGCGGATGCTCGTCGCGCGAGACGACCACCGGATCGCCTTTCTTCTGCTGAATCGTGACTGCGACGATTTCCTCGGCGAGCGTGCCATCCTGCTGCGCACGCGCGGCCTTCTGCTGGCTGCGCAGCGCGAACAGGTCCTGGTCGGCACGGCTGACGTTGTAGTCGACCGCGACGTTCTCGGCCGTCTCCGGCATCGAATCGACGCCGTACAGCTGTTTCATCAACGGATTGACGAAGCGCCAGCCGATCGTCGTGTCGTAGATGTCGGCCTGGCGCGCGAATGCGCTCGCGGCCTTGCCCATCACGAACGGCGCGCGCGTCATGCTCTCGACGCCGCCCGCGATCATCAGGCGCGCCTCCCCGGCCTTGATCGCGCGCGCAGCAGTGCCGACCGCGTCCATCCCGGAGCCGCACAGGCGGTTCAGCGTCGTGCCGGGCACGTCGGTCGGCAGCCCCGCGAGCAGCGCGGACATGCGGGCGACGTTGCGGTTGTCCTCACCGGCCTGGTTCGCGCAGCCGTAGATCACGTCGTCGATCGCCGTCCAGTCGACGTCACGGTTGCGCTCCACGAGCGCCTTGAGCGGTACCGCGCCGAGGTCGTCGGCGCGGACATCTTTCAGGGCGCCGCCGTAGCGGCCGATGGGGGTGCGAATCGCGTCGCAGATATAGGCGTCTGTCATGGGCGTATCGATGAGCAACGAACCGGCCGGGTGGCGGATTCGTTCATGGTAGAGAACGTGGCGGCGTTTGCACGTCGACCATTCGGGTTATGCAGGTTGACCGGCTTCCGCGGGTGCCGCTTTCGGCGCAACATGGACACGGCTTTGCACAACGCGGAACCGGTTGGCGACGAATGCCGGATCCGCGAGCGCCGCGTTGGCTGCCGGGTTCGCGCCCGTGCCGTGGAAATCCGAGAACGCTGCCGACTGGTTCACGAACACGCCGCCGGTCAGGTTGATCGACAGCGCGACGCCGCCGCGCACCGCCGCGTCGTGTGCGGCGTCGACGATGGCTTCGTCGGTACTGTAGACGGAGAGCGTCAGCGCGCCATGTTCTGCCGCGATTTCACCGGCGAGATCGAGCGACTGCGCGGTCGAGTCGGTTGCGATCACGAACGAGATCGGGCCGAACCACTCCTGCGTGAATTTCTCGCGATCGGTCACGTCGAGTTGCAGCACGAGCGGTGTGCGCACGCGGGCATCGGGGAACGCGGGGTGCTGGAGGGTCAGGCTGTCGGCGAGCACGCGGCCGAGCTGGCGGGCGTCGTCGATGCGTGCGGTCACGCCTTCGTTCTGGATCGCGCCGATCAGTTCGACCGAGCGGGCCGGATCGCCGGTGAGTTTTTGTACCGCAACGGCGATTGCCTGTGCGACTTCGTCGAAGCTCGCATGGCCGTCCGCCGTCCGGATGCCGTCGCGCGGCACGTAGATGTTCTGCGGTGCCGTGCACATCTGGCCGGAGTACAGCGCCAGCGAGAACGCGATGTTCTTGGCGGTGGCCTTCAGGTCGTCGGTCGAGTCGATCACGATCTGGTTGACGCCTGCCTTCTCCGTATAGACCTGTGCCTGGTGGGCATGGCGCTCGAGCCACGTGCCGTTTTGCGTGCTGCCGGTGAAGTCGATCAGCTTGATCTCGGGGCGCAGCGCGAGATCCTGAACGAGTGTGCCGTCGTTGGGTTCGGTCGCGAGGAGCGTGACGACGTTCGGATCGAAGCCGGCTTCGCGCAGCACGTCGCGAGCGATCCGGACCGTGATCGCGAGAGGCAGGATCGCGCCCGGATGCGGTTTGACGATCACGGTGTTGCCGGTGGCCAGATCGGCGAACAATCCCGGGTAACCGTTCCAGGTCGGGAACGTGCAGCAGCCGAGTACCAGGCCGGTGCCGCGCGGGACGATCGTGTAGCGCTTGTGCATCGCGAGCGGCGGGTTCTTGCCTTGCGGCTTCTCCCAGTGCGCGTCGGCCGGAATGCGGCGCAGTTCGTCCCACGCATAGGCAACGGCCTCGAGCGCGCGATCCTGCGCGTGCGGGCCGCCGGCCTGGAATGCCATCATGAATGCCTGCCCCGTGGTGTGCATCACGCTGTAGGCGATCTCGAAGCTCGCACGATTCAGGCGCGCGAGGATTTCGAGGCTTACGCCGATCCAGGCGCTCGGGCCGGCTTCACGCCATGAACGCTGCGCGGCGGCAGCGGCGGCGATCAGTTCGTCGGGCGTCGACTTCGGATACCGGATGCCCAATGCGATGCCGTACGGCGACCGTTCCGCGCCGACCGTTTCTCCGGACGCCGGCTGGTCGAGCGCGAACGTCTTGTCGAGGTAGGACTTGAACGCGGCCTCGCCATCTGCGTTCGCGCTTTCCCCGTACACTTTGGGGCTCGGCATTTCGGCGAACGGGCTCCAGTACCCGCGGCTCTCGATGGCGGCGAGTGCGTGCTTCAGCGTGTCTTCGTGCTTCGTGAACAGTGCATGGGTCATGGCGGCAGCCTGATGGACGATGAGAGGGGTTGGATCGATTAATTAACCGACCGGTTGGTCGGAGAATGGTAGCATCAAACTATTCGCATGTGCGAGGCGTTTCTCATTTCATTGATCGAGGAGAAATAGATGGCTTACGAGAACATCCTGGTGGAGACCCGGGGGCGTGTCGGGCTGGTTACGCTGAACCGTCCGAAGGCGCTGAATGCGCTGAACGATGCGCTGATGGATGAACTGGGTGATGCGCTGAAGGCATTCGATGCGGACGATGGCATCGGCGCGATCGTCGTGACCGGGAGCGAGAAGGCGTTCGCGGCTGGCGCGGACATCGGCATGATGGCGACCTATTCCTATATGGATGCCTACCGGGGCGACTACATCACACGTAACTGGGAGACGGTTCGCGAAATTCGCAAGCCGATCATTGCGGCGGTGTCGGGCTTTGCGCTGGGTGGCGGCTGCGAGCTGGCCATGATGTGCGACATCATCTTCGCGGCGGACACGGCCAAGTTCGGCCAGCCGGAAATCAAGCTGGGCGTCATGCCGGGGGCGGGCGGTACGCAGCGTCTGCCGCGCGCGGTGTCGAAGGCTAAGGCGATGGACATGTGCCTGACGGCCCGCTTCATGGATGCAGCCGAAGCGGAGCGTGCGGGGCTCGTGTCGCGTGTGCTGCCGGCTGACACGCTGCTCGACGAGGCGATTGCCGCCGCGGCGACGATCGCCGAGTTTTCGCTGCCGGCGGTCATGATGGTCAAGGAGTCGGTGAACCGTGCGTACGAGACGACGCTGGCCGAGGGCGTTCACTTCGAGCGCCGGCTGTTCCATTCGCTGTTCGCGACCGAAGACCAGAAGGAGGGGATGGCGGCATTCGTTGAAAAGCGGAAGCCGGTGTTCAAGCACCGCTGATTGAGCTGCCCGAGGTAGGTGGCCGGTGCCTGGCTGGTATCGGTTGTCGAACCCGGCCCACCGAGCCCCAGCCCCCGTGCGCGCCAGCGCACGGGGGCTTTTCAAAATATTTTCACAAAGGGCTTGCGTGGATGAGGGCGGGTGCTTAGAATCACGCCTCTTTCGCGCTAACGGAAACGCAGCGCGGGAGAGGGAAGCGAAGCCGGTGGTGTGCTGTAGTGATGGGCGCGCGGTTGGCTTGGAAGTTGAACCCCGCAGTCGCAACGATGTAGTGTAAAAAGTTGTTGACGAGCTGCGAAACACGGTTCATAATCTCGCTTCTCTGCTGCTGAAAACGCAGCGCTGCTGAGAAACACGAAGTTCCTCGCAGATTGCTC
>NZ_QMFZ01000075.1:0-18517 GCF_003294055.1 Burkholderia reimsis
GGCGGGCGGGAAGGCGAACGACAGCCGCGATTCTACTTCAGTGAAAACCCCTATGCTTGGGGCCAAAACGGATGTTGCCGGCGTGCGACGAGGCTGCGCGCGTGAAGCTCACAGTGTGGGATTCGATGGGGTTTTCTGGGGTGAATGTGCCGGTGCCGGCACGATGCCGGCGACCGCGTACACGTCAGGCGATGCGTCCGGGGGAGCCGTCGACGCTCGTGATTGGCGCGCCCGGGGTGCTTGCAGAGCCGGAGGCCGTGCCGGTGCCCGCTGTCGCGTCCGCGCGCGACGAAGGCGACGAAGGCGTGCCGGCGGCATCGATCGGGGCCGGATCGTCCCAGCCGTTTTCGAACAGGCACGCTTCGATCGGCATCCGTGCGGCCCAACGCTCCTGCTCGAGCATCGGCTTCGCATAGAACGCGTCGACGTGCCCGACGCACAGCACGGCGATCGGCTTCGCGCCGTCGGGCATGCGCAGCAGCGCGCGCAGCGCGTCGACGTCGAACAGCGAGACCCAGCCCATCCCGAGCCCTTCGGCGCGGGCCGCGAGCCACATGTTCTGGATCGCGCACGCGGCGGACGCGAGATCCATTTCAGGCAGTGTGCGGCGGCCGAACACATGGCGCTCGCGGCCGTCGGCGAGCGCGACGACCAGCAGCTCGCCGCATTCGCGCACGCCTTCGACTTTCAGCCGCATGAATTCGTCCTGGCGCTCGCCGAGTGCGTCGGCGGTCGCGCGGCGCTCGGCCTCGACCAGCGCGTGGATCGCGGTGCGCAGCGCGGGATCGGTGATGCGGATGAAGCGCCACGGCTGCATGAAGCCGACGCTCGGCGCGTGATGCGCCGCGCGCAGCAGGCGCGCGAGCACGGCGGGATCGACGGGCGCCGGCGTGAAGTGGCGCATGTCGCGCCGTTCGAAAATGGCGCGGTAGACGGCGGCGATGTCGGAATCGTCGAAACGCATGAGCGGGAGGGGCGGGATAACGTCGGCGCAACGATAGCAGACGGCGCACCGGAATCGTTACATCAGTCGAAACAAAGCGCGAAATTGTTTATGAAACGCGCGTCGTTTGCAGCGATGGCCATAAGCAAACGATTGCGGTGGCGCCGGCAACCGTCAAATGAGCCGTTTTCGTCGGTTTGTCAGCGATTCGCGGTCACGACATTCTGCGGCGTGCCCGTATGCCAGGCCTCGATGTTCAGCAGCGTCGTGTGCGCGATCTCGGCCAGCGCTTCGCGCGTGAAGAACGCCTGGTGGGACGTGACGATCACGTTGGGGAACGTCAGCAGGCGGGCGAGCACGTCGTCCTGCAGCGGCAGGTCGGAGTGATCCTCGAAGAAGAGCCCGCTTTCCTCTTCGTACACGTCGAGCCCGAGATGGCCGAGCTGGCCGCTCTTGAGCGCATCGACCAGCGCCTGCGCATCGACGAGGCCGCCGCGCCCGGTGTTGATCAGCATCGCGCCATGCTTCATCCGCGCGAGCGTCCGTTCGTTGATCAGGTGGTGCGTCGACGGCAGCAGCGGGCAGTGCAGGCTGACGATGTCGGCGTGGTGCAGCAGCTCGTCGAGCTCGACATAACGCGCGCCGAACGCGATCAGTTCGTCGTTGTACGGCGGCACCGAATGCGCGAGCACATGCATCCCGAAGCCCATCATGATCTTCGCGAACACGCTGCCGATGATGCCGGTACCGATCACGCCGACGGTCTTGCCGTGCAAGTCGAAGCCGAGCAGGCCGTTCAGCGAGAAGTCGCCTTCGCGGGTGCGCGCGACCGCGCGCGGCAGGCGGCGGTTGAGCGCGAGGATCAGCGCGACCGCGTGCTCGGCCACCGCGTGCGGCGAATAGGCGGGCACGCGCACGACCGTGATGCCGAGCCGCTCGGCGGCGGCCAGGTCGACATGGTTGAAGCCCGCCGAGCGCAGCGCGATCAGGCGCGTGCCGCCGTCGGCCAGCCGCGCGAGCACGGCCGCGTCGACGGTGTCGTTGACGAACGGGCAGACGACCTCATAACCGTGCGCGAGGATCGCGGTTTCCGCGTCGAGGTGCGACGGCTGGAAGTGCAGCCGATAGCCGAACTGCCGGTTGGCGGCAGCGAACGAATCGTCGTCGTACTGCCGGCTGCTGAACAGGATCACGCGCACGCTGCATCTCCGAAGGCTGACGCGCGCAGTTTACTGCAGGCCCGTGACGATGTCGGAGCGGTCGGGCCCGCGCGGCGGCCGCAGGAAGCCGTAGTCGGTTCGTTCGCGGGCCGGCTGCGCACTGAAGTGATCGAGCGCGTGCTCGACGAAGCTGCGCGTGCGGGCCGGCACGTACTGGCGGTTCGGGTAGACGAGCGACAGTTGCGTGTCGGGATCGTCGATCCGGTAGCCGGCCATCAGCCGCACGAGCGTGCCGCTCGCGAGCGCGCCGGCGACGCACGGCTCGGGCAGCACCGCGATACCGGCGCCGGCCACGGCCGCCGCCTGGACGAGCGCGAGCTGGTTGACCGTGCAGGTCGGGCGCACCGTGACGGAATGCGCGATGCCGTCGTGGCCGACCAGTTGCCACGTGGGCGCATGCTGGTGCGATGCGAGCGTGACCCAGTCGTGGCCCGGCAGGTCGTCGGGCAAGCGCGGCTCGCCGCGTCGCTCGAGATAGGCCGGTGCCGCGCACGCGACGAACGGGTTCGGCGCGAGCGCGTGGCCGATCAGCGTCGGGTTGCCGTCGAGCCGGTTGCCCGTGACGATGCCGACGTCGTAACCCGAATCGAGCACGTCGAGCGGCCCCTCGGAGACGGTCAGCTGCACGCGCAACTCGGGGTAGCGGTGCCGGAAGCTGCTGACGAGCGGCGTCAGTGCAAGCGGTGACAGCAGGCCCGACGCGACGACGCGCAGCGTGCCGGCCGGTTCGCGCACGGCATGCGCGACGGACGATTCGAGGTGGTCGAATTCCTCGAGCAGCGCACGGCACCCGTCGAGGTAGCGCACGCCGGCCTCGGTAAGCGACAGGTTGCGCGTGGTGCGGTGGATCAGCCGTGTGTTCAGGTGGCCCTCGAGCATCGCGATCGAACGCGTGACGAGTGCATTGGACACGCCGAGATGGTGCGCCGCGCGCCGAAAGCTCTGCTGCTCGGCGACGCAGACGAATACACGCATGGTCTGAATCTGGTTCATGGCTTGCGTATTTCTGGCCCGGTTGATTGATTATGGTTGACGCTTTTCGCCGCGCAACCTCGAAAGCGTATCGCGCGGCACCCAGTTTTCCTTCGTATCGAAAAATCGTTTTTTTCGATTCCGCAGACGATTGTTCAATACAGAAGCGATATCCGTCAACCTGCGAAAAGGGGCGGGTTGCGGAAAATCGAAATAGGGAGTAACGCGTTAAACACGGTGCTGTATCGATGCCTGCCGTTCAAAGACGGCAGGGTATTAGAGCAAGCGCTGGGTTTCTGGTATTTCCTATGTCAATCAAAGGGTTGTCGGCAATTCTGGTGCACTTGCTCCGGTATTGAAGGGAAGCGTACCCCAATACATGCAGAGGTAATGGATGTTTTTTGGGGCGGCACGTCGATTTTGCGTGCCGGATTCCATGAGGCGATTTTTAGGGCGGATTCGGTCTATTTTTTTGATGCAGAAGTCGCGTTGAACCGGCGGTTTCGACGAATCACGGTGTTATTGACGGAGAAAATCGTGCGCTTGGCGTACCAATGGAACCGTTTCACAACCTCGCCCGCAATCGTTTCTCATTTCGAATGGCTGGCGTGCGGCACGCGCACGGCTGGCTGGCCCGGTCCGGCGACCGGGCCAGCGTTGCGCTGTCCGGCCGTGCGTGCCTCTTGCGCGAGGCGGCGGAACACGGAATGATCGATCAGTTCGCCATGCAGCGCGGCGAGCGTCCGTGCACTTCCTTTCCTCACCTTTTACCCGCCATGTCCATCGATTACTCGCCGATTCCCTGTCCCGTCGTCGTGCCGCTCGACGCGATCCTGCCCGAAGAACCGCTGCTGATGATGGGGGCCGGCCCGGTTCCGATCCCGGCCGCCGTCGCGAAGGCGAACACGATCGTGATCAACCACCTCGGCGCGACGATGGCGAAGATCATCGAGCAGGTGAAGGAGATGGCGCGCTACGTGTTCCAGACCCGCACGAAGTGGGTGCTCGGCGTCGCGGGCCCCGGTTCGGCCGCGATGGAAATGGCGATCTCGAACCTCGCGTGGCGCGGTACCCGCGTGCTGTCGATCCGCAATGGCTTCTTCAGCGCGCGGATGGCCGAGATGGCCACGCGCGTCGGCGCCGACGTCGCGACGCTCGAAGTGGCCGATCGCGCGGTCGCGAGCCTCGACGAGATCGCGGATGCCATCGCGCGCGAGCGGCCCGAGATCGTCACGATCGTGCAGGGCGAGACGTCGAACACCGTATGGAACCGCGACCTGCGCGACATCGCGGCGCTCGCGAAGGCGGCCGGCGCGCTGGTCGTGGTCGACGCGGTGTGCACGCTGTCGACGATGCCGCTCGAGATGGACGCGTGGGGCATCGACGCGGTGATCACCGGCGGCCAGAAAGGGCTGTCGTCGATTCCCGGCGTATCGCTGATCGCGTTCTCCGACGCCGCGTGGAACCGGATGAAGCAGCGCCCCGAACCGAACGCGCACTGGTGCCTCGACATGGCGCTCGCGGAGAATTTCTGGCACAACGCGGGCTATCACTACACGGCGCCCGTGTCGGGCGTGCTCGCGCTGCACGAAGCGCTGCGGCTCGTCTGCGCGGAGACGCTCGAAAGCCGCTTCGCGCGCCACCTGCGCTGCTCGCTTGCGCTGCAGGCAGGCGTCGAGTCGATGGGGCTCAAGCTCTATGCGCCGAAGGATTGCCGGCTGAACTCGGTCGTCGGGATCGAGACGCCGGAAGGGCTGACGCCGGGGATGATCTGCGGCCACATCTCGAAGCAGTACCAGGTCGAGATCTCGGGCTCGTTCGGGTTGCCGATCGTGCGGATCGGACAGATGGGCGAGCAGTGCCGTGAACACAACCTGTTCCGGACGCTGCATGCGTTCGGTCGCACGATGGTCGACCTGAAGGTGCCGGTCGACCTGCCGGCCGGCGTCGCGGCGCTCGAACAGGAACTGTCGCGGCGCGGCGCGTAAGCGGCGACGGGGCCGCGCTCAGCGGCCCTGCATCGCACGCCGGTAGGTATTCGGCGTCGTACCGTGAGCGTCGCGGAAGCGATGGCTGAAGTGGCCGGCATTTGCATAGCCGCAGTCGGCCGCGATCTGCGCGAGCGGCAGCGCCGTCGTGCGCAACAGCTCGCGCGCCCGCGCCAGCCGTTGCTCGGCCACCCACGCGTGCGGCGCCCGGCCGAACGACAACCGGAACATCCGCGAGAAGTGGTACTCGGACAGCGCGGCGACGTCGGCGAGTTCGCCGAGCGTCAGCGGTTGCGTCAGGTACGTGTCGATGTAGTCGCGCACGCGGCGGCGCACGGCCGGCGCGAGCCCGCCGCGGAACGACGTGTCGGTGCGGGTCGTGCTCTGCCCGCGCAGCAGCAGGCTAAGCACCTCATGTGCGGTCTCGTTCACGCGCAGCCGCTCGTCGGCATCGTCCCAGCCGTCCAGCGCGAGCGAGCGCAGCAGGGCGGCGACGCGCGCATCCTCGAAGTAGGTGCGGTCGGCGAGCTTCAGCTCGCGCGGCTCGCGGTCGAGTTCGCGGATCGCGCGCTGCGTGAAGTGCTCGGGCAGGAAATACAGGTGGATGAAGTGCATCTCGCCGCGCACCCACCAGCGTGATTCGTGGTCGCCGGGCAGCGCGCACAGCAGGCTCGGCGCACCGTAGCGCGGCACGCGCTGGCGTTCCGTCTGGTAGCCGCCGTCGAGGTAGCACGACAGCGTGTGGTGGCCCGGCTGCTCGTAGATCGTCTCGCTTTCGTCGGTGATCCGCGTCCATTCGGCGATCGCGAGATGGTCGCCGAGCCACGCAAAGCGCTCGAGCGTCGCGTTCGCGTCGGCGAGCGTGCGGCAGACCGACTGCAGGCCGAACGGCAGATCGCCGCCGGCCAGGGCGGCGGGGTGGTCGATGGGGGGCGCGGAAAGGGTGAGGCTCATGATGGGCCGAGTATAAGCGGGCGGGCGGCGCCGCGGGCGGCGGCCCGAAAAAGACCGCAATTCCGGACAATCGGCGCGCGTTGGGCGGCGGCATAGTCGGAGTCCCGTTTCACCTGTCTTTTTGGATCGTCGCCGCCATGAACCTGTCGCTTTATTTCGTCACAGTGCTGATCTGGGGCACCACCTGGATCGCGATCAAGTGGCAGCTCGGCTCCGTGCCGCCGCCCGTGTCGATCGCATGGCGCTTCTGGCTCGCGGCCGCCCTGCTGTTCGCGCTGCTGCGCGTGATGCGCCGGCCGGTGCGCCCGCCGCGCGAAGCGTGGCGTTTCCTGCTGGCGCAGGGCTTCGCGCTGTTCTGCCTGAACTTCCTGTGCTTCTACTACGCGGAACAGGTCGTACCGAGCGGCCTCGTCGCGGTGATCTTCTCGACCGCGCCGCTGTTGAATTCGATCAACGGCCGGCTGTTCATGGGCCGCCCGTTGCGGCCGTCGGCGATCGCCGGCGCGCTGCTCGGCCTGGCCGGCATCGCGTGCCTGTTCTGGCAGCAGATGGCCGGCCATCTCGACGACCACGCGACCTGGACGGGGCTCGCGATCGCGCTGGCGGGCACGATGTGCTTCTCGGCCGGCAACCTGCTGTCGAGCCGGATGCAGTCGATGGGGCTGCACCCGCTCGCGACCAACGGCTGGGCGATGCTGATCGGCGCGGCGATCCTGACCGTCGGCAGCGCAGCGGCCGGCTTGCCGTTCACGCTCGACACGAGCCCGCGTTATCTCGGCGCGCTCGTCTACCTGGCCGTGCCGGGCTCGGTGATCGGTTTCACCGCCTATCTGACCCTTGTCGGCCGGATCGGGCCGGAGCGTGCCGCGTACTGCACGGTGCTGTTCCCGATCGTCGCGCTGGCGGTGTCGACGGTGTTCGAGGATTACCAGTGGTCGCCGCTCGCGGTGGTCGGGCTGCTGCTGGTGGTGGCCGGCAACCTGGTCGCGTTCGACCTGACGCGGAGGCTGTTTCCGAGGACGGCGTGACGGATGAGGGGGCTGCCCGATGTCGCCTGCCCGGTCGCCAGTTTGGTTGTCATGGTTGACTTGGTTTCGAATCGGGCCTACTCTCGAGCTTCCGGTCGTGCGAGGAGGTAGCGATGGTCAGGCAGGCTCATGCGCTTGAAGGCGCGGCTGCGGTTCTCGATGTCGAGACCGAGGAGGCGCTGCGCAGCGCCGTCGGCGCCGCGACCATGCTCGGGCCTGATCGGGCCCGGGCGCTGCTCAGGCTGTCGGACGAACAGCTGGGGCACTTGTTCAAGGTCGGTATCGCCCAGGTCATCGATCTGGCCGGCACGATCACGTTCGGCATCGCTGCCGCCGCGACCCGCGACAGGCAACCGTCCGTTCGCAGGAAACCGCCTGCGAGGCCGGTGGCCCGCGCGGATGCCGCGGCCGCCGATTTCGAGCAGCGTGCGCTGGCCGAACGGCGGGCGCTCGTCGCGAAGGGCGCGCTGCTGCCGGCCGCGGAGATCTGGGCGGGGCTCGGCATGACACGGCAGGCGCTCAGCAAGGCGGTCGTGTCGGGGCGCATCTTCGCGGTCGACGTGGGGGCGGCGCAGTACTACCCGGCCTTTTATCTGACGGGCGATATCGATCGCAAGACGCTCGGAAAGGTGACGCAATGCCTCGGTGGGTTGCCGGGGTGGAGCAAATGGCAATTCTTCACGACGCCCAAGGCGTCCCTCGGCAACGTCACGCCGCTGAAGGCGCTGTCGCAGGGGAAGCTTGCCGAGGTCGAGCGTGCCGCGGCGGCGTTCGCGGAACGCTAGGAGGCGCGGTTGACGTTGAGGCCGCCGAGCGAACACTTCGCGAATGCGACGCTGGTTACGCGGACGATTCCGCCGGCGGCGCTGGTGCGCGTTTCCCGGTACGAGACGGGCGAGCCGTACTTCGGCAAGTCGGGCGGCAACCGTTTCGACGACCCGCGCAAGCGGCGCCGGTATGGCACCAGCTATTTCGGTTTCGACCTGCACTGTGCGTTCGCCGAGACGGTGCTGCACGACGAAGTCGCCGATCTCGCCGTTGGCGGCTTTCCGCTCGTGACGACGGAGCTCGAGCGCTTCGTGCTGTCGTTTACCGGCTCGCCGCTGACGGTGGCCGTCCTGCACGGCTTGCCGCTGAAAAACCTTGGCGGCGACGGCGCGCTGTCGACCGTCGTACCGTACGGCATCCCGCAGCAATGGTCGCTCGCCGTGCACGGACATGGCCGCCGGGTCGACGGTTTTCTGTATATGTCACGCCATCTCAACACGTCGGAAGCGCTCGTGCTTTTCGATCGTGCCGAACCGAAGCTCACGCTCGAGCGCGCCGTGCCGTTCCGGCGCCACGTCGACGCTGCCCGCGTGCTGCGGGACTTCAACATACTGCCGCGTTAAGTCACGTCAAGCCGTGTCTCGCCGGACGCCGACGAATGGCCCCGCGCGGCTTTCGCCGGAAGGAGGGCCCGCGCGATATCCCGCGGCCCGGGCGCTCATGCCGCCGCGCCGCTCCCCGCAACCCGCGCCTGCCGCTGGTACAGCACCATCGACAGCGCGACGCCCGCGGCGGCGGCCACCGCCGCGAACAGGAACACCTGCGGATAACCGAACGCGCCCGCGACATAGCCGGCGAGCGGGCCCGTGATGCCGAGCGACAGGTCGAGGAACACCGAGTACGCGGACAGCGCCGCGCCGCGGCTCGCGGGCGGCACGAGCGCGACGGCCTCGACGCCGAGTGCCGGGAAGATCAGCGCGAAGCCGAAACCCGTCAGCGCGGCGCCGACGAGCGCGACATGCGGCACGGGCGCGAGCCACAGCAGCAGGAGGCCCGAGCATTCGAACGCGAACGACACGATCGCGACGCGGAAGCCGCCGTACGTCTTGATCGTGTTCGCGAACAGCAGGCGCGCGCCGATGAACAGCGTGCCGAACACGGTCAGCGACAGCGCGGCGTTCGGCCAGTGGCGCGCCGCGTAGTACAGCGTGACGAAGGTGGCGATCGAGCCGAAGCCGGCCGAGCCGAGCGCGAGGCCGAGGCCGTGCGGCAGCACGCGCGTGAACACGCTCGCATACGACATCCGTTCGCCGTGCACGAGCGGCACGGAATCGATCAGGCGCGCGAGATAGAAGCCGGTCGCGGCGAGCGCGATCACGATCACGCCGATCAGCGCCGGATTCAGCGTATGCGCGATCGCGACGCCGACCGGCGCGCCGAGCGCGAGTGCGCCGTAGGTGGCGATCCCGTTCCACGAGATGACCTTCGCGTTGTGCGTGACGCCGACCCGGCCGATGCCCCACAGGATCGCGCCGGTGCCGCACAGGCTCTCGCCGACGCCGAGCACGAGACGGCTCGCGACCAGCAGCACGAGGCTCGCGACCGGCCAGTGGGCCAGCAGCAGCGCGACGAGCAGCAGCACGCCCGACACCCCGCAGCCGACCAGCCCGCGCAGCACCGTCTGCTTCGGCCCGAGCGTATCGGCAAAGCGCCCGGCGAGCGGCCGCGACGCGAGCGTCGCGAAATACTGGACGCTGATCGCGCCGCCCGCGACGATCGCGGAAAAACCGAGGTCGTCATGGACGAAGCCCGGCAGCACCGCGAGCGGCAGGCCGATGGTCAGGTAGCAGATGAACGTGAAGCAGACGACGGACACGATTTGCAGCGTGACCGCGAACCCGCTGCGCGGCGGTGTGGCGGAATCGGTTGACATGGGGTCGGAACGAATGAGCGGAACGAGCGGAAGACGGCGAAAAAGGGAATCGGGATTTTCCCATGGAACCGGTTTTCACGCAGGTACCATTTAGTTAGTCGCACCCCGTTTTTGACGATGCCGAACGGTGTTGAAGGCGTCGGGAACGGGGGCGGGGCACCGTGCGGAAAGGGCCGCGGGCGGCCCCGGCGTTCCCCGGCGTTCATATCGCGGCAGTTATATGGGCCCCATGCGTGATGGGCTATGGGTTGCGAAATTTGATGGTGTTAGCGTGCAAACTGTCAGAAAAACGTCGGTCGAGCGCGCTGCGCAGGCCGCCTTGCCCCCCATTTGAAGAATCATCGAGACATGAGTGAGCCGATCCGCTTCTACCATCGTCACGCGATCCGCGAAGTCAGCGGCGCGGACGTCACCCGCACCGTGCTGCAGTACCTGCGCGAGGACGCGCATTGCACCGGCACCAAGGAAGGCTGCGCGGAAGGCGACTGCGGCGCATGCACGGTCGTCGTCGGCGAGCTGACCGACACCGGCGCGGTCGAGTTCAAGGCCGTCAACGCATGCATCCAGTTCCTGCCGACGCTCGACGGCAAGGCGCTGCTGACGGTCGAGGACCTGCGTCAGCCGGACGGCGCGCTGCATCCGGTGCAGCAGGCGATGGTCGACTGCCACGGTTCGCAATGCGGGTTCTGCACGCCGGGCTTCGTGATGTCGATGTGGGCGCTGTACGAGAAGCACGGCCACGAAGGCTGCGGCAGCGCGTGCGCGAAGGCGAAGGACGTGCCGACGCGCACCGAGATCGCCGATGCGCTCACCGGCAACCTGTGCCGCTGCACCGGCTATCGCCCGATCGTCGACGCGGCCGTGCAGATGTTCGATGGGCCGGCGCCGTCGGCGCCGGTCGACACGGCCGCGCTGGCCCGCACGCTCGCGTCGCTCAAGCGCGACGACACGTTCGACTACACGACGCACGACGGCGCGCGCTTCGCGGCGCCGCGCACGCTCGACGCGCTGGCCGCGCTGAAGGTCGAGCGGCCCGACGCGCGCATTCTGGCAGGCAGCACCGACATCGGCTTGTGGGTCACGAAGCAGATGCGCCGGCTCGACGACCTGATCTACGTCGGCCGGATCGCCGAACTGCAGCGCGTCGTGCACGGCGACGACTGGATCGAGATCGGTGCGGGCGTGACGGTCGAGAACGGGTATGCGGCGCTGGCCGGTACATATCCGGAGCTGACCGAAATGTGGAAGCGCTTCGCGTCGCTGCCGATCCGCAACGCCGGCACGATCGGCGGCAACGTCGCGAACGGCTCGCCGATCGGCGATTCGATGCCGGGCCTGATCGCGCTCGGCGCACGCGTGGTGCTGCGCGGCGGCGACACGGTGCGCGAGCTGCCGCTCGAGGCGTTGTACACGGGCTACCAGCAGAAGGACATGGCGCCGCACGAATTCGTCGTCGGCCTGAAGGTGCCGACCCGCACCGGCGCGCGCGAAAAGCTGCAGTTCCGCACGTACAAGCTGTCGAAGCGGTTCGACTCCGACATCTCGGCCGTGTGCGCGGCGTTCGCATTCATAGCGGACGGCGACACGATCCGCGAGCCGCGCATCGCGTTCGGCGGAATGGCCGCGACGCCGAAGCGCGCGACGCACACGGAGAGCGTGCTCGACGGCGCGCAATGGCACGAAGCCACCGCGCAGGCCGCGATGCAGGCGCTCGAGCGCGACTACCAGCCGCTGTCCGACATGCGCGCGACGAGCACGTACCGCCTCGATACCGCGAAGAACCTGATGTACCGATTCTGGCTGGAGACGCGCCCGCACGACCCGCTGCCGCCGCAAGCCCTGAATGTGCGTGAAGTGGCCGCCGAAACCGGCACCGACGCGGCGCGCGTCTGAAGACGGAGAACCCCGAACATGAACCAGCAAGCAGAACCGTTCCTGAACACCCTCGATCCGCAAGCCGACGTCGCGCAGGTCCACGTCTCGCGCGCGCACGAATCCGCGCACCTGCACGTCAGCGGACGTGCCACCTACACCGACGACATCCCGATCGTCGCGGGCACGCTGCACGCGGCGCTCGGCCTGTCGGCGAAGCCGCACGCGAAGATCGTGTCGATGAACTTCGACGCGGTGCGCGCGACGCCGGGCGTGGTCGCCGTGTTCACGGCCGACGACATCCCGGGCGTCAACGATTGCGGTCCGATCATCCACGACGACCCGGTGCTCGCGAAGGGCATCGTGCAGTTCGTCGGCCAGCCGATGTTCATCGTCGTCGCGACGTCGCATGAAACCGCGCGGCTTGCCGCGCGCCGCGCACAGGTCGACTACGAGGAGTTGCCGGCGATTCTCACCGCGCAGGAAGCGCGCGCGGCCGAAACCTACGTGATCCCGCCGCTGAAGCTCGCGCGCGGCGACGCGGCGGCACGGCTCGCCGCCGCACCGCACCGCGAGTCGGGCGAAATGCTGCTCGGCGGCCAGGAGCAGTTCTACCTCGAAGGGCAGATCGCGTACGCGGTGCCGAAGGACGACGACGGGATGCACGTGTACTGCTCGACGCAGCACCCGAGCGAGATGCAGCACCTCGTCGCGCACGTGCTTGGCGTCGCGTCGCACAACGTGCTCGTCGAGTGCCGCCGGATGGGCGGCGGGTTCGGCGGCAAGGAATCGCAGTCGGGCCTGTTCGCGTGCTGCGCGGCGCTCGCCGCGTGGAAGCTGCTGTGCCCGGTGAAGCTGCGTCCGGATCGCGACGACGACATGATGATCACCGGCAAGCGCCACGACTTCCATTACCGCTTCGACGTCGGTTACGACGACGACGGCCGCATCGACGGCGTCGCGCTCGACATGACGTCGCGCTGCGGCTTCTCGGCCGACCTGTCGGGCCCGGTGATGACGCGCGCGGTATGCCATTTCGACAACGCGTACTGGCTCGGCGACGTGAACATCGCCGGCTACTGCGGCAAGACCAACACGCAGTCGAACACCGCGTTCCGCGGCTTCGGCGGCCCGCAGGGCGCGTTCGCGATCGAGTACATCCTCGACGACATCGCGCGCTCGCTCGATCGCGATCCGCTCGACGTGCGCTATGCGAACCTGTACGGCAAGACCGAACGCAACGTGACGCCATACGGGCAGACGGTCGAGGACAACGTGCTGCAGGAGCTGCTCGGCGAACTCGAGGCGACGAGCGACTACCGCGCGCGGCGCGCGGGCGTGCGCGAATTCAACGCGCGCAACACGGTGCTGAAGAAGGGCATCGCGCTCACGCCGGTGAAGTTCGGCATCGCGTTCAACGTCACGCACTTCAACCAGGCCGGCGCGCTGGTGCACATCTATACCGACGGCTCGGTGCTCGTGAACCACGGCGGCACGGAGATGGGGCAGGGGCTCAACACGAAGGTCGCGCAGGTCGTCGCGCACGAGCTCGGCATCCGCTTCGGCCGGATCCGCGTGACGGCGACCGACACCAGCAAGGTCGCGAACACGTCCGCGACGGCCGCTTCCACGGGCTCGGACCTGAACGGCAAGGCCGCGCAGGATGCGGCGCGCCAGCTGCGCGAGCGGCTCGCGGTGTTCGCGGCGAAGCAGTTCGGCGACGGCAAGGTCGATGCGGCCGACGTGAAGTTCGGCAACGACTTCGTGTGGGTCGGCGGCAACGGCGTGCCGTTCGGCGACGTGATCGCGAAGGCGTACCTCGCGCGCGTGCAGCTGTGGTCCGACGGTTTCTACGCGACGCCGAAGCTGTACTGGGATCAGTCGAAGCTGCAGGGCCGGCCGTTCTACTACTACTCGTACGGCGCGGCCGTGTCGGAAGTCGTGATCGACACGCTGACGGGCGAGATGCGCACGCTGCGCGTCGATGCGCTGCACGACGTGGGCGCATCGCTGAACCCGGCGCTCGACATCGGCCAGGTCGAAGGCGCGTTCATCCAGGGGATGGGCTGGCTGACGACCGAGGAGCTGTGGTGGAACAAGGGCGGCAAGCTGATGACGCATGCGCCGTCGACGTACAAGATCCCGACGGTGAACGACACGCCGCCCGAGTTCAACGTGCAGCTGTTCAAGAACCGCAACGTCGAGGACAGCATCCACCGTTCGAAGGCCGTCGGCGAGCCGCCGCTGCTGCTGCCGTTCTCGGTGTTCTTCGCGGTGCGCGACGCGGTGGCCGCGGTCGGCGACTACCAGGTGAACCCGCCGCTCGACGCGCCGGCCACCGGCGAGTCGATCCTGCGCGCGGTCAGCGCAGTGCGTGCGGCGCGTGCCGGTCAGGCAGGCTGAGATGAAACGGCTCCCGTGCTCGCTTCGTTCGCTGCTTCCGATGGGGGCGGTCAGCCTCCTTGGGGCGGCCCGGCGGAGGCTGACATGAACGGCCCCGCACGCTCGCTTCGCACCGCGCCGCCGGAAGCGTTCGCGCAGGGCACCGGCCAGCGCAACCGTGCGAGCGGCACGCGGGCGCCGATGCACATCGTGCTGTTCGGCGCCGGGCACGTCGGTCACGCGCTCGTCACGCTGCTCGGCGCGCTGCCGTGCGTCGTGCAGTGGGTCGACACGCGCGACGAGCTGTTTCCGGACGAATGTCCGCCGAACGTGCAGCCGGAGCCGACCGACACGCCGGAGGCCGTCGTCGACGCGGCGCCGCCCGGCGCATATTTCCTCGTGATGACGCACAACCATGCGCTCGACTTCTCGCTCGCCGCGCAGATCATGCGGCGGCGCGACTATGCGTACTTCGGGATGATCGGCTCGCGCACCAAGCGCGTGAAGTTCGAGCGCCGGCTTGCCGCGCGCGGCGTCGATCCGGCGCGGCTCGTCGAGATGGTGTGCCCGATCGGCGTCGCGGGCATCGTCGACAAGGCGCCGGGCGCGATCGCGGTGGCCGTGTGCGCGGAGCTGCTGCAGGCGCGCTCGGGCATGCCGGTGGCCGATGCGAAGGCCGCCGCGGCGGGGCGTGCGCGCGACGACGTGTCCTGCGCGCGGTAGCCCCGCGCGGCCAGCGCATGGCCGCGCGTTTTTGCATACACTGCACGACGACGCGCGGCACCGGGCCGCGCCTTACCGTGCACGCACCATGTCCGATCACCAGGTTTATCTCGACACGCTCGATGCGAGCCTCGTCGCCATCGAGCGCTGGCTGTCCGGCGTCGATACCGCGCCCGGGGCGCTCGACGCGCTGCTCGCTTCGTTCTCCGCCGATTTCACGATGATCCTGACCGACGGCCGCGAGGTCGACCACGACGGCACGCGTGCGCTGTTCGTGAAGCTCGCCGGCGCGAAGCCGGGGCTGCGCATCACGCTGTCGGACACCCGCGTGCTCACCGCCGACGCGTCGCATGCGACGCTCACCTATCTCGAAGCGCAGCACGCGGCCTCGGGCGAGCTGCCCGCGCGCCGCGCGACCGCCGTGTTCGAACGCGACGCGGCGGGCGTCGTGCGCTGGACCCATCTGCAGGAAACCTTCTGCACGGCCTGAGCGGCCTGAGCGGCCGAGCCGAGGCTCAGCTCGGCTCGACGTTCGCGGCTCAGCGCTTGCGGCCGCGGGCGACCGTCAGCTCGTCGGACACGCTCTGCATCAGCGCGCACAGCCACGCGATGTCGGTCGGCCGGTCGGGTTGCGGATGCGTGAGCAGGTAGCTCTTGATGCGCGGAAACGGCACCGGCGGCGTGACGACGACGAGCGGCAGCAACTGCGCGTAATGCGTCGCGAAGCGGCGCGTCGTCGTGAAGATCAGGTCAGACTGCAGCAGCACCTGCGGCACGATCCCGAAGTACGGAAGCGTCGTCACGATGCGCCGCGTGAGGTGCGCGCGGGCAAGGCCGATCTCGATCGCGTTGCGCTTGTCGCCGGTGTACGGTGTCGGCGCGACGTGCGCGGCCGACGCGTACGCTTCGCGCGTGAGCGGCCCGCGCGCGAGCGGGTGCGCGTCGCGCATCAGGCACACGATCGTGTCGGAGAACAGGTCCTGGCGCGCGAACTGCGGGTCGGGCTTCGGCCAGTTGCCGATCACGAGATCGAGCGCGCCGGATTCGAGCGCGCCCGCGTGATCGAGCGCGGGATTCAGCGAATCGATTTCCAGGTGCGCATGCGGCGCCGCGTCGCGAAAGCGTTCGATCAGCGTCGGCATGAAGAAATCGTTCAGGTAATCGGGCGCGGCGACGCGGAACGTGCGCCGTGCGGACGACGGATCGAAGTCGCCGTGCGGCGTCGCGATGAAATCGACCTCACGCAGCGCGCGCTGCGCGGCCTCGAGCAGCGACGCGCCGTATTCGGTCGGCACCATGCCGGATTTGCCGCGCACGAGGATCGGGTCGTTCAGCGTCTCGCGCAGCTTGCGCAGCGCGGTGCTGATCGCGGGCTGGGTCTGGTTCAGCCGCAGCGCGGCCTGCGTGACGCTGCGCTCGAGCAGCAGCGTGCGCAGCACACGCACGAGCCAGATATCGAGCGAGGCGGTACGGTCGTCGTCTTCCATCGGTGGGGGTGATTCGGGTGACGCGTAACGTTACCGTAATCGCGCGTTGCCGTGCGTGATACCGGCCATCACGCGCGGCCCTTCGGCAGCGCGCTGATCCGCTTGACCTCGCGCGATTCGAGCCAGTTCGGCGTGCGCGCGCAGTACAGCACCATCGGCAGCGCGTCCTCGCCCCAGAACAGCTGCCGGTTCATCCAGAACGTCGGCACGCCGAACACCCCGAGCGCGATCGCGTCGGCGTTGTTGCGCGCCAGCTGTGCGGCGGTCTCCTCGAATTCGATCAGCTCGTCGCCGTGGCCGACGCCGACCCGTTCGCACAATGCCGCGAACCCGTCCGGCGTCGACGGATCGTTGCCGTCGCGCCAGATGAAGCGGAACATCTCCAGCACGGTCGCGATGTCGGCGCGCAGCGCGATCGCGAGGCGCAGCACCTTGTCGGACTCGAACGGGTGTGCGGGCGGCATCTTGAAGCGGATGCCGAGCTGCTCGGCGCGGAACAGCGCGTGACGGTACGTGAACACGCGTTTGGCCGGCACGTCGGCGCTGGGGCGCTGCCCCCAGTGTCGCTGCAGGTCGGGCAGCGACACGGCGACGGGTTCGAACGGCACGTCCGGCCACTTGTCGTGCTGTTCGAGGAGCAGGTAGGAGAACGGCGACACGAAGTCGAAGAACCAGGCGGGCTGGGCGATATCGAGGCCGGTTGTCATGTCGATCTCCAGTGGATGGGGCGTGCGGCGTCTGGCGGCGGCCTCCATGTTACGCGGCGGCGCACGCATGCGGCAATGATCGCGGATCGTCCGGTCAAGCGGAACCGGGAGTCGCCCGAGGGGGCGTGCCGGCCGGCGGCGCGGCGTCGGCACGTGCCTGCGGCGGGCCGCCGGCGCCCGGCGGGCCGGCCGGCGTGTCGTGGTCGTGCGCGGTGAGCCGTTCGCGCACGAAGCCGATGTGCTCGCGCAGCACGTAGAACTGGCCCGCATAGGCGAGCGGCATCTTCATCCGGTTCACGGCTTCCTCGATGTCGTCGAGTTCGTCGAGCAACTGCACGCGCTCGTCGGCCGTGTGCTCGCCGAGCGCGCGGCGCTCGAGCGCGATCAGCGCGCCGTACCAGCGGTAGATGCGCGAGCGCACGCGCCAGCCGTACAGCGACGGCACGAGCCGCAGCCCGGGGATCAGCACGACGATCAGCGGCACGACCACGACGAGCAGCCGGTCGACGAGGCTCGCGACCCAGAACGGCAGCCGCCGGTACAGGAAGCTCTTGCCGGATTTGTAGTAGCGCGCGGCATCGTCGGACAGCGGGAAGCCGCGCGTGACGGACGACGGGAATTCGCCCGCGTGCTGCAGGATCGTCGCGTGGCCGTGCACCTCGCGCGCGGCCTCGATCAGCAGGTCGGACAGCGCGGGGTGCAGCGAGTCGCGTGCGACCAGCTCGATGGTCGGCGCGACCGTGTGGATGTCGGCGGGCGGCAGGTTGCGGCCGAGATCGTAGACGCCCATCGGCAGCGTGATCGCGGTCAGGTACGGGAAGCGCCGCGCGTACGCCTCGGCTTGGGTGAACGAATACACGTGCACGCCCGGGGCGCGGAACAGTTTCGCCATCACCGGGATCTGCGTCGAGTCGCCGGACAGGAATGCCGCGTCGATCTTGCCGTCGAGCAGCGCGGTGGCCGCATCCTCGCCGGCGGTCGGCAGCAGCTCGGTCGACCCGCCCGGCACGATGCCGTTCATCTTCAGCAGCGCGAGGCTCAGTTCGCGCGCGCCGCTGCCTTCCGCGCCGAGCGCGAGCCGCTTGCCCTTGAAGTCGGACAGGCGCGCGACGACCGGGCCGCGGTACATGATCGCGAGCGGCACGTAGCCGATGCTGCCCAGCGACACGAGGTGCTCGTCGCGCTCCTTCGGGCCGATGCCGCTCTGCACGAAGCCCACGTCGACCGGCGCGTCCGGGTTCGACAGCCGCGCGAGGTTCTGGGCGGACCCTTCGGACGACTGGACGTCGAGCGTGACGCCGTTCTTCGCGAGGATCGTCTTGTATTTCTGCGCGGCGTTCCAGTACGTGCTGCCGGGCGGCCCGGACGAGATCACGAGCGTGGACGGCGGGGCCGGCTGGATCAGCTTGACCGCGAGCCAGACGGCCGTGGCGGCGAGCAGCACGGTGGGGCCGATCGACAGCGCGAGGTCGCGCCACGACACCGCGACGAAGCGGGCGAGGATGCGGCGAGGCGGGCGGGGGCGGGCTGGCTTCATTGG
>NZ_QMFZ01000076.1:0-18237 GCF_003294055.1 Burkholderia reimsis
GGGGCGCGAGAGGGGTATAAAAGAGAGGGGACGAGGGGCGGGTGGCGGCGGGCGACGGGGCAGTGAGCGCGGTGCGTTGCGCAAGGCAGTGAGGCATGACGGTCTCCGTAGGTGTCGGATGGGGCCATCGTAAGCGGCACGGCGCCCGCCGGCGCACACGCAAGGATGGCCCCGAGCAGAAACGGATGATCTTTTTCTGCTCGGCCCGCGTGAGCCGCCGGCAGGCCCGGCAGGCGGGCCAAAAACGCGTCACAATGCGCGTTCGACATCCCCATCAACCAGAGGAAGGCCATGAGCGATGCGATTCTCGCGGCGCCGACGGACAACGGCGTCCCGGTCAGCCTGCGCTCCAGCCGCGGGCTCGGCTGGCAGGGCTTCGGTGCGTCGCTGCTGGAAATCCGCGCGGGCACCTACCGGATTCCGGCGGCCGAGCATCACCGGATCGGCGTGCATATCGGCGGGCCCGTTCGCGCGGATTGCGTGTGCGACGGCGAGCGCGTATCGCGTATCCAGGCGCATGGCGACGTCGACGTGATTCCGGCCGGCTTGCCCGGCCAGTGGACCGACAGCGCCGACTGCCGGATCCTGCACATCATGCTCAGCGACACGTTCGTGCGGCGCACCGTCGAGCAGCTCGAACTGAAGCCGTCGCAGGGGCAGATCCGCCGCCGGCTGCAGGTGCGCGACCCGCGCCTTCAGCACATCGCGTGGGCGATGGCGGCCGAACTCGAAGCGGAGGACGCGTCGGATCCGCTCTATGCGGAAAGCCTGTGCACGGCGCTCGTCGCGCGGCTGGTCGACGGCCAGCCGGCGTTTCGCGAGCGCCGCCGCACGCTCGCGCCGAAGGCGGCCGCGCGCGTGATCGACTATGTCGAAGCGAATCTCGAGCGGCGCATGACGCTTGCCGAACTCGCGGCGCTCGTGTCGATCAGCGTCCCGCATTTCAAGGTGCTGTTCCGCGAAACGCTCGGGATGCCCGTGCACCAGTACGTCGTGCGGCGCCGCGTCGAGCGGGCGAAGGCGTTGCTGCTCGAAGGCCGGCTGAGTATCAGCCAGATCGCGCTCGAAGCCGGGTTTGCGCACCAGAGTCACATGGCGAACTGGATGAATCGCGTGGTGGGGGCGACACCGACGGAGATTGCGCGATCGGGTGAGCGGGGTGGGTTGAGGCTGGCGTATGACGGCGAGGGGAAGGGCTGACGCACGGCTACAAGTCCGGTGACCATGTCGGTTTCGGTACCTGTTTCGACACGGCCACCGTGATTGCAGGCAATCGGCCGGGAATCCGGGCATGAACGTACATCGATTACGGCGATGTGTCTGGGGCAGTAATGGGGTTGGTGAAAGGTAGCGCGAGTGGATGCCACCCCCAACCTAAACAGCGGCGATGGCGGTTTTATGGCCTAGTGATATAGAAACAAGAGCGGACTCCCAAGGCATGCTTTTACTTCATTGACTGGCACGCACTGTGGACCTACTCCTTCAGAATATTTGCTTGTCAATCGTGCGAAGCAGGATGCGTTGGCGATGGCTTGCTTGTAGATTTTTGAGTTCCTGGTGGTCGATAAATTCAATTCCTCTGTCAGCCCGAATCCTCTTTGAAAATCGTAATTGATAGTTCTCTGTACATCGACGGCGAATAGATACTTATCCCAACATTTCTTGTATTCTGATGTTGCGTAAGGGGAGTCGCTGTGAAGTGATAATTTGTGGCGAAGATTGATATCTCCGACTATAAAAAAATACTCGGGCCTCGGGAGCCATGCTATTGCGTCACCGTAGCCATGGAGGTAAGCCTTTTGAAGATCTCCATTTAGGAATGCCTTTCGACCTCTCTCCTCGGCTTCCCTGGCATTTTTAATGCTCTCCTTTTTGTTTATATTTTCTCGATATCCTTCGACTGTTCTTCTGAACATGGTCCACTCGGTTGCGGGGCTGCTGTTTAAATCAGATGATGCGAATGAACAACCGGAGAACCCGATGAACGCAACGAGAAAGCAAGCGGTGAAAAGGGGGCGGCTACGCACTATCTTGTTCTCCGAGGTTGACCTTTGACGATGAGGGTGCCTACGCTGTTTCCGTCTGGACCGCGGTGGCGAACAAGCGTTTCGTGAATCTCGGACGATGGAGATTAGATTGCGCGCGTGCCGCTGTGGTCGCTCTGACTTCAGGCTGACAAATCACCTCATCCATTTCGCTTGGTGTCATGTCAGGAGCGGTGCCAAAATAGGTGGCCTATCGCAGCGATTGCGCGTTGGATGTAGCCGTCCGCCATGGTAAGCAGCAGCCATCCTGCGCTCAGGACGAGCAATTCGTCCAATAGCCGTAGCGAAGGAAAGACGCCGCTATCCGGAACGAGGGCGGGGGTGGTCAAGCGCAACGTCACCAACCACGCAAGCGCGGCCAGCGAGCTTATCCGTACCACGGGGCAATAACCCCACCATCGTGTGAGTTGGCCGATCACCAGGAACGAGACGCCCCACAAGAAGGGGTAGACGCCGTTATCAAACAGCATTCGCCGGGTGTCGACGTATTCGTCGCCGTTAGTCGTGTGGGATAGGTCGAGCAAGCCATAGAAGACCAGGGCAACAGCTACGGCCAGCGACGCTACCGCGAGTGAGCGCAGGATTCCTCGAACCATCGCACTAACCTTCCTCACTGGACAAGGCTTCCAACTCACGCTCGGAAAGCTGGCCCTTCTGCCGGGTTGTCTTCAACACCTGGCCGTTCCGATAGATCAGGCGCAGCCCATGTCTATAGTCCTGCTCGTTACGTTTCTCGCCGCCTCCCTTGATGTTGGGGGTGGCCTTGTCGGCGTGGCCGATCACGGTGGACGTCGATTTTCCGGCGGCAAAAAGGCGTTGCGAAAAATCGGCGGCGATATTGTCACCGTCGGAGGCGGCATCCGCCGTCTTGCAGCCATGCAGTTCGATCTTGGCGTTGGTGATAAACGTTGAAAATGAGATTTCGCGGATGAGTGCCGATCCGGTCGTCCATCCGGCGGCGTTGAAAACCATCCGCCCCACCGAGCGATAAAGGCTGGAGTTATGAAGTACGTAGCGTAGCGTCGGGCTGGTGTCGGGGCTGGCCGTTGTCAAGTACAGGGCCTGCGGTCCGCCGTGCGTGAAAATGTCTAGCGAGGCGATGCTGTCGTCCTCTTGGGCGTTGATATGAAACACGATGTCCTTCGCGACGGCGATGTTCTTCTGGATGATCTCGTAGTTACCTTTATCGCGTGCTTTGTAATCCTTGATGACGTTGAGTGCCGCGAACTGAAAGGCCGAGTTATCTCCCGTTGTGGCCGCGCCACCCCACAATACAAGGCGGATTTTGCGCCGATAGGGCAGTTGCGCCACGGAGCCTTGCTGACGATTGGTTTGCGCCTTCCCGGTCATCGGCTGTCCTCCTGCTTCCGGGTTGCCTCCTCGCCGAACCATACGATCAACGTTTCCAGATGATGGGTCGCAATGCGCTTGCATAGCCCTTGAGCATCTGTGTGCCCCATGTAGACCGAACCATCCGGTGCCTCGATGTAGTAGGCCAGATGAGGGATAGGGCGGCCCGTTTTGGGGTCGATGGCGCGCACCTGCTCGTCGGGGCTACTGTTGGTCAGCCGCTCGGGGCCGAACCGGGGCAGCCATGTGCTGCTACTGGACAGATAGAACGTTGTCGCGACTGGCTTACCACTCGCATTACGCAGGCCGTGCACGTCGTTGAGAGAGGACTGTAGTGGACACCCACCACTGGTACGCTGCCCATGATGCGGCACCGTGCAACCGTTAGGCAGCACAAAATCAGGGTGCCCTTCGGCAATGACGCATCGTTTGGGACACGCCATCGAAGCACCGCGATATGCCAGCGACCTGCCGTGGCTTTCATAAGCCGCGTCGCCTGCGGATACGGGGGCGCCGCAGGCGGCCTGGTCGCCTTGACGTATCCATCCGAGAATCTTCATGTTCGCAACTCCCTGGCCCATGGCCTTGCGGGATGCCTTGCCTGAAAGGGCGGCGATGCTACCTAGCGCACCGCCACATCAAGTGGCCGCATCCATACCCACGTGACGCGGGCTTCGTCTTTCGAACGTCCCAAGCCGACGGATGTCCGGTGAACTGGTTGATGTGATGAAGATCCAGAAGCTCGACTTCAATACACACGGCGGCGGTCAAAGTGCGCTTCTCGGCGTCGTAAGTCATTTCGAATTTTCGATGGCCGCCATCGCTCACCGGTTTGGGTTTGCCGGTGCTCAACAGCATCGGCTTTCCACAGTCGAATAGTGGTCTTTTGAATCACTAAGCGTCTATGAGACGAGTCCGAAAATTGGTAACGCCAATGTCGCTCATCGGCATCCCGTCGAACGTGGGTGACAGGTACTTCCGGTTGGGGGACGCTTTCGTCCGGTAGGAGCTGAACGCTTCTGAAATCAGAAAAAATCGTCAGATGTTGAATCGTTCATCCATTTCTGTCCGATTCATCTGTCTGTGTCCGACACACTGACCGCGCAACCCGACAATCACCCCACCTTCATCCCCCCAGGAGCGGATCGTGTTCGTGATCTTCGGAGCATCAGGCAACGTCGGCCAGTCGACCGTGACGACCTTGCGCAACGCCGGCCATCCCGTGCGCGCGGTGTTGCGCGACGCACGCCATCGTGAACGCTTCGCGCGGCTTGGCTGCGATGTCGTGATCGCCGAGCTGACGGACGCAAACGCGATAGCCGCGGCAATCGACGGCGCACAGGCCGTACAGATACTGTCCCCGGTGCCCGTCGCCGACCCCGATCCGGCCGCGACGATGACGCGGACGATCGATGTCGCCACCGCCGCACTCGCCGCAAACCCGCCGCCCGCGCTGCTCGCCCTGTCGGATTACGGCGCGGAGCGCGAAGGCAACACGGGCATCACGCGTCTGTTCCATTACCTCGAGGAACGGCTGAGAACGATCCCGACGCAATTGACGCTGCTACGTTCGGCCGAGCATCTGCAGAACTGGGCGCGCGTGCTGCCGGTCGCGCTCGGCACCGGCGTGCTGCCGAGCTTCCACCATCCTGTCGGCAAGGTGTTCCCGACGGTCTGGGCGCCCGATGTGGGCGTCGTCGCGGCGCGGTTGCTGCTCGATGCGCCCGAGGGCGGCAACGGGCCGCGCATCGTCAGCGTCGAAGGGCCGCAGCGGGTGAGTGTGACGACGATTGCGGATACGCTCGGCGCGGCGGCCGGCCGTGCCATCGTCGCGCATGAACTGCCGCGCGACACCTGGGCCGCGACGTTGTTGCGCGCGGGCCTCAGCGAACGCCATGCGCAGTTGATCGTCGATCTCTACGACGTGCACAACGCCGGACAAATCGACGTCGAGGAGGGCGTGTCGGAGCGACTTTACGGGGCGACGGCGCCGGCCGATGCACTCGTGCAGCTATTGCGCCAGCACGCGCGCTGAGCGATGCGGCGGCGAGCGCTGCGCGCGCGGCGCATCACGCTTGTCGCAGCACCTTGTTCAGTACCGCATACGAAAGCGATCCGATCACGATCCCCCAGAACGCGGACCCGAGCCCGAGCCACGTCATGCCTGACGCCGTCGCAAGGAACGTGATCACCGACGCTTCGCGGTGATTCTCGTCCTCGAAGATTCCGTGCACGTTCGCGCCGATCGCGCCGATCAACGCAAGCCCCGCGAGGATCGCGACGAACGCCTTCGGCAGCGCGAAGAACACCGTGACGATCGTGCCCGCGAAGAGCCCGCCGACCAGGTAGAACGCGCCGTTCGCGAGCCCGGCGACGTAGCGCCGGCCCGCATCCTCGTGCGCGTCCTTGCCGGTGCACAGCGCCGCGGTGATCGCCGCGACGACGATCGTGATCCCGCCGAAGCACGCGACCACGAGCGACATCACGCTGGTCGCCGTGATGATCGGGCGCGCGGGCGTGTGATAGCCGGACACGCGCAGGATCGTCATGCCCGGCAGGAACTGGCCGGTGAGGCTCACCACGACGAGAGGCAGCGCGAGGCTGAGCGTCGTGCCGAGCGTCCATTCGGGCGCGATGAAGATCGGGCGCGCGATGCTCGGCGACACGTTGCCGAGATGCGTCATCCCGAGCGCCGTCGCGAGTGCGGCGCCCGTCAGCAGCACGAGCACGATGCTGTAGCGCGGCAGCAGGCGCTTGAAGATCACGTAGGCCGCGATCATCCCGAACGCGAGCGCGGGCTGCTCCGATGCTGCGGCAAACGCGTGCGTGCCGAACGGCAGCAGGATGCCGGCCATCATCCCGCATGCGATGCCGCGCGGAATGTGACGCACGAGCCGGTCGAAATAGCCGGTCACGCCGATCAGCAGGATGATCAGCGCGGCCGTGATGTAGGCGCCGACGGCCTGGCTGAGCGTCAGTTGCGGAAACAGGCCGACGAGCAGCGCGGTGCCGGGTGCCGACCATGCGGTGACGACCGGCACCTTCAGCTTCCAGCTCGCGAACAGGCCCGAGATGCCCGCGCCGATCGAGATCGCCCAGACCCATGACGACACCATTTCATTGGACACGTGCGCGGCCTGCGACGCCTGGAAGAAAATCGCGAGCGGGCCCGCGTAGGAAATCAGGACCGCGAGAAAGCCCGCGGTGATCGCGGAAATGGACCAGTCGTTGCCGATCGCGCGGATTGCGCCGGGCGGGGAGTTCGGTTGCATCGTCGTCGGGGAATGCGGCGCGCGGCCGCGAGGCAGAGCCGGGGCGAATGATTGTTGGAAGCCCCGGATGAGCCGTTATTCTGGGCATTGGCGGCGCAATTGGCAATGCGCGGGCGCGAGCAGCATCGTCGGCATTTCGTAAGGAAAATGCGGCGCGGCGGACGAATCGCCGGCCGTACGGCCTGACGCCCGCGTCGCTGAATCCGGCTGCTTCACGAAGAAGTGCGGCTCCGCCGCACGTCACGTACTGATCTGCAGCACCTCGTCGACCACGGCCACCTTCACCCCGCTCCCCGTCGACAGCGACGCCGTGCCTTCGTCGAACGGATGCACGGGCGTATCGGTCGGCGTCCACGCATGGCGCGCGAGCAACGCGCGATACCCGCCGCGGATCACGAAGCCGCCGCATTTCTTCGCATACGCGCCGCGCCGCATCCGGTACGCGCGGGGCAGGTCGTACCACGGCAGCTTCGGCAGGTCGTGATGAACGAGGTGGTAGTTGTTGTTCAGGTACAGCAGCCGCATCGCGAAGCCGGCTTCGTTGATCGTGATGCGTGCCTTCGGGTGCCGCGCGGCGCGGTGCTCGTACAGCGAGCGGATCATCGCGAGCGACAGTGCGGGCCACGTGACGGCCAGCAGGTAGTACCACCACGGCACGCCGATCTCGCGTTGCAGCCATGCGAGCAGCACGACCACGCAGGCTACGTGCATGATCCACATCGGCAGATGGCGGAAGTCGCCGCGCCGGAACCTGGCGACCGCATCGGCGGCCGTCGCGGCGATGGCGAGCGGCGGCCCCACGACGATTCGTCCGATGAAAGTCTTGCGCGCGACCGTCAGCGCGCGACGCCAGCGCGGCAGCCGCGCCCAGCGTTCGCGCGTCACGTAATTCGTTTCGGGATCGACGCCCGGCACGGTCAGGTCTTCGTCGCGATGATGCTCGAGGTGCGTGTCGCGATACAGCGTGTACGGATACCAGACCGTCAGCGGCGGATAGCCGAGCAGCTTGTTCACGAACGCGGAACGCGTCGGATGGCCGTGCAGCAGTTCGTGCTGCAGCGACATGTGCCATGCGCCGAGCAGGATCAGCGGCGGCGTCGCGGCCGCGAGCGACAGATACCGTTCGCGCACGAGCACCAGCACGGCGAGCCAGCCGCCGTAAATCGCGGCGACCAGCAGCCACGTCGGCCATTCGGTGCGGGCGGTGAAGCGGGCGTGGAGCGCGGCGATCGCACGTGCGTGGTCGACGTCGAAGTATTCGGCCATGGCGTTGAGGCAGGATTGAACGGGCAGTGCGGGGAACGAGCGGTTGAACCGGTGCGCTCGGCCCGGTGCGCAGGTGTCTCGCGGATCAGGGTCGGCCTGTCCGGCATTGCGGCGATCGCGATGCTCGGGCAGGCATCACGACGGTACCGGGATCGCCCGGCACGGCCAACCAATCGATTCGCATTTGCTTATCGCCGCGCGGCCGATAAGCTTCGGGCGCGCGGCCTGACGGTCGTGCCCCGTTCCGGCGCGATGAACCGGGTTCCACTGTGCCGCCGTCGCTGCGTAGAATGCCCGCATGAGCCAATGGATCGCCGCCCTGCCGATGTACAACGTGACGCCGCGCCATGCCGTGCTGTGGCGCGCGCTGCTGCGCGACGCGCTCGCCGCGTTCGCGAACGCAGGCGGCCCTACCGACGTCGCGCTGCCCGACGAACCGTTCGGCGACCTGCACGCGCTGTGGCGGCGCGGTGATCTGCTGCTGTCGCAGACTTGCGGCTTTCCGTACCGGATGCTGGGCTTGCGCGACGACGTGCGATTGATCGCGACACCGCGTTTCGATGCGGACGGCTGCGATGGCCCGCGATACCGCAGCATGCTGGTCGTGTCGGCACGCGCCCATGCGGGCGGCGCGACGACGCTCGCCGCCTGCCGGGGGCTGCGGGCCGCGTTCAACGGCAACGACTCTCACAGCGGGATGAACGCGCTCCGGCATGCGGTTGCGCCGCATGCGCTCGACGGACGCTTCTTCGGCTCGGTTACCGCGCTCGGCTCGCACCTGAACGTAATGCGTGCGCTGGCTGCGGAAGAAGCGGATTGCGCGGCGATCGACTGCGTGACGTTCGCGTATGTGGGCGACGCGCTGCCCGGGTTGCTCAAGGACATCCGGGTCATCGGCATGACTGCCGCCGCGCCGGGATTGCCGTTCGTCGCATCGCGGGCGCTGGAAGACACACGGGTCGCCGCATTGCAGGATGCGCTCGACGTCGCGGTCGCGGCCGATGTGGAACGCGCGCGCGTGCTGCGGCTGAAGGGATTCGAGCGGCTGTCGCCGAACGACTACGACACGATCGAGCGATTCGCGCAGGAGGCCGCCGCGCACGGGTATCCCGCGCTGGCGTGAACGATGTGAGCGGCATGAGCAGCATGAGCGTTGTGAGCACCGCTGCGCCGCGCTCAGCCGGATCGACGCGCAACGGGAGGCGTCAGTATCCGACGATGCCGGGCGCGCGCCGCGCAAGTCGCACGGCGCGCGCAGGCATTACTCCTCGTCCATCAACCGGACCTTGACCCGCTTGCCCTTGATCTTCCCCGCATTGAGCTTGCGCAGCGCGTCGCGCGCGACGCCGCGCTCGATCGCGACATAGGTTGAGAACTCGGTCACGTTGATCTTGCCGATCTGCTTGCCGTCGAACCCGGCGTCGCCGGTCAGCGCGCCGAGCACGTCGCCCGGGCGGATCTTGTCCTTGCGTCCGCCGAGGATCTGCAGCGTTTCCATCGGCGGCGTCAGCACGCCGTCGTCGGCCGGCTTCAGTTCCGCGAGCGGATGCCATTCGACGTCACGCTTCTGCGCCTGCTCGATCGCACCGACGCGGCCCATCTCGTCCATGCTCGCGAGGCTCAGCGCCCAACCGTCCTGATCCGCGCGGCCCGTCCGGCCGATGCGGTGCACGTGCACTTCGGGATCGGGCGTCACGTCGACGTTGATCACGGCTTCGAGCTGCGCGATGTCGAGCCCGCGCGCGGCGACGTCGGTTGCCACCAGCACCGAGCAGCTGCGGTTCGCGAACTGGATCAGCACCTGGTCGCGTTCGCGCTGGTCGAGCTCGCCGTGCAGCGCGAGCGCGTGGAAGCCCTGCGCGTGCAGCACGTCGAGCAGGTCGCGGCACTGCTGCTTCGTGTTGCAGAACGCGATCGTGCTCACCGGCCGGTAATGGTTCAGCAACTGGCCGACCGCATGCAGACGCTCGTTCTCCGTCACTTCATAGAAACGCTGGCGGATCTTGCTGTTGTCGTGACGCTCCTCGAGCTTCACTTCCTTCGGATTGCGCAGGAACTGCTGGCTCAGCTTGACGATGCCGTCCGGATAGGTCGCGGAGAACAGCAGCGTCTGGCGCGTGGTCGGGCACATCCGTGCGACCTTTGCGATGTCGTCGAAGAAGCCCATGTCGAGCATCCGGTCGGCTTCGTCGAGCACCAGCGTGTTCAGCGCGTCGAGCTTCAGGTTGCCGCGATCGAGGTGATCCATGATGCGGCCCGGCGTGCCGACGACGATGTGCGCACCGTGCTCGAGGCTCTGCGCCTGCGGGCGCATCGGCGTGCCGCCGCAGAGCGTCAGCACCTTCACGTTTTCCTCGGCGCGTGCGAGGCGGCGCACTTCCTGCGCGACCTGGTCGGCGAGTTCGCGCGTCGGGCACAGGATCATCGCCTGCACGTCGAAGCGGCGCGCGTCGAGGCGGGCCAGCAGCGCGAGCGAGAACGCGGCGGTCTTGCCGCTGCCCGTCTTCGCCTGCGCGATCAGGTCCTGGCCGGCCAGCGCGATCGGCAGGCTCGCGGCCTGGATCGGCGTCATGTCGACATAACCGAGCTGGGCGAGGTTGGCGAGCGTGGCCGGCGTCAGCGGCAGCGCGCTGAAGGGCGTGGCGGTCGGCTGGGTCATTCGAGGTCTCCGAGGTAAGGCTTGCCTTCCATCTGTTCGTAGGCGACGTTGCCTTCATCGTCCTCGAAGCGCTCGAGGTAGTTGCGGGCGCCGCACAGCGGGCAGCGGAACAGCAGCCCCTGGCCTTCGTCCTTGATGACGACGTCGGACTGTTCCCACTGCGTGCCGCAGCTCTGGTTTCGGCAGGTAAACACGGATTTTTCTCCAGCTGAATTCGGTTGGGCGCCCCGGCATGTCGGGTAAGGGCGCCGGTATTGCGCGGTCGTGGCGAGCGGCGTCCGCGCGAAAGGGCGGGGCGCGGTGCAGCCGTTCGCGTGATGGTTCGTCGGGATGGTGATGGATCGGGGCGCGATCACAGGACAGGAACGCGCGTGGCGCAATTCTAGCGGATACGTGGTGGCGCAGGCTGTTTCGCGACGGCGTGCGGCGTTACTACGTGTCGAACCTGCGTTCCGGCGCAGCGTGAGTTGCGTAGGCCGGCGAGCGTGTTGGCGCATCGAGAACAGCATGCACTGGGTGCCGGCATTGGCTTTCGGCGGAGACCGATGCCGGATTCGCATTGACCACGCGGTAAGAAATTGGCGATCTTGCGGCGCTTCTGCCCGAATCCGTTCAGATACTTGTCTCGCCACCGTTCTTTGTCTGTGACCTTTCATTCGACTGGCCGTGGTTTAGTTTCGAATGCAACTGTTTTCGAATTTGTCCCATAGACGCGAGTGTGGCAATAGATAACTATCGCTGCCGGACGTCCAGCATGCGCTGTCATACACCATCGACTCTCCTGAGAGACTGCGTTGCATCACTGATGCGAGTCACCGGGGCGCTTCTGTTTTCCAATGCCGCTGACCAGGGCAGTTGTGCAGCCTGTCAAGGTAGGAAGTTCATGGATGTCCATCTGCGACGGCCGACTCGGCGAAAGTTCCGCGCTGGCCTGTGCGTTTGCCATTCATTCGCCACCATCTATCGGGCGACGCAAGACGCGATAGGTTTGTTGTGGCAGAGAGCTCACGATGCCCATGCAATCCGACCTGTGCTTCACCCAGTCTGACCTGCGCTTTACCTTCACCGCTGGCAACGAATCGTTCGAGGTCGTCGAGTTCACCCTGCACGAGAGCCTGTCCGAGACCTTCCTGTTGCAGGTGGAATTGGCCAGCACGAATCCCGCCATCGACTTTGGCGAGGTGCTTGACCGCAACGGCCTGCTCACGATTTGGCAGGGTGGGCAGCCGGTGCGCTACGTGCATGGCGCCATCTCATCGTTCGTGCAGCGTGATACGGGATTTCGACGTACTCGCTATTCCGCGGTGGTCGAGCCGCGCCTGGCGCGTCTGAAGCTGTCCTCCGACTGGCGCATCTTCCAGACTTTGAGCGTGCCCGAGATCGCGACGGCCGTGCTCAAGGCACACAACCAAACGCTGGACTATGAGCAGCGTGTCACTAACGAGCATCTGGCGCGCGAATACTGTGTGCAGGCGGGCGACACCGACTACGACTTCATCGAGCGCATCCTGCGCGAGGAAGGCTTCTTCTACGCCTTCCAGCACAAGGCCGATAGGCATCGCCTGATCCACTGCGATCGCCTGTTTATCTACGGTCGGCAGCAGGGAGAACCGGTGCTGTACAACCCGACGCCCGGTGGTGATCAGCCCGCGCCGTGCCTGCGCAAGTTTGCCTACACCGAGAACGTACGTACCGCGCGCCAGGTGCAGCGCGACTACACGTTCAAGAGCCCGCGCTTTCTGCACGAGTACCCGCGCGAGGGCACAGACCTCGATCATCAGGGCCGCGGCTACGCGCGCTACGACTATCCGGGCCGCTGCAAGCACGAATCCAGCGGCAAGGCTTTTACGCAGGACCGCCTGCGCGGTCACCGTCGCGATGCGCGTATGGCCAACGTGAACGGTGACGATGCGCGCCTGCAACCGGGAGTCGCTTTCGATCTCACCGGCCACCCGCGCGAGGACATGAACCGCGGCTGGCGTCCGGTCAGCATCGTCCATCACGGCGTGCAATACACCAGCCAGGCGGAGGAGGGTGCTGACGCGCAGCAAGGCACGCACTACCGCTACGAAGCGGTGCTGGTGCCCGACGACGCGGAGTGGCGCGCCGAGCCGCTGCCGCGGCCGCGCATCGACGGCCCGCAGCCGGCGACCGTGGTGGGTCCGGAAGGCGAAGAGATCTACACCGACGCGTACGGCCGAGTGAAGGTGCAGTTCCCGTGGGATCGCGAAGGCAAGTACGACGAGCACAGCTCGTGCTGGATTCAGGTCGCGCAGAACTGGGCCGGCGCGACGTGGGGCCACATGGCGATCCCGCGTATCGGGCAGGAAGTGATCGTGGTCAACCTGGATGGCGATCCGGACCAGCCTCTCATCATCGGGCGGGCGTACAACCGCTTGCAGTTGCCGCCGTACGAACTGCCGCGGCACAAGACGCGGATGACGATCAAAAGCCAGACGCACAAGGGCGAGGGCTACAACGAACTGCGCTTCGAGGACGAGAAGGATCAAGAGGAAATCTACGTCCACGCGCAGAAAGATCAGAACATCCACGTCAACCACGACGAAACCACCTTCGTCGGCAACGACCGCAGCGAGCAGGTCGAACACGACGAAACCATCGCCATCGGCAACGACCGCAAAGAAACCGTGGGCCACGACGAGCAGGTCACCATCGGTCAGGACCGCCGCCACGATATCGGGCAGGACGACTTCCTGAGCATCGGCCGAAACCACACCATCCACACGGGCAAGGACCGCACGGAGGAAGTCGGCAACCATCGTCGCGACAAGACCGCAGCCAACCACACGGTCGATATTGGCGGGCATCTGAAACAGCGCGTGGCAGGCCATGCCGAGCTGGAGGCGGGTCAAGCCATTCGGCATCGCACCAAGGTCTATGAAATCCGGGCCGCCGGAGTACTGGAAGTCAAAGGCCCCGGTGGCACCGTGCGCATCGACAACGGCGGCATCACGCTGGAAGGCGTGGCGATTCGTACGAACGGGCCGATGACCCAGCAGAGCGGGGGAGCGAGCAATCCCTTCGCCATTACGGGTGCACCGGCCTCCGGCAAGCCGCTCGATCGGCGGTGCGGTCGCCGTCCGGATGGCACATGTCCGCTCGCTGATTGCACCTGCCTGGGGGGGCGAGCGAAATGATCAATACACCGGCGTCGCCGCTGCTCACATGGCAGCGCCTGGACCTTCCTGTAGACGCGCTACCCGACAGCCCCTTCCGCCATCTTCTGCTGATGACCGTGCCCTTGCAGAACTGGGTCTACCGCCCACCCCCGCAGGAAGGGGAGTGGCAGCCCGCCTACGCGCCCGGGGTACTGGATCTGGTTCAGGCGTGGGACCCGTTTCCGCATCGCGCCTGGCTCTGGCAGCACGGCTCGCTCGACGATATCTACGACCAAGGCCCCCTGTTGGTGGACGCCACCGCGCAGCATGCCCTGATGCAGCACGCGCTGGCTGAATGGGTGCCCGTCGGAGGTGCCGTCGTCATCGGCGCCGACGCTGACCTGGACACGCTCGCCACCCATCTCAGCAGCCTCGTGCAGATTGCCTTGCCGGACGAGAGCCAGGCGCATCTCGACATCCAGCCTCACCACCTCGCCGCGTGGCTCGATGCCCTCGACGAGGATCAGCGCAACGTATGGCTCGGTCCCATGACCAGCCTGCTTTGGCGTACCCACTGGGGGCCGGTCAAGGCGTGGATGCGCCTGGATCGCACAGCCACGCCCAGCCGTGACGACAACGCCGCGCCGTTCACCTTGCGGCCACACGAATGGACCCGCTTCGACGCCAACACCAGCGAGCACTTCCTGCTCAGCCGCAGCTACGAAGTCCAGGCACTGCCGCAGCACGCGCGTCGATCCCTCGATGACATCCGGCAGTGGGTCGCCCAACTGTTGCAGGTCGCTGCTCAGCTCTACATCAGCGACGACGACGTGGCGAGACGCTACGTCGACCTGGTGGCTCGTCATCCCTGGTTGCTCGAAGACAGGGAAGCTGTCGCCATCCTCAACGACCTCACTGAATCTCCGCAGGCGCGGGTGCGCCAGCTCGCCGCCTTGGCGAACACGAAGGAGTCCTCCCATGACTAAGCCCACGGCCGGTGGCTCGTCCTCGGCTCCTTCGTGCAGTTCGCGCGTGCCCATCCTGCCGATTCGCTATGCCATCGTGCCGCGCGACGACAAGGCACCGTTCTACCGATATGCCGACGCTGGCTTCAAATTGGAAAAGGGCTTCAAGCCGCTCAAGCGCTCGGCCTACACCCTGCGCGCCCTGCGACCGGGCTACGTCTACGTGTTCATGAAAGGAACGAAGGGCGAACAGCTGGTCATCCACGAATACGACGGTGAAGGGCGCTACAAGGAACTCAAGTACGGCAGCCTCGAGCAGTACCACCGCAAGGATCGTTACAAAACCGGAAACAGCATGGGTTGGGTGTGGGCCGACACCTGCCAGGACAAGGCCAAAGAGGTCTGGATCGGCTACAGCCCGCACCTGTGGACCAACGCCATGACCACCAGGATCACGTCCGACCCGGCCATGCGCCAGCGCCATATGCGCCGGCTCGACATGGCCGAGCTGACCTCCGGTGAAAAGGCCCCGTCCAGCCAGCCGCACGTGCTGCCCGCCAGTGCCCTGAGCAAGTGGGTTGAAGACTGCAAGCCCAAGAGCCAGCGCATCGCCCTGAACTGGAGCAGCCACGCCAGCAAGGACGACTTGCCCGTCAGCACCTTCCTGGCCCAGGGTCAGCACTATCGCTTCACCCAGCCGCGCGTGCCCGTGGTGGTCGCGCTCAACGACGCAGAAGGCATCAGCCTGGATCTCGGCCTGTCGGTTGCCGCCTATCAGCATCAACTGCGCGACATTCTGCCGACGCAGCAGGGTCAGGCTGCCGCGGGCCAAGGCAAGGACCAGCCCCAAGTGCCCAGCGTGCCCACCTGCTTCCGCCTGGACGTGGAAAAACTCAGCGCCCAAAGCAAGGACTACCACCACAAGAACTTGGTCGCCGCGGTGCTGGATCAAACGCTGCAAAGCATGTACCCCGTCAACAAGCCCAAGCCAGACGACTTGGTCAAGCTACGCGACGAGTATCAGCACAAGCAGGTGGGGGGCAAGCAGCGCCGGGCGACGCCCTCCGAACTGCGTTACCAGGTGCTCACCGACAAGGGGGTGTCACCCATCGGCAACCGCCTGGGCGATCGTATCGATACCGCCAAATACCACCAGTTCCTGGCCCAACGCGATCAACGCGAAGCGCAACTACGCAACCACCTGCGCACCGCGCTCCAGGCCTGCACCGACCACGACCAATGGCTGGCTACCGCCGAATCCCGCCATCGCAACGAGCCCACCAGTCTGGCTGCTGCATTGGCCACCTATGACCGCGATGAGCAGTCGTCCGCCCGGGGCCTCGAAATGACCCTGGCCTTGATGCTCCATCCTATGAGCCAGGCCCTGCCGGGTACGGACGACGAGGATGCGCGCTTCCAACGGTTGAGCGCCTGGCTGGACCAGCACGACAGTCCGCTCTATCTCGCGCTCGCCCCATACAACCCGTTCAAGCAGAAGGCCGATGCGGTGGGCGTGCTGCTGGGCGCTGCCGATGGCGTCATCGAGGGTCTGGCCGGGCGCTTCCCGGCCGCCGCCGGCATCACCGATCTCACCGCCGAAGCGGTGACCACCGTGACGCTCAAGCGCCTGCAGGGCAAGACCCGCTGGGACGCCAGCCGCAACCTGCGTCAGCAGGTGCTCGCCGCCGCTGCCGAAGCCAATGCAGAGAAGGCCTTGGGTCTGCTAAGCGCACGCTACGGTGTCACCAACACGAAGTCGCTAACCGATCCCCTCAGCAAAGAGGTGGACAAGTTCGTGAAGTCCGGCATGGCGGACTTCGAGGAGATCAAGCGCGTACGTGTCAGTGGCAGCCGTACCGTCACCGTCGAAGCGACATTGATCAAGCGGGTACGCCCTAATATCGCTGCGCTGGCGACCACCGCCGGGGGCGGCGCACTGAACGTCGCCATGCTTTACTTCAACGTCATCGCTCTCAAGAGCGCTTATGCCAGCCTTTGCAGCGACCCGTCCTTCGAAAACGCGGCGGGCTTCGCTTCCGCCATCTTGGGTGTGACTGGAGCGTTGGTGGCAACGGGCGCCAGCGCTCGCTCCACCTATAAGATCATCGTGCTGCGCTACACCGCCAACGCGCCTGGTATGGCGTTCGGTAACGGCGTGATGAGTTTTATTACCGGCAATCTGTTCAGTCGGTTGTTGGGGTATCCGACGATGTTGGCCGGATTTGCGTCTGATGTAGCAAAGGTTCAAAGGCAATCCGAAAACGGGGACGACATAGCAGCTGCCTACACGGCAGGAGGTGGCTTGCTGGTTTTGCTTGGCGGCGCTGCGATTTTGGAAGGTGGCTTGGCCATTGCAGGTCCGACAGCCGTGGTTCCGGTAGCCGGCTGGGCTGCCGCTGCGATTGTGCTTATCGGGGCAGGCGTTCTTGCCGGCGGGGTTTGGCTCCACTCTCAGTCAGATGCGCGCCGCCATAGCCCCATCGAACTCTGGGCGGCACGCGGCATCTTTGGCAAGCGCCTGAACGATGGTGAAAAGCGCGATGACATCAAGCTGGACGCCAACGGGAAACTGCCGCCGTTTCCCGGCGTCCACGAAGAAATCAAGGCCTGGTACGCCGCCTATTACGCCCCTGTGCTGCTGACCAAGAAAGACGCCGAGGCCATCGGGATCAAAGGCATCGACAGCACCTGGCACCGCAAACTGTTGAAGTGGTCATACCCGGATTGGGGCAGGATCGCGACAAACCAGGTACCACAAACCACGACCACCGTGGAATTCGCGGTCCTGCTACGCGGCTATGTTATGGGGCAAAGCCATTGGTCCGAGATATTGGAGCAAGGCAACATCTGCGTTGTCGGTAACCCGACCTGCTATGACACACGCAGCGGCTTGGTCATCCATTTCAAGAAGGAAGTTACGGAGGTCTACCGGATGGCTTTGCGCATCTATTACATGCCTAATCAGGGCCTGGATGAAAGCGCACAGGCCACCGAGCAATTTCAATTGGAGCGTTGAACCGATGGCGATGACATGGCGATTTTCTCGACAGACGCGTACTGGTGTGGCGCCGGCCATCCGCGATCAGTTGGTCAGCGTTGATCGGGATGTCCTCTGTCTACGGAATCCGTCGGTAGCGGATTCCATATTCATGGGAAAGATGTATATCTCCATGACCTTGGCTGGCGTTTTTGTCATTACGTACTTGGTATTTTTCACGGGGAATGTCAGTGCCGATCTATTGATAGGTTACTCGATAATCATGGTGTTTCCCGCGTTTGTTTGTATTCTTGTCTGGTACCGCATCTTCTTTATCAAGCGGTTATCCAACTTCTACTTCAACCGCAAGACGCGCAAGGTCTACTACCAGCGCAACAAGACCCTGATTGCGTTCGACTGGGCACAGACCGAAGGCGCCGAATTCGTGCGCAACGAGTTCGGCGGCCGATCCTTCAGCACGAATTTCGCATTGGCCTTCGGCCCACGGCCGGCACCGGGTGACGAGCAAGATCGCACCGTCCTCTGGGTCGACAGCAATGCGCCCAATGACCCCGACCCGCGCT